>JBBDSN010000230.1:0-2306 GCA_040904885.1 Gemmatimonadota bacterium | reverse complement strand
CCCCCAGCGGCGACGCCATGACCCCCCCGACCTCCCATCGTACGAAAGGCCCATGCACCGCGCGCGGTCGCTTGCCGGAGCGGTCTACGTGACGACCATGGTCCGACGGCTGCGTGAACTCGGCTCCGAGCTCGGTAGCCTGCTGTCGACCCCATGGGGCCGCAGGGTGGGGCATGCCGCGTTGGTCGTGGGATTCGTCGTGCTCTCGGTCGCGGTCGTATCGCGGATCTTCACCGTATCGTGTCCTAAGGACACGGCATGCGTCACCCTGGACGAGCTGGTGGCCGGCGCCCCACTTCCCGAGGCGATCGAGCTGGTCGACCGCCACGGCGAAACGCTGGCCGAGATCGCCGGACCGCTCCGGCGATCGCTGGAGTCCGAGCAGATTCCCGAGCTCGTTCGGGACGCCTTCGTCGCCGTGGAAGACCGGCGCTTCCGGGAACACGGTGGCGTGGACGCACGCGGAGTCCTCAGGGCCGCGATACGGAACCTCCGGGCCGGCGGTGTCGAGGAAGGCGCGAGCACGATCCCGATGCAACTCGTGCGCACGCTCTGGAGCGAGTCGCTCCGCGACGTGGGTCCCTGGCGCAGGAAGACCATCGAAGCGTTGACGGCCCCTCGCATGATCGACCGCCTCGGTCACGAGCGCGTGCTCACGCTGTACCTCAACGCGATCTACATGGGCAACGGCATCTACGGGATCGAGCGCGCGGCGCGTCACTACTTCGACAAGGGTGTCGCCGACCTGGGCCTCGCGGAGCTCGCGACACTCGTAGGCATGACGCAGGGGCCGGAGCGCTTCGAGCCCAGGCGGCACCCCGAGCGCACCCGGGACCGCAGGGACCTGGTGCTCGCGATCCTCACGCTGGAGGGTCTCGTCACGCTCGAGGAGGCCGAAGCGGCACGAGAGGCCCCGCTCGAGACGACGCCGGAGCCAGAGCTCCTGCGTCGCCGCACGTACATGAGCGCCGCCGTGACGCGTGAGCTGCGAGCCGTGGCCCCGGATCTCGCCGGCACGCAGGCGCTCCGCGTCGTCACGACGGTCGATCCGGTGATTCAGCGGGAGGGCGAACGTGCGCTGTCGGCCCAGCTGGACGGGATCGAGGGAGGAGCTTGGGGGCGATACGCGGTCACGGACTCGACCGTTCGACTGCAAGGGGCGGCCGTGGCTCTGGACCCCTACAGCGGAGCCGTGCGCGCATGGATCGGGGGGCGGGACTTCGCGTACTCCGAGTTCGACCGGGTCGACCAGGCGCGTCGCCAGGTCGGCTCGCTCATCAAGCCGTTCCTGGTCGCATCGGCCATCGAGCGCGGCATCGGGATCCTCGCGCTCGTATCCGCGGATACCGTGCCGATCCAGAGCGCGAGCGGCCCATGGTTGCCGGCGGACCACGTGGACGAGACGATCCTGCCGCTCCGAGAGGCACTGGTGCGCTCTTCGAACCGGGCGGCCGCGCACCTCGCCATGGACATCGGCCTCGACGCGGTCCGGACCGTCGGACAGAGCGTCGGCATCACCAGCCCGATCCCCGTGGTTCCATCCAGCTCGATCGGGGCGTTCGATGCCTCCCTGCTGGAGATGACGGGGGCCTACGCGGTGTTCGGCAACGGGGGCCGCGTCGTGGAACCGCATCTCATCGAGCGCATCGAGACCAAGACCGGCACCGTATTGTGGGAACGTGAGATCCCGGAAGCGGACATCTTCGCCCTGGGCCGCACGACCAGCTTCGTGGTGCTCGACGCCATGCGCGACGTCGTCGACCGGGGCACCGGCTTCGCGGTCCGCGCCCAAGGATACTTCGGTCCCGCGGCTGGCAAGACCGGGACGACGAACGAGGGACGGGACGCCTGGTTCATCGGCCTCACCCCCGATCTGGTGTCCGGCATCTGGATCGGACTCGATCAACCCGGACACATCGTGCGTGAGGCCGGCGGCGGCACCCTGGCCGCACCTGCCTGGGCCCATTGGATGCGTGGCCTCGAGCGCGCGGGCGCCCGGTCCAGCGCCTCTTGGCTCCCGCCGGTCGGCGTGCAGCAGGTCCGTTACGATCCGGTGAACGGCCAGGCGTTGGGCCAGGGTTGCATGCCGCGGTCGGGCGCACAGCCCGAAGAGGCCTGGGTGCATACAGGCTCCGTCCAGTTCGACGACTGCCGCGGCGGCGTGCTCGGATGGCTCGAGCGCGTATGGCACTCCATCGCGCCCCCCGCCGTGAAGCCGATCGAGCCGACGCGGATCCGGCCCCGCGGAGGGCGCTAGAAGGCTGTTGAAGAAGGCAGACGACCAGGATTGCAGCGCCACGGGTTCA
>JBBDSN010000229.1:0-2342 GCA_040904885.1 Gemmatimonadota bacterium | reverse complement strand
CCTCGTCGGCTTCGTCCGCCGGCTCGACTTCGACTTCGACTTCGGCTTCGACCTCGACCTCTTCCTCGGCCTCCGGGGCGGATTCGACCTCGTCCGAATCGGCTTCGGCCGCGATCTTTTCGACCTTCTTCTTCGACTTCTTGGCCGGAGCCTCGGGAGCCGGTTCCTCGACCTCGGCCTCCTCGACCTCGGACTCGGCAGCCACCTCATCCTGTTCATCCGCCTCGTCCACCTCGGCGGACTCGGGTTCGGGCTCGGGCTCGCGACGGCGGCGGCGGCGGCGACCGGTGCTGGACGCAGTCTCCGCCACGGCCGCGCGGATGGCTTCGGCCGGGTCTTTTCGACCCGCCCGCCGCTCTCGCTCCACTTTGGCCAGTACCTTGGCCTTCTGACCGTCCGTGATCGTGGCCTCCTCGTCGGTGACGGGAATACCCATCTGACGCAGGAGCGCGATCAGCGCGTCGGTCTCGACCCTGAGGTCTTCTGCCAGCTCGATAACCTGCATACTAACTTCGTGCCTCCGATTCGTCGGGAGCGCCACCGCGCTCGTCCTGCCCGAGCTCCTCCAGGAGCCGGGCTGCGAACGACGCGTCCGTAACCGCCACCGCGGCCAGCGGCGACGACCCGATCGCGGCCCCCAACATGTTTCGATCCCCCAGGAAGACCTGGGGGATCGTCCGATTATGTATCGTGCTTCGAATTTTATCCAACTGCGTCTTGGATGCGTCCATGGCCATCACCACGATCCTCGCCCGCCCGTCCCGGATCGACTGCCTGACGGCCTCCGTGCCGCCCGACACGCGACCCGCGCGGCGTGCGAGTCCCAGAATCGCGAGCGCGTCACGCGTCGTCCCGCTCATCCTCGTCCGCACCCGCGTCGTCCTCGACGGTGCTCTCCGCCGGGGCTTCGCCGCTATCATCGGCGTCGTCCGCCTGGTCCGTGGCTTCACCGGCGTCGTCCGCCTGGTCCGCAGCTTCCTCGTCGGCGCCCGACTCGGGCTCACCCTCGACCACGGTGAGTTCGTCGATCAACTCCAGCAACCGGTCGGTATGGGCCTCTCCGATCCCTGGAATCTCCAAGAAGTCCCGGCGCTCCAAATCGATGATTTGGAGAAATGTATGATACCCGGCCTCAGAAAGCGCCGCCAGGGCCGCGGGCGGCAACTCCAACTCCGAAAGCGGGAAGTCGGCCGTCTCGAACTCGTCTTCGGAAGAGCTCTCGAACTGGGCCAGCTCCGAGCCCCGCTCCACCCACTCCCGGGACCCGTAAAGATCGATCTGCCAACCGATGAGCTGGGACGCGAGCCGCACGTTCTGACCGTTACGCCCAATGGCCAACGACAGCTGGTCCTCGTCCACGATCGCAGTGACGACGCGACGCTCCAGGTCCGTGAACACCTTGGACACGCGCGCCGGCGCCAGCGCCCGGCGGGCGAAAACCTCGGTATCGGGATGCCAGGGCACGATGTCGATGCGCTCTCCCCCGAGCTCCGACACGACCGCCTGCACGCGCGAGCCCTTCAGGCCGACGCACGCACCGACCGGGTCGATCGATTCGTCACGGCTGTACACCGCGATCTTCGTGCGCCCCCCCACCTCACGGGAGATCTCCTTGATCTCGACGATGCCCTGGTGGATCTCCGGGACCTCGAGCTTGAACAGCGCGGACACGAACCCCGGATCCGCCCGTGACATGATCAGGCGAGGTCCCTTCGGCGTCTCTTCGACCTTCTTGAGAACGGCGCGGATGGGGTCTCCCTGTCGGAAACGCTCGCGGGGGTTCTGCTCCTTCCACGGGATGATGGCCTCGGCATCGCGGGACCGGTTCATCAGGAGGACGAGCTTGCCGCGCTCGATCTGCTGGATCTCACCGGACAGCAGCTGGCCGAGCTGATCCGAAAACTCATCCCGGATCCGCTCGCGCTCGTTCTCGCGGACGCGCTGCACGATGCGCTGTTTCACGGCCATCACGGCATTCCGGCCGAACTGCGTGAAGTCGACCGGGATCTCCATGACATCACCGACCTCGAAGGTCTCGTCGTCCCAACGAGCCTCTTCGAGCGAGATCTCGGAAGCCGAATCCTCGACCGCCTCCACCACGCGGCGAAGGACGACGATGTTGAACTCCCCGGTTTCCTCGTTGATGTCGATCTCGGCCTGGACCGTCGGGCCATAGATGCGCGCGAGCCCGGCCAGGATCCCGTCCTTGACGAGGTCAGCCATCTCCTCTTCGGACAAGCTCTTGGTCGACGCCACGTCTCTGAAAGCCGCTACGATCTGGGCCGCGTTCGCCATCTTCTATCTCCTCACTTCCACGTGAAGACGAGGTTCGCCTTCCGAAT
>JBBDSN010000228.1:11492-14468 GCA_040904885.1 Gemmatimonadota bacterium | reverse complement strand
TGGCCGTTGGCCCCGACTCACCGCATGTTCGCGCGGAAGAACCCGACTCCAACGAGGATGACATGTACCCTCTCCAGAATGTTGGCCTGCGCGTGCGCCAGGCCGGCCGAGCTCTAAGACCCTGCGCGAGCGTCGCGGCGGTCATGACCCTCTGTCTCCTGCCCCGAACGACACCGGCCCAGGAGGCACCCGCTCCCCCACCCGTCGTCGCCACGTTCTCGATCCTGGGTTACGACCCCGAGACCGGAGAGGTCGGAGGGGCGGTGCAGTCCCGTGTCTTTTCCGTCGGGAATGGGGTGCTGTGGGCCGAGGCGGGAGTGGGCGCAGTGGCCACGCAAGCGGTGATCGACGTGAGTTACGGACCCCAGGCTCTCCAGCTTCTCTCGAGCGGGCTCGACCCGCACGAGGTCGCGGCTGCCCTGCTGCGCAACGACCCCAATCCGCGGCCCGACGGCTGGCCCATCGAGGGTCGGCAGTTCGCGGTCATGGACGCCAGTGGCGCGGTCGCAGCCCATACGGGTCCGAGCGCGTCGGAATGGGCCGGACACCGGATCGGTCGGCACGTGTCCGCGCAGGGCAACATCCTGGCCGGGCCGGAGGTGGTCGACGCGATGGTGGAGGCGTTCGAGTCCACGGCGGGTCATCTTTCGTTCCGCTTGCTCGCCGCGCTCGAAGCGGGGCAGGCCGCCGGCGGAGACCGGCGGGGAATGCAATCCGCCGCGATGCTCATCGTTCAGGAAGATGGCGGCGTGTGGCTGAACAACGACGTGGTGCTCCGGCTCCAGGTCGACGATCACGACGAGCCCATCGATGAGCTCCGGCGGCTGGTCGAGATCGCCGCGGCGCAACGGGAGCGGATCCGCGGGGGAAGCTGAGGCCGGGCGTCCACAGCCGGACGCTGAGAGTGAGCCTCAGTCTTGTTTGTAACGCCGTAAGTCATTGTCATTGAAATATTTACGGAAACCCGTAGCTTCAGTGCAGAAGCTGGACACTCGTCCAAGCGATGCAAGGAGAGACACGATGGCAACCCCCAGCGAAGTGCCGCCACGCAGACCGCCGCAGTCGCGTCGTGCGCCGCGACCGAATGCAAGCACAATGAGGAGAATTCCTGTACCGCCAGCTCGGTCCAGGTGAAAATGCAGGGCGGGCAGCCAGTTTGCGGCACGTACGCGCCGGAAAAGCCGAAGGCACGTCCGTAAAGGGTCCGTGATCAATCGCAGATGCGCCCATGAGTAGGGCCCACTTCGACAAACGGTAGCCGGCTTGAGACACGGGAGGGGCGCTGGAATCATTCCGGCGCCCTTTTCCTTTTGGATGCGACTCGTAAGCGTTGACCCGTAGAAAGCCAACGACTACGCTTCGGTGTTGAGAATGGATTTCAATGTCGAGGCCGACCGATGGCTGAGCAGATCAAGACCGCACCGCTTGAGCGCCGCGAGACGCGATCCGAGCAACGGGGTGAGCCCGGCTCGGACTCGCGCCGCATGGTACTGCGTGTGCTTGCCACCAGCGAGGCTCAGCCCACCGAACCCTCGTTCCTGACGCGGCGAGCCTACACGGCCGTCGCTGACCTGGCCGACCCGTGGGAACGGAAAGCGACGAGCCGAGCGCTGGACGTGGCCACCGCAGCAGCTCCAGATGTCGCCCCGTTGGTGAGCGCACTCCTCGAGTGGGCCGGGGGCCTCGAAGCACGAGGCCTGCTCGACGAGTGCGATGAGGTGCTTTCGCTCGCCCGCTCGTTCCGACCCTCGGACGCCGAGATCCTGCTCCACTCCGCCCGCGTCGCCCGCAAGGCTGGCCATGTGGACCGAGCTCGCCTGTTCTACGACCGGGTGACGGAGTCGAGCGACGCAGCCGTGACCTTGGGCCACATGGCGATGATCGGGCACGCGCTACTCTCCGAGAATCCGGAGGCCCAGCTCGGCACCGCCCTGCGCTCGGCCCTCGAAGCCGGGGACAGCGAAGCCGCTGCCGTCGCGCAGGAAGGGCGAGCGCGAGTGCGTCGCGCGCGGGGCGACGTTTCCGGTGCCATGAGAGACTACTGGGCCGCCGGGACGCGCTACCACGATCCGATCGATCGGGGGCGCGTCGGACATGAGGCTGCCGACATGTTGATGATGCATGGCCACATCGACGGCGCTCGCGAAGCCCTTCTGGAAACCATCCGATGCGGACACCTGGAACAGGTGGATCACGCTCGTACCCGGCTTCAGGCGATCGCGCGAACTCAAGGCGACCAGGTCGGCCTTCGCCGCTACGCCGACGCAGCGCCGCTAGCGCTGGTATCCCTGTCGCCGCCCGCGAAATCGAAGATGCGTGGAGTGGCTCCAACAAAGAGCGCGATCCACCGCGGTCTCGATCGCATCCGCAGGGCGTCCGCGCGCAACTGAGAGACGGTCAGCCGGTGTTCTGCAATCCCCGCGCGATGCCGTTCACAGTGGCGAGCAGCGCGTCGAGTAGCGCTCCGTCCGGAGCGCCTTCCGCACGCCAACGGCGGAGCAGATCCACCTGCAGGACGTTCATCGGGTCCACGTAGGGGTTCCGGAGGCGAATGGACCGCTGGAGCGTCGGGTCCCCATCGAGAAAGGCGGCCGTCCCGCGGATATCGAGCAGCGCGCGCGACGTCGCGTCGAACTCGGACCGGATCGCGTCGAAGACGCCTCGTGAAGACTCCGGCGCGAGTCGTGTGTAGCTCTCGCTGATGCCGAGGTCGGCCTTGGCGAGCACCATTTCGACGTCCGAGAGCAGCGCATCGAAGAAGGGCCAGTCCGTGGCGGCCTCCCGCACGACGTCCGGGCCATGCTCCCGGACGGCCGCCTCGATTCCCGATCCGAGCCCGTACCAGCCGGTGATCATCGCCCGGCACTGCGTCCAGGAGAACACCCACGGGATCGCGCGCAGATCCTCCACCCCGGCTCCCGAGCGACGGGACGCGGGGCGAGAACCGATGGACATGCGCTCGATCACGTCGATGGG
>JBBDSN010000228.1:7950-11392 GCA_040904885.1 Gemmatimonadota bacterium | reverse complement strand
GCCACCGGCATCGCCGCGACCGCACGGTGCACCGATCCCCCTCCCCTCGACACCGTTCCACCCCGCCCGTGGAAGACGGTGAGCACGACATCGTGGCGGTCGGCGGAGTCCGCCATCTTCGAGAGCGCCCGCTGGAGTGCCCACCGGGCGGACGCGATCCCTCCGTCCTTGTTCGAGTCCGAGTAGCCGACCATGACCATCTGACGACGGCCCCGGCGTTCGA
Organism: Gemmatimonadota bacterium; assembly: GCA_040904885.1. Taxonomy (GTDB): domain Bacteria; phylum Gemmatimonadota; class Gemmatimonadetes; order Longimicrobiales; family Gaopeijiaceae; genus JAWLHJ01. The sequence continues at coordinate 11,169 of JBBDSN010000228.1, read as the reverse complement.
GGTGCGCGGAGACCACCGGGTCGGTGAAGAGCGCGTCCATCACCGAGCCGGCGCGCTCGAGGTCGGGCACGGTCTCGAGCAGCGGGGCGATATCGAGAGGCAAATCCTCCTCGGAACCGAGGCCAGCGACCACGGCGAGCCACATCACCGTCAGGACGTCGTCCGCGTCCTGCGCCATCGAGATGATGTAGGAGCCGATCGCCTCCCGGCCGTAATCCCGCCGTGCCTCGCCGATCGCCCGGAAGACGTCCAACGAGCGCCGCACGCGGTCTGTCGTGGACGCCGCGCCGACATCCGGATCCGGTCCACTCCGGAGCCATTCGTGAAGCATGTGGGTCCGCTCTTCGGGGGAACGCGCCGGCCACTCGGCGTCGCCCGTCAGGTCGGCCATGACGTCGCGCAGCTCACGCGCATCCTGCCGGACGTCCAGGGAAGCCATGTGGAATCCAAACGCCCGCACCCGGCGGGCAAGGCGCCGAACACCGAAGAGCCCGGCATGCTCGCCTGCGTTCTGCTCGAGGCTCGCCTGCACCGCCGCGAGATCCGCCGCGAGCGCGTCCGGACCGTCGTAGGCCCCGGAGCTTCCCGAGCGGGTGGCTTCGAGCCGCGCTCCCATCAGTCGGAATGCCACGCGGTACCCCATCGTCGCGTGCCGGGGGGGAATCGCGTCGGCGATGTCCGGGAATTGCTCGGAATAGAGGTCGATCAGCGCCGCCAACCCGTCGCTCCACGACACGCGCGACGCCGACTGGGACAGGTGCTCGGACACCTCCTCTACATCTCGCTCGTAGGCCTCGATAGCGAGGTTCCGCTGGTGGCGGAGCGTGTCACGGATCGTGCCTGCGTCTACGTTCGGGTTCCCGTCCATGTCGCCACCCACCCACGATCCCACCCGCACCAGCGGACCCAATCCGGTGGGGGTCACGGCACCCACGTCGTGCAGCGCTTCATCCAACCGCTCGTGCAGCGCCGGAACCACGCGGTAGAGCACCCGGGTCACGTAGTACAGTACGTGCTCCCGTTCGTCCGCCACGGTCGGCCGAACCGAGGGATGCTCCTCCGTCTGCCAGGCCGTCGTGACGTCCTCCCGGATCCGGGCCAGGGAGACCGCTTCCTCGTGTGGGGTGCGCGTCGGGTCGAGGCGGGCGATCAGCTCACCCGCGATCCGCTCCTGTTTCTTGAGGATCGTCCGACGGGTGGACTCCGTGGGGTGGGCGGTAAAGACCGGCTCCACTCGGGCATCGGCGAACCGGGCGACGATCTCGTCGGGTCCGTATCCGATCTGCTGCAGGCGGCGCACCGTATCGGCGAGCGAATCCGGTTGTGGCGCGGAGTCCTCCCTCATCCGCTCACGGCCTCGCCGCACCCGGTGGACACGCTCGGCCAGGTTCACGACCTGGAAGTAGGTGGAGAAGGCGCGCACGACCTCGGCCGCCTGCTCACTCGAGAGATTGCGAAGCACCGCCTCGACATCGGCTGCGGCCCCGTCCGCACCCTCGCGGCGACGAATCGCGGCACGGCGGGCCTGCTCGACGACCTCGAAGAGGGTTTCGCCCCCTTGTTCACGGATGACATCGCCGACGAGGCTGCCGAGCAGGCGCACGTCGTCGCGAAGCGGTTCGTCCTTGGGAGGAAAATGGATGTCCCGGAGAGTCACGACGGCACCTGTTGCTGGGGAGTGGGCTCGCGGCGCGGACGCGCGAGGGTCCACGTTCAGAAACTCCCGGCGATGATGCAACCGTCACAGAGACGCCTGCCAACTCGATCGCTTCCTCGAAGAGGCTCACGCGAGCCGATGAATCCTTTCCCTCGGAATCAGGATCTATTCAGTAGATGGATCACGCAGGGCTTGCAACCTTCAACCAAGGAGCACACGATGGCTTCCCGGTTCTTCTCCAGAAACGAGCACAACGTCGAGCGGGTCTTACGGGTCGTGCTCGGTGCCGGATTGATCAGTCTCGTTTTCGTAGGACCTCAGACCCTTTGGGGCTGGGTCGGCCTCATCCCATTGGCCACCGGTCTTTCCGGAACCTGTCCTCTCTACAGCATCCTGGGAGTGAGTACCTGCCCACGTGACAGCCGAGCCTGACGACAGATCGCTGCTGCGTCGCAGCGCTCGGGGTGACTCGAGTGCGTTCTCCGCACTGGTCCAGCGCCACGAGGCGCCGGTGTTTCGGTTCCTCCTCTCGCTCGGGGCGACCGAGGCCGACGCGGAGGACGCGCTCCAGGAATGCTTCCTGGCGTCGTGGAGCCACGCCGGCGAGTTCAGCGGCGACGGGTCCGCTCGGGCGTGGCTGTTTTCCATTGCCCGAAACGCCTTGCGCAAACAGCACAGAACCCGTGTTGGAGAGCCCGACCGGTTCGAGGCCCTCGAAGAGCTGGGGCTTCGGGCCGGCTGGGGCACGGAGCCCGACGGCACCCTCCAGGCCCTGGCGCTGCGCGACTGCCTGGAACGGGCGTTCGAGCGGCTCTCACCCGACGACCGAGCGGTCCTCCTGCTGCGTGACCTCGAAGGGTTCTCGGGTGGCGAGACGGCCGAGATGCTAGGGCTCGGCCTGGCGGCCATGAAGAGCCGGCTTCACCGGGCACGATTGGGAGTCCTCGCCGAACTCCGCTCATTGGAGGGCTGCACCGATGCGTGAAAGCCAAGCCGACATGGACCGCGAGATCGCGGGGATGCGCTGCCGCGACGTTCTGGCGCGGCTCACCGATTACGTCGACGACGATCTCGAATTGGAGACGGCCGAGCGGATGCGGGCGCACGTGAGCGCCTGTGACGTGTGCGAACAGTTCGGAGGCGTCTTCGCGGAGTTGGTGGTCCGGTTGAAGGGCACGCTTCCCGAGGCAGCCCCGCTGCCGCCTGCCGTGCGCGCGCGACTGGTGGCCCAGTTGTCCAACCGGGGAGTCATCCCGCCCGGTCCGGCCCGGTAGGCGTCAGCTCGAGGCAGGCGTGCGCTCGTTACAGGCAGAAGCTCGTGGCGCCTGTCGTTACAAGAATCGTTACAGCTCGTTGGGAACGAACCTCCGTACTTTGACGTTCCTGCTACGTCGAAGTCGGGCCTGACTCGGGGTCGGAACGCCCTCGGGGCCGCCCCTTTCGGAGGAACTCGTGACGAGGCACCGGATGGACCCGGCGTGGAAGCGCCCCGCGCTCACCGTCCTCGCGCTCACCACCGTGGGGATGGCCGCTGGGTACGCGCTCTCCCTTCCGTTTCAGGT
>JBBDSN010000228.1:0-7850 GCA_040904885.1 Gemmatimonadota bacterium | reverse complement strand
CGTCGCAGACGGCCTTGGCGAGCCAGCCACCTTCGCCTCCGCTGGAGATCCGCCTCATCGACGCGGGCGGGGTCGGCATCCCGGCCGACACGGCGGCGTGGGGCACGACCTACTCGCACGCCACCCACGCGTTCGATCACCTCGTGACGGACGGCCCACCCTGGCTGGAGCCCACGCTGGCCGAGGCCGTTCGCCGCGACTGGATCCGGTACGTCCGGCGGATGAGCGGGTTCGGGAGCAACGCGGTGGTGGTCGACGCCTTCCTGGAGCTCGTGAACTTCGACGGCGCGGGGAGCGGCACCGAAGTGTACGGGGCGCACGATCCAATGCGGCACCGGCACGAGGCGCTCCGCGCGTACTTCAACGACTTGGCGGGTGACGCGGCGGGCGTCGGCATGTCCGTCTACCTGAAGACGGATCTGCCGGCGGTCACGCCGGCGCTCGAGCGTTACCTCCGATCGACGCAGACGGGGGCCGACACCGGAGCGGAAAGCGCTGCGATGAGGCCAGCCAGCACCGGGGACCCGGCCTTCTGGGACGTCTACGCCCGAGGGCTGGACGAGATCTTCACCCGCATGCCAGGTGTGGCGGGCGTCGTGGTTCGGATCGGAGAGGCCGGTCCCCTCTTCAATGTCGAGGGGACCGAGTATGCGAGCTACATGGGTGTGCGAACACCGGAGCAGCTGCGCACGATGCTCCGGACCCTCCTCCCCGTCTTCGAGGCCCACGGCAGAACGATGATCTTCAGATCCTGGTCGGTCGGTCTCGGCCCGCTCGGCCAGCTGCACAACGATCCCGCCGTTTACGAGGCGGCCCTCGGCCCGGTCGAGAGCCCGGCACTGGTCGTTTCGACCAAATTCGTGCAGGGCGACTACTTCGGCTTCCTGCCGATCAACCCGACCCTCTTCGTGGGTGAGCACCGACGCATCGTCGAATACCAGGCCCGGCGCGAGTTCGAGGGATTCGGTGCCTTGCCGAACTACCTCGGCAAGGCCCACGCGGCGTCGCTCGCACAGATCCGGACCCTCCAGCCGAACGTGGTCGGCATCTCGCAGTGGGCCCAGGAAGGCGGTCCGCTCCGTGCAGGCCCCCTCTCCCTCTACGACGTGGAGGGCTTCTGGCGGTGGACCGACGCGAGCGTGTATGCCACCACCCGGCTCGCCGTGGACCCGACCCGGAGCCCCCGCGCCCTCGCTCAGGAATGGGCCCACCTGACCTTCGACGGATCGCACCCCGATGGGGTGTTGCCTTCCGAGGCCGCGGATCGCGTCGCCGACCTGCTCATGACCTCACGGGAGGCGCTCGAGAAGGCGTGGTACATCCGTCCCTATGCGCGCCAGCGGGTGGAGATCGCGGGCATCGAGGTGCCGCCCATCCTCTGGATCTTCGAGTGGGACGTCGTGGGTGGGTGGAGCTCCGTCCTTAGCACGCTCTACCGCACGGTCTCGGGAGATCTCGAATCGTCGATCGCCGAAGGGATGGAGGCAATCGACCTGACCCGGGCCATGGCGCGGACACTCGACGACCTGGAGCCGCACCTCGCCACGCATCCAGACTACCCAGCCATGGTGCGCTCGCTGGAGTACCAGGAGAGCCTCTTCGAGACGCTCGCCGCGTTCCGCGCCACCTTCCTCCTCTACTACCGTTGGCTCGACGCCGGGGGGGACGGAGACGACTGGCGACGCGCCTCGGAGCGATTCCTGACCGCGGCCCAAGACCACCGCGCGCGCTTCGCCGCCGACCTCGATTTCCCGGCCTTCGACTTCGAGCCAGCCGTGCGGTGGGTCTCCCGAGCCCGGGGCGTGGACGGCGCTCAGGCGTCGGTGCGAGCCATCCTACTCGCGACCCTCTTGGCGGTCGGCCTGGGTACCCGGCACGGGCGGACCTCGCTCCGTCCGTATCCGGGCACGACGGCGGCTCGGCCGACCGCCACCGCCGTGGGGGCCGAGGCGACCGGCGGGGCGCACATCCGCGCCGGAGGGATCGCCCTCGTCGCCGCCGCCGTCACGGCCGGAGCCGCCGCCGCGGTACTTCCAGACGCGGGTACCTTCGCCGTGGCGGTCTTCGCGTTGGTTCTGGTGTATGCGCTTGCGATTCCGGCGGGCCTCTCGCGCTCGTGGGCCGGAGCCCTGGACCGCGGAGTGGGTGTCGCAGCGGTCGGTCCGCTCGTGCTCCTCGCCGCGCTACCGCTCGGTGTGACCGCCATGCGGGGCCCCGATCATTTCTGGTTCCTTTTCTGGACCGCGGACGCCCTCCGCGCCCTGCTCTTCGGCACGGCGATCTCTACCGGTCTTTGGGTTCTGCTGGCAACACACGTCATGGGAGTCCGATCGACCGGCTCACGAGTCTTGAGCGCCAGCGCCCTCTGCCTGGCCACCGGCGGCGTCCTGGTCCTCCTGTCCGCGCTCCTGCCCGACCTCGAGGGGCTGTTGAGGGCACTCGACGAGCCGCTCGGCGTCTTCCCCATGACCCACGCGATCGTGAACGCGGTCACCCACTACGCCGGGACGCCGGGTTGGGTGGTCTGGACCCCGGGCATTCTGGGGGCCGTGTTGATTCTCGCTGGACTCACCCTCAGAACTCGTCCCAGCGCCCGCGCGGCGCTTCGATGAGCCGACTCCGCGTCGGACGCTCAGCGCCCTTCGAGTAAAGACGCCAGACGATCCGGATAGTCGGTAAACATTCCGTCCACACCGAGCTCGAGGAGCGTCTCCATCTCGGCCGGCTCGTTGACCGTATAAGGGTGGACGAGCAGTCCTCGAGCCTTCGCGGCCGCGACCACCTCCGCGGTCACGGCGCTGGCCGAAGGACCGATCCCCATGGCGTACTCCGTCACACCATCCAGTGACGAGATGACCTCGGCGCTGTCCGACCCGAGAAGCTGAATCAGAGGCAGGCGGGGATTCCTTTCATGGATCAGCCGAAGCGACGCCGGGCTGAAGGACTGAATCAACACACGGCCTTCGTGCTCGGCCGCCCGCGTGAGACCGTGCCGGTCCATGAGCTCAAGAAGCGCCTCTTCCATCCCCGGCGCCTCGTCGGGCTGCTTCGTCTCAATGTAGTAGCGAACGTCGGCGCCGTAGCGCTCAAAGACTTCGTCCAGCGTGGGAATCCGGGCTCCGACGTAGTCGCTCCGCGCCCGGTCCGGGGAACGCTCGTTGAACCAGCTTCCCACCTCGCAGCGCCGGATCTCTTCCAGGGTCCGCTCGCGAACCGGGCCACTGCAGCTTCCGGCGGGTCCGCGGGCCGTCCGGTCGAGCGTGGCGTCGTGCAACACCACCAACACACCGTCCGCCGTCATCTGAAGGTCCTGCTCCAGATAGTCCGCCCCCATGCTCCGGGCCAGGTCCCAAGCGAGAAAGGTGTGCTCGGGAGCATGACCGGAAGCGCCCCGGTGGGCGATGTTGTGCGGCCCGTCGGGTACGCTGGACGGGCCGGCGGCTGCGGGCAGCAAGGTCATGAGGGCGATCCAGGCTCGATGGGTCATGATGAATGCTGACCGGTCGTGATATCCGGTTGCGCAGGGGACGGGTAACGTTTTGGCAACGACGCTCCGCCGCCCGCGTCGCTTCAACCCGAAGGCGGACCGTCGGGATGCAGATCACAGCGTGGAGGCTCGTCCCGGGTCCACGAGAGGCCGACGATCTTCCATGCACCGTCCTCACGGAGGAGGGTCGCCGCGTCGATGCCGCAGTGGCTGAACTCCTCGCCGTTGTAGAAGTCGTACGGCGTCCAGATCGTGGCGACGGGGCCGCGCCTCATCACGACCGGCGACCACATGCGCTCGATCAGGGGAACCGTGCTCGACTCGATACGCTCGGCAAGCTGATCGAGTGTGACGGTGCTCTGCGTCGTCACCCCGTCGCGGGTCTCGGCGTACACCATGGTTGTCCCCGGGCGAACGACCGAGCGGAGAAGCTCGGCGTCGCCGGCCTCGAGCGCATCGAAGAGCGTCTGGAGCGGTTCGAGGATCGCATGGCGCTCGGCGCCCGTCGGCTCGTAGGGGAACGAGCCGGAGGGCCGGACGTCGGCGGTGACGTCGTCGTCGCCCGGCACGGACGCCTGTTGCGCCGGCTCGCACGCCGCCAGCGACGCGACCACGAGCACGACGACGGGCCAAGCCAACGGGCGGGCGGGCAGGTCCCAAGTGAGGGTCACGGTTCGACTCCTGTTCGAGAGGACGTGTGCTTCTATCCTGACACGATCTTCGCGGAGACGCGAGGGGGTTTCGGGTCACGCCGAGTCAACCGTCCAGACCTCCCTCCACGATCTGCGAGGCTAGGCAGGCCGCCTCCCCTTACGGGCCCCGTGAAGCGGCTGGTCGAGACGGGTCCGTGGTTCAACGTCCTCGACCCCGAGCTCAACGTTCACCTCGACCAGAGCAAGATCCCCCGCACCTGGGTCGTGCGGAAGCCGGCCGAGCACGGGGTGGCCACGTCCGTCGAGCTCTACGATCGCCGGCTCGTGGCGAGCCACCCATCCCGTCCGAGCGTCGACCTTCAGGCTGGCATCATCGCGGACACCCTACAATCTTGGCGCGGGAAGCGGCCATCGGGTCCACGCTGGGGTGGTGACCGATCGATTCAGGTCGCTGAACCGACTCAGGGGAGGGGGGATGCGGCACACTTCGCTCGTAGGGGCGTTCTTACTCGCCACCGTTCTGATGCCGATGAGCCGCGCCGCGGCGCAGCAGAATACCGGCTCCCAGCTGACAAGCCTTTTCTTCGACTGTCAGGCCCCGGGCTGCAGGGATGATGACTTCTTCCGGCGAGAGATCCCGTTCGTGAACTGGGTGCGAGACCGGGAGGTGGCCGACGTGCACCTCCTGATCCGATCCGAACAAACGGGCGGGGGTGGACGGCAGTACCGGCTGGCATTCATCGGCTCGGGTCCCCTGGAAGGGACGGACCACGAGGTGGTCCTCTCCACCCGCGCTGACGCGACGTCCGACGAACAGCGGTCCGCGATCGCCGAGCGGGTCAAGCTCGGTCTCGTTCCCTACGTTCAGGGCACCCCGGCAGCCGATCGATTACGGGTCGTGATCACGGACGCGGCGGGCGGGCCGCCGTCGGAGGGGCGACCGTTCGACGGCCCAGGAGCCGGAGAGGCTGCCGTGGCCACTGACGATCCGTGGGACTTCTGGGTCTTCCGGATCAACGCGAACGGCTTTCTCAACGGGCAAGCCACTGCCAGTTCCTCGAACATGTTCGGCAACGCCTCGGCCGACCGGGTCACGGACGCGTGGAAGATCAGCATCGGCGGGGAGTACAGCAGGAACGTCCAGCGCTTCGAGATCTCGGACGGTAGCACCGTACGCGAGACGCGGCAGGACTGGGGCACGAACGCGCTCGCCGTCCGCAGCATCGGCGACCGGTGGGCGGTGGGCGCCCGCGCCGATATCGGGTCGTCGACCTTCCTGAACCAAGATCTACGCTGGACCGTCAAGCCGGGCATCGAATTCAACTTCTTCCCTTACGAAGAATCCAGCCAGCGATCTCTCACCCTGCAGTACCTGATCGGCCCGAACCACTTCGACTACACCGAGGAGACGATCTTCCTGAAAACGGAGGAAACGCTCGCCCAACAGTCGTTGACGGCCAGACTCTCGCTCGTCCAGCCCTGGGGCCGTTGGTCGACGTCCGTGACCGGCGAGCAGTACCTACACGATGCGTCCAAGTACAACGTGACGCTGTCGGGCAACTTCAACATCCGGCTCTTCCGGGGCTTTTCGGTCCGTATGGGCGGCAACTATTCATGGATCCGCGACCAGCTGTTCGTCTCGGCCGCAGGAGCGACCGACGAACAGATTCTCCTTCGACAGCGTCAACTCGAGACGAGTTACCGGTACTTCACCTCGTTCGGCATCGAGTACCGGTTCGGCTCGATCTTCAACAACGTGGTCAACCCCCGGTTCGGCTCGGGTGGTGGCGTCATGTTCTTTTGACGGGATCTGCGAGGGGTACGGCCCTACAGATCCACTCCGTCGAAGGTCGCCATGCGGCGATGGTGCGCAGGATACGCGGACAGAACCGGTGGATCGTCGGCGCCGAGACGGAGCCCCCTCAGAACCGGTAGCTGTAGCTCACCTTCATGGCGAGGCCGCGAGATAGCGTGGTGAGCTCCCGGTCGAGGAGCCGGGCCACCTCGTTCTGCCAGTTGTGGCTCCAGACCACGAAGATGTCGTTACCCGGCCGAACGATCCAGCGGACCCGGGCGAACAGGCCGAGGACCCGGGAGACGTCGTCGTACTGGAGGTTCCCCGTCATGGAGGCGAGCGGGCTCAGGTTCCAGCTCCCCGACAACCGCATCAGGTTCGTGTCGAGGTCTCCCTCCGGCAGCCGCACCTCGTTGCGCTGATAATCGGTCGAGAGCGACACCCCCCGGCGGGGCCGGATCGTGGCCGACATGTCGAACCGGGTGCGCGTCCCGTCCCAGAAATCCCCCTGCTCCAGACCGACCGACCCCGACAGCATGCGGCGTCCGGCCGTTCGCCCGCTCAACGACCATTTCCATGCATGGTAATCGCCCGGATCGATGACGACGGACGCATCGCCACTCCCCCGGATGGTGAACGCCTGGTCGAGTCGCTCGAAACCCTGGCCTCCGCCGAACGAGACGTGATCCCCGCTCTCGAACTCCACCTGCAGGAACGTGAAGTTGAGTGCCCGTGTGAGGAGACGGCTACCGGTGTCCGTCAGGTATTCGAAGTAGATCTGATGCTGCGTCTGGCGCACAAAGGGGAGAAAGTCCGGGCGCGGCGCGATCGTGAGCGTCGGCTGGTGCCGACGGAACCCGGTCCGCTGGGCGAAGCCGACCGCCGGATCCCACTCGGTTCCGAAGTCCCGGTAGGACGAGTGCAGCCGGACGAGGTCGTTCGGGAAGCTCCAGCGGTACCCACGGGACCTCCGCTCGGGCGCGAAGAGGTCGCCCTCGGCCGCGGGATCGGTATGATAGATCATGAAGCCTTCGATCTGGGCGTTGTAGCGCCCCAGGAACTGCGACGTGTAGAAGTCGAAGTCTCCGCCGATGGTATGACGGGCCACGACGCTCTCCGAGCCGGGGCCCGCGTCCGGATCGAACGCGCTGCTACGCCGTGTGTAGACGGCGCCCACGTGGGACTGCTCGAACAGGCTCCGCTTCACCCGCCCCACCGTGAAGTCCTCGACCGGCCAGGTGGCGGGGACTCCTCCGAGCTCGAGCGGAGTCTCGCCGGTGCGGATCTGGTAGAAGCCGAGCTCGTAACGGCCGGCCTGGCCCCCCAGGCGCGCCCCTACCTGGATGGGCACCTCCTGACCCTGCACGAGACCGATACGACGGCTGAAGAACGGGTCCGCCCAGTTGAAGGAGTGGACGCCGGACCCCTCCAGGAAGAAGCCCCGTTGCTCGGGGAACCGAAGAGGGAAGCGCGTCAGGTTGACCCTGCGCTGGTCCACCTCGACCTCGGCGAAGTCGGTGTTGACTGTCACGCCCGCCCTGAGCGACGGAGTGACCGAGTACGAAGCGTCGAAGCCGACATTCGCATCGGTCGACCAGGACGGGTCCACGGCCGGAGCCTGGTTGGCCTGAGCCACCACATAGGGCGTCACTTCGAAACCCACGCCCTGACTGACGCCCTCCAATCCCCGGAGGGAGCCGGCGTGGACCGGCCGGAAGAGGCTTTCGTTCCTTCGCCAACCACTCCACAGAAGCTCTTCGTTCTTGCGTCGGATGGTGCGCTGGAAGTTGACGCCCCAGGCTTCGAGTGCCGGATCGAAGTTCAGGGTCGAGAACGGGATGCGGATCTCCGCGAACCAGCCCTCTGGTGAGATCCGAGTACGGACCTCCCAGATGCCGTCCCACCGCTTGTTGAG
>JBBDSN010000227.1:0-2362 GCA_040904885.1 Gemmatimonadota bacterium | reverse complement strand
GCGACAGCTGGTCGCTCGGCCTGCGGGTGAGCGTCCCGCTCTTCACCGGCTTCGAGCTTGGCGCTCGGCGCGACGCGGCCAGGGCCGAACTGACCACTGCCACCCTCGAACGTGATCGCAGGCTGAACGAAGCCCGCGCCGCGCTCGACGAGGCACGACGCGGCTTGGAGAGCCGCCGGCGCAGGGTGCTCGCCGCCGAGGCCGCGGCGGAGGCCGCCACCGAAGCCGCGCGTCTCATGCGGCTCCGGTACGAAGAAGGTCTCGCCACCACCGCGGAGCTGTTGGGTGCGGAATCCGCCGCTGTGCGACATGCCACGGGGGCGGTGCAGGCGCGGCTCGACCACAGAATCGTGTCCGCGAGCCTCCGGCTCCTGGACGATCCCAGACTAGACACGCTTTCCGGCGAAGGAGTCAACCGATGAAGACCAAGCTGAGCCTCGTAGCTCTCGCACTGGGCGCTGTCGCGTGCGGCGGCGATGAACCTGGGCGGGTGGACGTGAGCGGGGCGGCCGTCGACGTGGTCGTGACCTCGCCGGTCCGGTCCGGAGCGATGACCACGTACGCGGCCGAGGTGAGGTCCGAGCGGTCCGTGGACATCGCCACCCGCATGAGCGGTACGGTGAGACAGGTCCATGTGGACCTGGGAACCCGGGTGCGGGCCGGAGATCTCTTGATCTCGCTCGACGCCGATGACGTGGCCGCCCGTGTGCGGGCCGCCCGAGCCGCTTTCGCGCTCGCGGAGAAGAACCACGGGCGCATCGAGCGCCTCGCGGAGGAGGGGGCCGCTTCCACACTGGAGCTCGACCGGAGCCTGGCCGGGCTCGAAGCCGCCCGCTCGGCCTTGGCCGAAGCGGAGGCGCAGGAAGCCTACGTGGTCGTGCGCGCGCCCTTCGACGGCGTCATCACGGCTCGGCGCGTCGACGCCGGAGACCTGGCCAACCCGGGTGTTCCACTCCTCTCGATGGTCGATCCCGGCGCCATCAAGATCGTGGCCGACCTCCCCGGGCACCTGGTCGGATCGTTTCAGGAGGGCGCTGAAGTGGAGGTCGAGCTCGTCGGAGCGGGAGGGCCCGTGGGGGCGCGGGTGATCCGCGTGGTTCCGGCGGTCCGAAGCCAGGGCCGCACGTTCCGTTTGGAGGCCCGGACCGACGTGCTGCTCGAGGGTGCGTATCCCGGCGCCTACGCCCGTCTGGGCGTACCGGCCGATGACGCCACGTCCAGCTGGATCCCGGCGGACGCCGTGGTCGAGCGGGGGCAGCTGAGAGGTGTGTTCGTCGTCGAAGACGGCGTGCTTCGGCTTCGGTGGGTCCGGCTCGGTGTCCAGCGGGCGGGGGCCGTGGAGCTCCTGTCCGGGCCCGGGGGCGAGCTCCAGGTCGTGCGGCGGCCGGGTGTGGGACTGTCGGACGGCCTCCCCGTCGGGACAGTGCGTGAAGAGACCTGGGCCTTGGGTGAGGCCGCGGGCGAGGAGATGGGTCGATGAAACAGAACATCGCCGGGCGCCTCGCCGGGGCGTTCATGGAGTCGAAGCTCACGCCGCTGCTCATGGCGGCGGCGTTGGGGGTGGGCGCTTGGACGCTGGCCACCATGGCGTCCGAGGAAGAGCCCCAGATCATCGTGCCGCTCGCGGACATCTATCTCCCCATGCCGGGGGCCTCGCCCACGGAGGTCGAGAACCGCGTCCTGGTGCCGCTCGAGAGCGTGCTGAGCGGCATCGAAGGCGTGGAGTACGTCTACACGCACGCGCAGTCCGGTTTCGGGCTCGCGACCGTGCGGTACGAGGTGGGCCGGGACATGGAGGAGAGTCTGGTCCAACTCCACAGCACACTCATGAAGAACGCCGACCGGATGCCTCGGGAGCTCGGGTTCCCGCTGGTGAAGACCGTCACCATCGACGACGTCCCGTTCTTCACGGCGACGCTGCACGGTGGGGACATCGAGAGCGCCTCGCTTCGCTCGGTCGCCGACGAGCTGCGGGTCGCGCTCGAGGCCGTTCCCGAGGTGCGGAACGTCGAGGTCGTCGGGGGCCAGACCCGGGAAGTCCGGGTCGAACTCGACCCGGAGCGCCTCGCGCTCTACGGCGTCGATCCGTTGCACGTCGCCGAGCGACTCCGAGGGGAGAACGCGGAGCTGCAGTCGGGCACGTTCACGCGTGACGACGAGGTGGTGCGCGTCACCACCGGCACGTTCCTGAAGAGCGCGTCCGATGTGGAGCGCGTGGTACTTGACGTGCGCGACGGCTCGTTGGTCCAGGTCTCGGACGTCGCGCGGGTCGTCGACGGCCCCGCAGAGGTGACGAGCTACACCCTCCTGGAGTTCCCCCGAGTTGGTGGACACCTCACATTGAGCGAAAGGAGGTGTCGAG
>JBBDSN010000226.1:0-14469 GCA_040904885.1 Gemmatimonadota bacterium | reverse complement strand
TCTAGAAGGTCAGCGAATCCAGATCACCTGAACGCTCCCGAAGGCGGCGTTCAAGTCGATGGTCACCTTACGATCTGCGTCTTCCCAATCGAGGGAGTAGTACGCGTCTCCGCGCTTGACGAGCCCTTCGGGGTCGAACGAGGTGAGGAAGCTGTCCTTGCGGACCATGATTCCGAGACCCTCGGGCACCCTCAGCTCGAGCGCGCCGAGTCCCATCTCTATGGAGAGCCGTGCGTCCGTACGCCACGCGCCGTCGAGTGAGAGGGACACGTGCCCCACGCCTGCCTTCACGTCGATCCGTTCCGCCCCGAGATTGCCCAACCGGCGCAATGCGAAGTCGGCGGCCCCGATCTCGAACGTGGCCCTCCGGAGCGTGCTGGAGTTCGGCTCCGAAACGTCGATGCGCGATTCCGAGGCACCGGTCGACAACTCCAGGCTCGTGAGCGCGAGCCCGCCCAGGTCGACGTCCGCCTTGACCGCGCCGAAGTTGAGATCGAGCTCCATCGGCACGCCCCGCGCGAGCTCGAGGTCCATCGACCCGCCGCTCGATCCGCGGCCGAACCGGAAGCTGCGGCTGGTGCCCTCGAGACCGAGCTCCAGCCGCCCGCCCGTGTAGTCGGCTACGGGCTCGAAGGCATCTTCGTCGTAGCGCAACGACATGCGGTAGAGGAGCGGCTCCGAGGTGGCCCGCAAGCCGAACGTGCCGGCTCCGTAGGACACTCTTGCCCTGACCGGTCCGGACCCCTCCAGCTGTCGTGACAGGGTTGCTTCGCGCCAACTCTGTCCTTCGGCCTGGGCAGGCCAGGCGAGCGCGGCCATGACGAGCATGCCTGCGAAAGCCCTCCTCGGGTCAAACATGGTCGTCGCCCCGCCGATCGTTTTCGGCCGTTTCGGTTCCAGCGTCCGTCCCGGCTCCAGCACCCCCTGCTGTGCCAGCCCCAGTCCCAGCTGCCGCGTCGTCCTGGAGATCCCCGTCGATGTCCATCGCGGCCGCCCACGCTTCTTCCGGGTCCATCCACCAGTATTCCCTGCGCCGGCCCCCACGGGTGAGGAGAACGGCGCCGAAGCCGATCTGTATGGCCGCGAAGGTGATCACACATCCGACGAAGACGAGGAGCCCGGACAGGAATCCGAAGAACGGCAGGATGGAGAGGATATGCGCCGCCGCGAAGGCCAGCATCAAGCCGATCAGGCCGGCGACGATCGTGTGAATGGGATTGCTCTTCCGTACCCAATCGGTCCACGTGTAGCCACTGTCCGCGAGCCATTCACCCGCGTTCTTGGCGACCGCCAGATATCCGAAGAGGCCAGCGATCAGGACCGCTGCCGGGAAGAGGGGCAGCCATGCGATGGCCACCGGGATCCCGACGATCGATACGACGAGCGCCACAACACCCAGGACCCAGATTGGAATGAGCAGGAACGTGCCCGCGAGGCCGACCATGGCCGCTCGCCCTGGCGCCTGGCGTGCCGTCTCCGCGACGATCTCGATGTTCTCTCGGGCGAACGAGACGGCGACCGCCCCGAGAAGGCCGAGCACGAGCACCGTGAAGATCGTCTCGATCAGGCCTCCGACCCCCCGCACGACCGACCGGAACGGCGACAGGAACGAGAAGCCGTTGTCGCTCGAGCGGGTCACGTTCCGGAGCTCGTTGCGGAGGTCCCGGCGCACCTCGTCGCGGATCTCCGTGCGCAGGCGCTCCCTGAGCTCGTCGGCCTGGTCCCGGTCGGTTTCGAGAACGTCCACGACGCCGCCCTCGACGGTGCCCAGGTTGCGGAGCATGCGTGTTTCCGCCATCCGAAGCTCACCGGTGATGCGGCTTCCCTCCTCGAGCGACACGGAGCCGTCGACGACCACGAGGTTGCCACGGATCTCGCCCTCGACGTGTGCCGACCCGTCGATCACCACGACCGTGCCCTCGATCGTCTCGCCGGCGGGCAGGTCGAAGTCCTCTTCGACAAGGACTCTGATGCTCGGCCCCAGTCCCTCGAGGGCTTCCTCGATGACACTCAGACGTGTCAACGAACCGGAGAGGAGACGCGCGAGCGTGCTTTCCCCATCGTCTCCCACCGATACCAAGAGGTCCTGCTCGGTCCCGGCGTCCTGGGCGGACGCGGGCTCGATCGCGCCGTCGAGCGCCCGATCGAGCGCCTGGCCGACCTCGAGCGCGCTTCCCGAAAGTGCTTCCGGAGGCGTCCAGTCCCGGATCGCGACCGCTAGCGGACCGTTCTCCAATGCGACGGCCTGACCGAGAAGCGCACGCCACGAGGCGTCCAACGTACCCCCGGACTCGAACGAGCCCAGCGTGCGTCCGTCCACCTCGACGGTTCCGCCCCGAAACGATGCATCGAGTCGTTCGCCGTCCCGGAACTCGAGCACGAGCGTGGCGTCGGACGCACCGACCGACACCTGCTTGGAGACGACCTCACGCATCTGCGCGAAGGCGTCGGCCGGCAGCAAGAGGGCCGCCGCGATGGCGATCACCGCGAGGCGGTCAGGAATGGCTGATGTGCGCATGTTGGATACCCACCGAACGAGCGGTGACGAGATTCTTGTAGAGCACGCGGAGCGCGAGCACCACGAGCACGGAATAGACGACGGACGCCGCGGCGAGGACGACCGGCGCCGAAGCCGCGGTTTCGAGCAATCCCTGGGCACCCATGGCGGTCACACCTTGGGCGAGGAGACCCCAGCCGGCGCCCCAGGCGACGGTTGCGAGGTCCGTGAGCTGCCACCAGGCGTACGAGAGGAGCGCCCCGGGCGTCAGCGCGGCGTGCGAAAAGACCGCATAGAAGACCAGGCCGAGCGTGACCACGGGAGTCACCGCGGCGCCCGAAAGCGCCGCCCAGGCGCGGCGGGTGCGGGGCACCAGGCCCCGCGCTTTCCGGATCCAGTATGCGGCCATGGCCGGTCGGCCAGCCGTGACGACGGCCGGAGCGGTGGCGTGGGCGGTCGAAGTCTCCGGAACGGTGACGCGAGCCATGACGTCTTCCGCGAACGACGCGGAGGGGGCGTGCTCGGGCAGCGTGTCCAATCCATGGAAGACCCGGGCCCATCCCGCGGCTTCGTGGGTGCAGGCCGCGCAGCCGTCGAGATGCTGCCGTACCCGTGCCGCATGCCGCCGCGGAAGCACACCGTCCACCAGATCCTGGAGCCGCTCCGGGTCCACGTGTCCTCGGAGGGGCGCGCCGAACAATCCCGTCGCCAGGGAGCGCACACGCTCACCGAGGGACAGGGGCTCGGTCACCCGCACCTGGGTCATGACCCGGCTCGTGAACCCTTCGTGCGGCCGGAGCCTCGGGATCTCTCCGAGGTCCGTGAAGAGGCTCCGCCACGCATCGAGCTCGGCCGAGCAACGCGCACACGCCTCGAGGTGCTCCTCGGCGAGGCGACGCTCCCGCTTGGGAAGCTCCTCCTCGAGGAACGCCTGGAAGCGCTCGGCGCTCAGGTGCTGCTCATGTTCATGGCGTGTGGTCACGGTCTCACTCCGGTGTCGTTCGTACGTCCTGCCCTACGGCCGCGGAGGGGCGCAAGTTTCAAGCCCAAAGGGCTCTGGGTGCACCCGCTCATGAGGCGAGGTGGGCCAGGCGTTCTTTCAGCTCGCCCCGTGCCCGGTGGATGTAGGTCTTCACGGTGCCGAGGGGCACGTCCATGATCTCGGCGATCTCCTCGTACGCATATCCTTCGACGTGCCGCAGGAGGATGGCGGTGCGGTACTCCTCCCGCAGCGTCCCGATGGCTTCCTCGATTTGCCCTCCGAGCTCCCGGTTCTCGACGTACTCCTGGGGGCTCTCGTCCTCCGAAGCGATCACGAGGCGGGTGCGGCTGGCCTCTTCGCTCGTGGAAGCGTGTGGGGAGCCGTCGATGGACACGGTATCGAGCTTGCGCTTGCGTAGATAATCGATCGTGTGGTTGTTCGCGATCTTCAGGATCCAGTTACTGAACTTGTAGCTGGGCTTGTACGAGGAGATCGCGTTGAACGCGCGCACGAAGGCTTCCTGGGCCAGGTCTTCCGCGAGGGTCCGGTCGCGCACCATCCGGTAGACCAGCGAGAACACGGGCCGCTCATAGCGCTGCAGGAGCTCGCGGAACGCGGGCTCACGGCCGCGCGCCGCGAGGGCCGCCAGCTTGCGGTCGTCGAGTTCGCCGTAGTCGGTCGCGACCAGCGGTTTCGTATCCGGTCGAAGGTGGGCCAGTCGCCGAGCGAAGGCCGAGCGTAGTGGCGCGGTCAGGGTCTCCATCGTTGGACCCTACGCGCTCTGGAGAGTCTCGGTTTCGAACTCGGGCGTTGAGACGCCTCCCCGCTTCGCCTAGCTTTGTCGATCCACGCCGACCAGGCGCCTGCGGGGCTCCCGAAAGCTACCCCACCGGACCATCTCTGTCATGCAATCCCCATCCGACGCGGCGCCTAAGGCCGGCACCGAGCGGGAGCGCCAGGTTCAACGCATCTTCTCGGAGATCGCGCCCCGCTACGACCTGTTGAACCACGTCCTCAGCCTCAACATCGACCGCACGTGGCGGCGAAAGGCCGTCGCGCGCCTCGACTGGGAGGCCGTTCCGGACGGGCGCTATCTCGACGCGTGTGCCGGAACCTTCGATCTGGCCCTCGAGCTGGAAGGCCGTGAGGGTTTCCGGGGAAGCGTCGTGGCGTCCGACTTCGCGCACCCCATGCTGGTGCAGGGGGGAAGGAAAATCTCGGGCTCATCGATCCGGCCGGTGTGTGGCGACTCGCTCGAGCTACCCTTCCCGGATGCCGTCTTCGACGGGGCGACCGTCGGCTTCGGGGTGCGCAACCTGTCGGACCTCGGGCGCGGCCTGGCCGAGTTCCGGCGTGTGCTCAAGCCGGGGCGCCGCCTCGTCATCCTCGAATTCACGACCCCGCCGAACCCCGTCGTACGTGCCGGATACATGTTCTACTTCCGGCGCATCCTGCCGGTGGTGGGTCGCGTGGTCTCGGGCCACCCCTGGGCCTACACCTATCTCCCGGAGTCGGTGAAGGAGTTCCCCGGACCGAACGAGCTCGGCGCTCTCATGGAGTCCGTGGGCTTCCACGACGTCGGATACCGGCTCGTGACGGGAGGCATCGCGGCCATCCATTGGGGCGCGGCGTAGGGTCGGTCCGCGCTCCATCGAGGCCATTCCGTCGGGGTACCTCCGCGAGTGGCCGCCGTGGCCGGGACGCCGCTGCGCTCAGGGTGTCGGCAGGACGGTCACGGGGCCCAGCGTTTCCAGCCGTTCCCTTCCGATCCTCGTCGTGTCTCCCACGATGAGGAGGGTCATGTCGTCCGGCCGGAGGTGGGCTTCGAAGACGTCCGCGACGTCCTCGGGACCGACCGCCTGCACGCCACGCATGTAGCGCTCCAGCCAGTCGTCCGGCAGCTCCTGCGCCAGATAGAACATGGTACGCGACACGATCTGCGCGGCGGTCTCGAAGTTGAACACGAAGCCGTTCACGATCCGGTCGATGGTCGTCGAGACCTCTTCCTCGGTCGGGGGCTCGGCGCCCAACCCGCGCATCGTCTCGAGGATCACTTCGGCGGCCGGGACGGCCGTTTCCGGGCGGGTGCGCGTCACCGCACCGACCAGGCCCGGGTGGCGTCGTGGCGTCGTCCACAGGGAAGACGCGGAGTACGCGTACCCGCGCTCGGTCCGGACCCGGTCCATGATGCGGCTCGAGAATCCGCCACCCCCCAGGATGGCGTTCCCGATGGTCGCGGAGAAGTACTCCGGGTCGTCGGCCAGCGGAAGGTCCGTCGGATGCGCCATGACGATGACCGACTGGTCGAGCTCCTTGTGGATCAGGTAGACGCCGGGCTTCCGTCGCACGTCTGGCACGGGCGGTTCGGGGAGGGGCTCGGTGCATTCCGGTACGCGGGCCACGAACGCCTCCAACACCTCTCGAGCCTCGGTCCAGGACACGTCCCCGGTGAGTCCGATGAGCAGGTTCTCCCGGCACACGATCCTGCCGTGGAGCTCACCGAGACGCTCCCTCGTGAAGACGTCCGGATCGAGATCCCCGGGACCCATCTCCCACCCGATGGGGTGGTCGCCGTAGAGCAGGCGGTTGAACTCGGAGAAGGCGAGCGAGCCGGGATCGTCGCTGCGCCGCAGGATGCTTTCGACCTGGCGGCCACGCCAGATGTCGACCTCGTCGGCATCGAACGCGGGGTCGGTGAGCATGCGGCCCCAGAGATCCATGGATCGCTCGAAGTGCTCCCTCAGCACGTTCATGCTCGACGAGATCGAGCCGCCTCCACTCCCGAACGAGAGCTGGATGGCATAGGTCTCGAGTTCGGCATCGACCGAGTCGGGCGGCATGCCCACGACTCCGCCGTAGCGGAGCAGCGAGGGGAGCGCGGTCCCGGCGGCGTAGTGCGACCGGGGAAACAGCCCGTAGCCGCCCTCGAAGCCGACGAGCGCCGTCACCAGGGGCAGGTCTCGGTCCGGCAGGACGAGCACGGGGACGCCCAGCACTTCTCTCCGCTCCGGTTCCGGCTGCTCGAAGCGGAGCGGCTCGAAGACTAGGGACTCCAACCGCTCGGGAGTTGTCTCCAGCTGGGCGCCGGCGCCCCCGGGCAGCACGAGGCAAAGGGCGACGAGCACACCGGTGGCCCGGGTCACGAGGGCTCCCGGCGGAGCACGGCCACCGTCCGGTTCGACGGCGTGAGGTAGCGGGCGGCGGCCCGCCGCACGTCTTCCGCGGTGAGATCCCGGAGTCTCTCGGAGCCCCGGAAAGTTTCCCGCCAATCTTCCCACAGAGCCGTCGACTCCGCGAGTTGGAACGCGAGCCCGAGGTTCGACTGCATGCGGCGAATGCCGCCGGCCGCGACCTGGTTGCGGACACGCTCGAGCTCCCGCTCGGTCGGGCCGTGGGCCGCGAGGCGGACGATTTCCTCGTATACGAGCTCCTCCACCCGTTCGGGGCTATGGGGGGCACGCGGCGTCACGTCGATCTGAAGCAGCCCTGGGAACCGGCTGCCGGGCCCGATGGAGCTGAAGACGCCCGTGGCCACCCGTTCCTCGAGCACGAGCCGCTCGTGGAGCCTCGAGCTTCTCCCGCCGGTCAGGACGGATGAAAGGACTTCCACCACCGGGGTATCGTCGTGGAACGTGGAGGGGACGTGCCACCCGATACGGAGCATGGGCTCGGCGTCCCAGGTGACCTCGACCCGGCGCTCCGAGGTCTGCTCGGGCTCGACTTCGGTCACCGGTGGGGGTGGATCTCCGGGAGCGATCGAGCCGAAGTAGCGGCGAGCGAGTCGCTCCGTGTGCTCGGGGTCCACGTTCCCTACGATCGCGACGACGGCGTTGTTGGGCGTGTAATAGCGCTCGAAGTAGGCGGCCAGGTCACGACGGGAGATGCGCTCCAGGTCACGCATATGTCCCACGACCGGCTGGCCGTAGGGGTGCGCCGTGAACGCCGTCTCGAGGTGGCGCTCGTAGAGCGTTCCGGCCGGGCTCGCGTCGACGCGCATCCGGCGCTCCTCGAGGACGACGCTCCGCTCGGAGTAGAACTCGCGAAAGACGGGCCGACGCATGCGGTCGGACTCCAGAAGGAACCAGAGCTCGAGCCGGTTGGCCGGCATCTCCACGAAGTAGATCGTTGACTCCGAGGTCGTGGTTGCGTTCAGTCCCTGCGCTCCCTCACGGGTCAGGATCCGGTCGAAGGCGTTGCTGTCGACGTGGACGCGCGCCGAATCTTCGAGCGTCCGGATCCGGTCCGCCAGCCGGTGCATGTCCACCGAGTCGGCTCGCGTGCGTGCTTCGAGCAACGTGTCGTGCACGGCGTCGATCCTCTCGAACAAGGCCAGCTCGGCGGCGAGATCTTTCGTGCCGACAGTGGTCGTGCCCTTGAAGAGCATGTGCTCGAGGAGGTGCGCGATTCCTGTTTGGCCCGGTCGCTCGTGCACGCCGCCGATACCGAACTGGAGCACGAACGAGGCGGTGGGCGCCCCTTCGCGCGGCAGAATGAGGAAGCGCATGCCGTTGTCGAGCGTGACTTCGTGGACGGGAAGCCGCTCGCCCGGACTCGTCGGGTTCTGGGCGGCCAGGGGTGCCTCGACGCACATCAGCAGCGCGAGGAGCACGCCTCCCAGTCGGAGCCAGGACCGCTCAGACATCGTCACCCCGACGACGCCGCGCCGTCGGACCGGCCGTCTCCGGGCTGGCAGCCCGGGCAGAGGAATGCCGAGCGGTTTCCGAAGACCACACGTTCGATGACGGTGCCGCATCGGGCGCAGGGATCTCCGGCCCGCCCGTAGACGTCGAGCGAACGTGCGTAGCGTCCCCGTTCACCGCTGGCCGTACGATAGTCACGAAGCGTGGTGCCCCCTTCCTGTATGGCGTTGCGCAAAACCCGCCGGAGCGCGCGATGGAGCCGCGCCGCCTCGTCCGGGTCGACGTCCCGGGCGGGACGCCGTGGGTCGATCCCCGCCTGATAGAGTGCTTCGTTCGCGTAGATGTTCCCGACGCCCGCGATACGGCGTTGATCGAGCAGCCACGAACGGATGGGAGCGCGCGACCGCCCTAGACCCTGGTGTAGACGACGCGCGGTGAAGCCGGGACCCAGGGGCTCGGGACCCATGCGGTCCGAGCGGACCCGCCACTGGCCCTCGTCCAGACACTCGACCGTCCCGAAGCGCCGCGTGTCGTCGAAGACCAGGATGCCCGCTTCGCCCAGGTCGAAGCGCACTGCGGGGTGGGTGGGCGTGCGCTCGGCCGGAGGGGTGACGGGGAAGGATAGGAGCTTCCCCGTCATGCCGAGGTTCACGGCGAGGACGCGACCTTCAGAAAGGGGCATGACCACGTTCTTGCCCCGCCGCTCGACCGCCAGGATGGAGCGCCCCGAAACCGCCCGGACGAAGAGATCCACGCGGGTCCGAAGCACGTCGGCGTGCAGGACGTCCACGCGGGTCACCGTCCGACCGACCACGTGGGGCCGGAGCCCGCGGACGATGGTCTCGGCTTCGGGAAGCTCGGGCATGATCGGGGGCGGGAGCGGACCTGGCGGGTCAGCTCAGGACGACCGCCGTGCCCGAGCAGGTGACCATGAGCATGCTCCCGCCCTTGCCGATGATCTCGTAATCGATGTCGACGGCGAGGACGGCGTCTGCGCCGAGCCCCTTCGCCTGGTTCGCCATCTCTCGAAGGGCTTCCTGGCGGGCTCCGCGCAGCGCCTTCTCGTAGGCAGCCGAGCGGCCGCCGACGATGTCGCGCACCGAAGCCATGAAGTCCTTGAAGACATTCGCCCCGATGATGGCTTCGCCCACGACGATGCCACGGTATTCCCTGGCCGGGCGCCCTTCGACGCTATGCGTGGTCGTGACGATCATGATCGCTCCTGACGTTGACGTTCTCTCCAACCGATGTCTTCGCGGTAGAAGGCACCTTCGAAATCGATGCGGGATGCGGCGTCGCGGCTCGTCTTCGCCGCCTCCTCGAACGTCGGTGCGAGCGCCGTTGCGGCGAGAACCCGTCCACCGGAGGTGACGAGGCCGCCGCCTTCGCTGCGGGTGCCCGCGTGGAAGAGCAGGACGTCGCTCGTCTCGAGCCCGGCCGGTATCGAGATGGGCTTTCCCTTGGCGTACGCCCCGGGGTACCCGCCGGATGCCACCACCGTCGTCACCGCCGCGCCCGGGCGCTTCCTCACCTTGGCCCCGGCCAGGCTCCCTCCTCCGGCCACCTCCGCCACGAGGTCCAGCAGCGATGAGTCCATGAGCGGGAGCACCACCTGCGTCTCCGGGTCACCGAACCGGCAGTTGAACTCCACGACCTTGAGACCCTGCGCGGTCTTCATGAGCCCGGCGTAGAGGAGCCCTTCGAAGCGCGATCCGTCCGCCGCGAGCGCCGCCAGGGTCGGCCGGATGATCGTCCCGCACGCCTCTTCGAGGAGGGCAGGGGTCGCCATGGCGACGGGGGCATAAGCGCCCATGCCGCCCGTGTTCGGGCCCGTGTCGCCCTCACCGACCCGCTTGTGGTCCTGGGAGGGCTCGAGCAGCACGAAGTGCTCGCCGTCTGTCACGGCGAACACGGAGAGCTCTTCGCCCTCCATGAACGCCTCGATGACGACCTCGCGGCCCGCGTCCCCGAAGGAGCCTTCCGAGAGCATCGCGTCGAGGGTGTCCAGCGCTTCTTCCTCGGTCATGCACACGACGGCGCCCTTTCCTGCGGCGAGTCCCGACGCCTTCACCACGATGGGAGCGCCCTGCTCGCGCACCCAGTCGCGCGCCTCGTTGATCCGGGTAAAGGTCCGGTGATCCGCGGTGGGCACGCCCGCCTCGTGCATGAGTTGCTTCGCGTAGGCTTTGCTCGCCTCGATTCGGGCCGCCCGCGCCGTCGGACCGAACACCGGCAGACCGTGCTTCCGGAAGCGGTCCACGAGGCCGTCCGCGAGCGGTGCCTCGGGACCCACGACCGTCAGGTCGATGCGGTGCGACTCGGCCCAGGTCGTGAGCCCCGCGGCATCGTCGACGCGCAGGTCCACGCCTTCGCACAGGCCCGTCATGCCGCCGTTCGGCCGCGTGACGAAGAATTCCGCGTCCGGGGCGTCCCGGCGCAGCTTCCACAACAGGGCATGCTCCCGCCCTCCGTTACCTACGATCAAGATGCGCATGGGCCGGAGTCTACGCGTGTGATGCCGAAAGAAAAGGGGCTATTTGCGGAACCCGCTCATGAAGTCCGAACCCATCTTGCGCGCGGCCCCCTCGACGACGTCGAAGAAGTCCTTCGCTTCGTGGGTGTAGGCTTGCGCCGCCTCTCGAAGATCCTCCTCGTAGGCTCGATCGGGCTCGCCCCTGCGCGCGTACTCGCCCCTGAGAACGCGGTCGTAGTCTCCGGCTTCGATCCAGTTCCGGAGCTCCCCGAGCCGGAGCACGTAGAACGGATGGGTCTGGAAGACCAGGTTGAGGACCTTGAAGACCTGATCAGCGACATCGCCGCTCTCGCGGTATTCGTCGGCCTGGACGATGAAGTCCTGCAGATTGGTCTCCTCACTGCTTCCGCCCCCCGCCATCTTCATCATGGTGCGCATGACGACCTCGGGGTCCTGCACCGCCAGCAGCCCCGCCCGGTCCGCCGAGAGTTCGGCCTTGCGCGACCACTCGAGGAGCCCGACCAGCACCGCTCGTGCCGCGAGCCCCACGATGGGGAATCCCATGTTCGCGAGGTTGATCAGGAGGACCGTCATGGTGCGGTAGAGCACGTGGTCGCTCATGATGTGGCCGATCTCGTGCCCGATGACGTAGGAAAGCTCCTTGTCGTCGAGCAGCCGTACCGTTCCCGAGTTCAGGATGATGAACGGCTGGTTCATCCCGTACGCTCCGGCGTTCACGAGCGGGGTCTGCGACATGAACAGGGGGTAGTCTTCGGGGGCGTCCAGCGTCTTGAGGCACTCCTGGTAGAGCGCATGGACCTTCGGGAACTGGTTGGGGCCTACACGGACCGCGTTGGCCTGGAACGCCAGCCGGATCGGTTTTTCCCCGAAGAATCCGAAGACCCGCCGCAGCACGTCGTCGAAGACGGGCACCCGACGAAGCGCCTGGAGCGCGGCCTTGTCGGCCGGGTGCTCCCACGCGTGCGGCGCGATCCCGGTGAGAATGCGCCGTGCTCCGTTGCTTCCGGAGGGACGTTCTGCGGTCGGGTCCTGGCTGTCCGTCATGGTGTCATCCCGTTCCTGTGAGAAGTCTGGACTCCTTGAACCGTACGCCGTCCCGCCGGCGCTGGTTTCATCCCGTCTACCCCAGGACGCGCTCGAGGTCTTCGAGGATGTCCTCGACGTCCTCGATGCCCACGGAGAGCCGTACGAGCCCGGGTGTCACGCCCATCTCCATGCGGCGCGCCTCCGGTACCGACGCGTGGGTCATGAGCGCCGGCACGCTGATGAGCGACTCGACACCGCCCAGGCTCTCGGCCAACGAGAAGACGCGAAGGTGCTCGGTCAGGGCCTTGGCACGCTCCAGCGTTCCCACGTCCACGGAAACCATCCCCGTGAAGCCACGCATCTGGACCTTCGAGAGCTCGTGGTCCGGGTGGGATTCGAGTCCGGGGTAGAGGACCCGGTCGACCTTCGGATGGGCTTCCAGCCAACGGGCGACCGCCATGCCGTTCTCGTTGTGCTGTCGCATGCGGACGTGGAGCGTCTTGGCTCCCCGCAATGTCAGCCAGCAATCCATCGGACCCGGCACGGCGCCCGTCGACTTGCGGATGAAGAAGATCTCCTCCGCGAGCGCTTCGTCCTGCACGGCGAGCACCCCGCCGATGACGTCGGAATGGCCGTTGATGTACTTCGTCGAGGAGTGCACCGTGAAGTCGGCCCCGAGCTCGAGCGGCCGCTGGTTGTAGGGCGACGCGAAGGTGTTGTCGACGGAAAGAAGCGCACCGCCCGAGTGGGCGAGGTCCGCGAGCGCGCGGATGTCGCTGACCCGCATCATCGGGTTCGTCGGGGTTTCGATGTGGACGAGCTTCGTGTTGGGCCGGATGGCGGCGGCGACCGCCTCGAGGTCCCGCGAGTCGACGTAGGTGAACTCGATACCGAAGCGGCTGAGCACGTGGTTGAACATGCGCGCCGTGCCGCCGTACGTGTTTTCCTCGCTCACGACGTGGTCGCCCGCCGAGAGGCGTTTCACGATGGATTCGATGGCGGCGAGGCCGGACGCGAACGCCACACCCCGGCTCCCGCCCTCCAGGGCGGCGATGTTCTCCTCGAGCGCTTCCCGTGTCGGGTTCGCAGTCCGGCCGTAGTCGTAGGAGCCCTCGCGGGGCTCGCCGACCGCCGGCTGGACATAGGTCGAGGTCTGGAAGATCGGGGCCATGATGGCGCCCGTGACCGGCTCGGGGCGTGCGCCCGCGTGGATGGCCAGGGTGCCGAAGCGGAAGCCGTCGTGCGGCTGATCGCCCATGTCGGGGGTCCTTTGTTCGGAGGCTTCGAAGTGCCGGAGGATGTCGAATCTGTAGGCGTGCGCGGGGGAATGCCACCGGACCCGGATCTTCCGTTGACGCTCGGGGCGGACGGGGGCGAACTTCGAACGGCGGGCGCCGGTCCCTCCGGACGCCCTTCCCCAGAATCCCGAGCCGATTCAGTGCCGATCGTACTTCCCGATGATCTGATGGTGAGCGTGTCCGGCGTGCGTGGGCGCGTCGGTGTCCCTCTGACACCCGAGTTGATGGCTGGCGTGGCCGCGGCGTTCGGGGCGTACATGACGCAGGACCGTCCCGGGAGCACGATCTTCATCGGTCGGGACTCACGCACGTCCGGTCCGATGTTCGCCCGCGCCGTGACGGCGGGCCTCCAGTCCGTGGGCTGCGACGTCGTGGACCTCGGCGTGGTGCCCACCCCCACGTTGTTGCTCGCGGTCGAGGATCGTGGCGCCGCGGGTGCGCTCGGCATCACGGCGAGCCACAACCCGGCGGAGTGGAATGCGCTCAAGCTCGTCTCGGAGGAAGGCATCTTCCTCGACGGAGACCGCTCAGCGTCGTTCCTCGAGTACTTGCGTACCGTCGATCCGCCTCGCGCCTCATGGGACCGGATCGGCGTCGTCTCGCAGGACCCCGATGCCTGGGCCCGGCATCTGCAAAGAATTCTGGAGCTTCCGATGCTCGACGTGTCCGCGATCCGGGAGCGCCGCCTCCGGGTGGCCGTCGATTGCGTGCATGGCGCCGGAGGCCCCCCCATCCAGCAACTCCTGGAAGCGCTCGGCTGCGAGGTCGTCGGGACCGGAATGGAGCCGGACGGACTGTTTCCTCGCGATCCGGAGCCGACGGCGGATAATCTGAGCGATCTGGGGGACCTGGTCCGCCGGTCGGGCGCGGCCATCGGCCTGGGCATCGACCCGGACGTAGACCGGCTCTCCCTCGTCGACGAGACGGGCAAGCCCATGGGCGAGGACCTGACGCTCGCGTTGGCCGCGGCGGCCGTGCTCTCGCGGACTCCCGGTCCGGTCGTGACGAACCTCTCCACGAGCCAGGTCGTCGAGGACGTCGCGCGCTCGTTCGGCGTGCCGCTCGTGCGAGCCCCGGTCGGCGAGGTCAACGTCGCCCGCCGGATGCAGCAGGAGGAGGCGGTCGTCGGAGGCGAGGGGAACGGAGGGGTGATCCTGTCCGCGCTGCACCACACGCGCGACGCTCCGCTCGGCGTCGCTCTCGTCCTCCAGCACCTCGCGGACGAAGGCCGGACCCCGTCCGAGTTGGCCGCGAGCTGGCCGACCTACACGATCGTCAAGGAGAAGGTGGCTTTCCCGCGTGAGGCGCTCGCCGCGGCCTACCAGGCGCTCGAGCAGGGTCTCGCCGCCGAAGAGCGCGACGACGCCGATGGCCTCCGACTTGCATGGCCGGGGCGTAGTGCCTGGCTGCATGTAAGGCCTTCGGGCACGGAGCCGGTGGTCCGCCTCATCGCCGAGGCATCGGACCCCGACGGGGCGCGAGAGCTCGTGCGCCGGGCGTCGGAGCTGTTGGACGGCGTGCGCTGATGGAAA
>JBBDSN010000225.1:7317-14678 GCA_040904885.1 Gemmatimonadota bacterium | reverse complement strand
CTCCCCGTGCCCACGCCGAACTCCCGGCGGTCGATGCTCAGGTCCGCCCGGAAGCTCGCCACACGCTTCGCCCCCATCAGCATCTCCTGCATCTCCCCCGGGATGTCCTGCACTCCGAGGATGGTGATCGGCAGCTCGATCTGCTTGGTCACGTCACGGATCGTGAGGTCTCCGGTCGCGATGAGCCGGTCCGCCGCGACCCGGCGAACCGATGTGCTCCGGAACGTGATGGCCGGCCAACGATCCGCATTGAACCAGTCAGCGGTCCGGAGGTGCTCGTCACGGCGCTCGTTGCCGGTATCGACGCTACCGACACCGATTCGTACCGCCACGGTGCTGCGCTCGGGGCGCTCAGCGTCGTAGCTCAGCTGAACGTCGTAGTCCGTGAAGGAGCCGCGTACCGGGGTGAAGAAGTGCTTGGTGACGAAGTTGATTTCGGTGTGATCGGCGTCGACCGTCCAGTCCAGCACGGACCCGGTCGCGGCACCCGCACCGACGACGACCACAGCCAGCAGGGCCAGCGCCTTCCCGGTCCGATTCATCGTGTTCAGCATATTCGCATCTCCGTTTTTCAAGAGGTCATGAAGTGACTACGGCTCTTGAACCGGATCGCCGCCCGAAGTGGTTCCCGAGGACGCGTACGCCGTGATCGGGCGCGTCGGAGTCAGCGATACTCCGGGTTCGGATGATCGAATCGTGCCCCGGCGTCCCAGGCCGTGCGCTGGTTGCCATGGGCCGGCACGCCGCCCTGGTCTTTGAGCAACCGGGCCATGTGCATGAGGTTCCAGGACATGAAGGTCGTGTTGCGCATGGTGAACTCGTTCTTTGGTCCCCCGGAATCAGGATCGAGGTAGGACGGCCCGGGTCCCGCCTCGCCGATCCACCCGGCATCGGCCTGCGGTGGAATTACGTAACCGAGATGCTGCAGCGAGTACAGAATGTTCATCGCGCAGTGTTTGACACCGTCCTCGTTACCGGTCACGAGGCAGCCGGCGGCCCTCCCGTAGTAGGCGTACTGACCCTGGTCGTTGAGGACGCCGGAGTAGCCATAGAGCCGTTCCACGACCTTGGTGCAGACCGACGACTTGTCGCCCAGCCAGATCGGCGTGCAGAGCACCAGGATCTCCGCAGCCATCACCTTCTCCTGGATCTCCGGCCAGGCGTCCTCATCCCATCCGTGCTCGGTCATGTCGGGGTACACACCGTAGGCGATGTCGTGGTCGACGGCTCGGATCACATCGACGCTCACGCCCTGCTTCTCCATGATCGCGCGGGCGTTGTCGATCAGGCCGCTTGTGTGGGAAAGCTGGGGAGACGGCTTCAGTGTGCAGTTGATGAACAGCGCCTTCAGGTCGGTGAAGTCGATGGATGCCGGGTCGGTCGAGGGGTCGTTTCGGTTATCGCGGGTCATGGGGTTCCTTGTGGAAGAGGACATGCGGATCTCCTTTACGATCAACCCCTCGCACCCCGCCGAGGGTTCCGAGTTCATCGCGTGAGCGTGGGACACTCCGGGAACCCTGCGATGACCGGTCCGGTTGGACGATCGAGAGAAGCAGTGGGCACAATTGTCCGACCTTACACGATCTGGAGAACCCGATGCACAAGCCCCTCAGGACCCTCGGAGCCTCCGCCCTCACGGCCGTGCTGGCCGTGAGCGCATGTTCACAGGATACGAACGGGGGCCTCGGACCGGACAACCAAACAGCGCTGGACGGCTTGTCATGCAGCATCCCGGAGTCCGAAATCTTCGTGGGCGCGTTCCGCGACGGAATCCCCGCGCTGACCAATCCGGAGATGGACCTCCCGGGCTTTCCCACCACGAGCACGTGGCAGGACGGAGACCGGGTCGTCGGGATGATGCTGGGTGACCAGCCCATCGCGGTGCCGCTCAACATCTTCTGGTGGCACGAGATCGTGAACCTCGATATAGACGGGCACTCGGTGGCCATCACCCACTGTCCGCTCACGGGATCGAGCCTCGCGTTCGATCGAGCACCGCACGGAGGGGTCGAGTTCGGGGTCTCGGGACTCCTGTTCAGAAACAATATGGTCTTATACGACCGGGTAGGTGAGGGCGAATCACTCTGGCCCCAGATGTCGCTCGGCGCTCGCTGCGGCCCTCAGGACGGTACGGGCCTCCAGATGTTGCCGGTGGTCGAGATGACCTACGGTGGATGGCGGCGCGTGCACCCCAACACGCTCGTCGTCACAACCAACACCGGCTGGGACCGGGAATACGAGTCTCCTGTCGGATATCCCTACGGAAACTACGACGACCCGTCCAACGCCCAGCTCCTCTTTCCGATCTCCGAGCCGCTCGACCGACGCTACCCGCCGAAGGAGCGGGCCCTCGGTGTGCCCTCGGGCACGGGTGGAACCGTGTTCCCCTACTCGGAGCTTTCCCGCCTGGGACCGCTCGCCGTCGTGCCCATTGAATCGGACGACCCGTATGTCGTGTTCTGGACCGGTGTGCGCGAGGGGGCCATGGCATACCGCCCCTTCGCCGACGGTCAGGCGCTGACCTTCCGGGTCGAAGCCGACCGGATCGTGGACGACCAGACCGGCTCGATCTGGAATATGTCCGGGATCGCGACGGGTGGCCCGCTCTCGGGCACGCGTCTGGAGGGAGTCTCGGAGGCCTTCGTCGCCTTCTGGTTCTCCTGGCCCCTATTCTTTTCTGACATCGAACCCTGGAGTGCATCATGAAGACGCTCACCCTCTTGAAAACGGCGATCGCTTCGACCGCCTTTCTCGCAGTCTTTACACTCTTCCCCATGACCGTCCGTGGACAGGTGCTCTGCAGCGCCCCTCACTCGTCGCCGACCCTTCTGGAAAGCGCCGGCGAAAGGACGCTTCCGGTGGGTCAGGGGTGGGTGCAGGTCGCGACATCGTTTAATCGCGCCACCGACGCGTTCAATTTTTTGGGGAACCGACAGGACTTCTTGGGTGACGCGGTCTTCCAAACGCGCTCCCTCTACCTGACCGCGGCATACGGCCTCGTTCCGGGCGTGGAAATTTGGGGCCAAGTGCCTGTGCATAGCCTGCGCGTAAGAGCGTCCGCCGGTGAGGCTCGAAAGGCCGGCATCGGTGATCTGCGCGCGGCCGTGCGTCTCAGTCCCGCGATCTTCGGGTTGGAAGCTCCGGTCGCAGTCCGGGTCGGATACAAGCACCCGGGCGCCTCCTTCCCTGTCGACGCGACCGAGCTCCCCCTCAGTGAAGGGCAGAGCGACCTCGAAGTCAGCGTGGAATCCGGATGGCAGTCCGACCGTCTGCCTGTGTACGTGGCCGGATGGACGGGCTACCGGTGGCGGTCCGAAAACGTGGACACCGACCATACGCCGGGGAACGAGACGTTTGCGCATCTCGCCGTCGGCGGAGGGTTCGGAGCGATCGGTTGGCAACTCGGCCTAGATGCCTTGTGGGGCGGTGCCCCAATCGATCAGGGCCTTCGCCTGACGAGCCAGAACCGGCGTCTGCTGCAGATCGTTCCGTCCGTGGCCTCGAACGTGGGACCCGGCACCTTGGAAGTGTCCGTGCCCGTATCGCTGAGTGGCCGGAACCTCCCGGCAGGGTACACGCTCGGCCTTGGGTACCGGCTGGCTTGGGGCCGATGAGCCGCCGTGGAAGACCGCTCGGTACTGCCGCGGACCATGGCCGTGAGCCCCGAGCGGGAGTGCCGGAGGTCCGCGGCGCTCTCCTGGCACTTGTCGTGTCGCTGTTCGCGGCGTCCACCGTCGCATCACAGAAGGCCGATCTGGACGGGACCGGGCATGAGCTCGGCGATCCCGACGCGCCAGTGGTCGTGGTCGAATACGCCGACTTCGCATGTGGCGCCTGCGCCCAGTTCGTGGAGATGACCTGGCCGCACATCCGACGGGAATTCGTGGAGACGGGACGGGTCCGGTGGAAGGTCGTTCCGTTCGAGCTGGGATTCCGGAACAGCGAAGAAGGGGCACGCGCGGGCGAGTGTGGCGCGGCCCAGGACATGTTCTGGGAGTTCCACGATGCGCTTTATGAACATCGTGACGCGTGGGTCGACGAACGGAACCCCAAGGATGAGCTCGTGACGCTCGCGGAGCGCACGGGGCTGGACGCTGACCGGTTCCTTGAGTGCTACGAGAACGAGACGTTCGAGGACCGCACGAAGGCGGCCAACGACGCGGCCCGAACCGACGGCGTGCGAGGAACTCCGACGTTCTTCATCAACGGCTTCCAAGCGCAGGGCGCGCTGCCGATCGAGGCGTTCCGGACCCTGTTGGAAGACGCCGCCGGGTCGCCGGGGGGCCGCTGACCCCTCAGCAGGCACTCAGCACCTGAATGACAGCAGGTGCCTCCAAGCCTCGTCCACCGACCCGGTAAGGGCCGCCTCCTGCTTGGTTGTGCTCGCCAGAAGCAGGGCTCCCTGAAGGGTCGCCATCACGAACGCGGCCAGAACATCGGGGTCGGCTTCTTCAGACAGTAAGCCCTCCCGGCGCAGCTCCCGCAACCGCTCGGCGAGCGCCTGGCGCTTGCGCTCGAACGCCTCACCGAGCCGAGCCCGCAGGCGCGGATCGCGCTCGGCGAGCTCAGCGGCCATCGACCCGATGGGGCAACCGCCCCTGTACTCGATGCTCTTCTGCGCCTCGACGACGGCATCGAGCCACGTACGGATGCCATCCCAGCCCGGAGTTCGGGCGAAGATTGCGGCCTGCTCGGCCTCTCCGGCCGCAGCCTGGAACTCGAGGACCGCCTCGACGAGCTGGTCTTTCGTGTCGAAGTAATGATAGAACTGGCTCTTCCCCGCTTTCGCTTCGGACAGGACCTCGTCCACCCGCGTCGCCGCGACACCATTGGCGTGCATCAACCGTGCTGCGGTCTCGACGATGCGAGCCCGGGTGGCCTGCCCTCGAGCCGTAAGTGGATTCATCAGTCAACGGTAGGGCCGCCGGGCCGGGCGGGAAATGACCCCGCCCGACCCCCGGCCCAGCGATCAACCGCGCGTGGACGCCACTGGCGGCGACCACCGCTGGGCCTCGAAGGCCTCGTCGAGCGGGGTCTCGGCGATGTGGTTCGTGTAGTTCGAGAGCGTCTTCATCGCCACACCCACAATCACCTCGAGCACCTGGTCCTGCTCGAAGCCCGCCTCACGGAACCGCACGAGATCCTCCTTGGTGACGTTCCCGCGCTTGTCCACGACGGCACGGGTGAAGTCCCGGAGCGCGTTCAAGCGGGCTGTCGGTAGCTCGCTGCCGTCCCGGAGCGCCTCGAGGTCGGCCTCCTCGATCCCGACCATGCCCGCCACCGTCGAGTGGGCGCCCATGCAGTAGTCGCACTGGTTCTCGAAGCTGGTCGCGAGCAATACGACCTGCTGCTCCTGCGGGGTGAGGGACGTGGACTCGAGCCGTGCGCCCAGATCGAGGTAAGCGTTCGCGGCTGCGGGCGCATTGGCGAGCACCTTGATCAGGTTCGGTACGAAGCCGAAGCCCTTCTCGGCCTTCTCGATGGCTTCCCTGCCCTCGGGTGCGGCGGTCTCGGCGGTCTGGAGCTTGAAGTCCGACATGGTGTCTCCTGTTGATGAAAACGAATACGACTGACTGTACTAGTTGGTACAATCAGGGGATGTGCGAAAAGGTTCCCGAGACCCCGGGACGACGCTCCGAGGGTGCGGTGTCTCTTTCCGCCACTTCGGGAATCGTTCGATCTTCGAACGATCGCGTCCGTAATGCCCACAACGGGATAGGCTTCGGAGCGCCCGTACGGCGCGGTGCGACCCCCGGGCGCTCACCACGACTGCTCCGCTCGAATCGTTTGACTTTCGAACGATTCTCGAAGTTCGCGCGGAAGGGTTCGGAGGCCGGCCGTGAGCGCCAACTGCGGAACGGGTCGGCCGTGACGTGCCCGAGACCCTGGGATCGATCAGTGGCTGACGCCGTTCCTGGCAAGCTCGAGGAGCTGATCCGACGGCATCTCGCCGACCAACGCTTCCTCCAGCGAATCCGTGGACCAGGTGACCACCGCCAGACTTCCATGTTCCTGAGCGACCCGGGGAGCCTGCGGCTCTGCCTTCTTAGGCACGAGATAGTGGGTCACGCTGCGGCCGTCGAGCCGGTAGACCACCATCGCCCCACGTCGTCCCTCGAGCAGGCAGATCTCCACGCGTCTCGGAACGAGGCCGGCGAGGGTCAACGCACGCGAATGAAGCCCCAACTCCCGCCGGAGGAAGCGAGCGATTTCTTCCGGGTCCGAGGTCTCGAGATAGTCCTCGCCGACCGCCCGCCGAAGGTAGTCTTCGACGAAGGCGGCGTCGGACCCCGAGGCCTCCGCGACCTCCATGCGGGGCTCGGCGTCCTGCAGAAGCCTCGGACCGAGCATCAGACCGGCGAGCAGGACCAGCATCGCCACAGCCCCGCCCCCCACGGCCCACATTGCCGATCGAGCCGGGCGGTGCGGGACGGACGGTTCCGCGTGCTCGCCTCGTGCGGGGCGCTGTCTCGCCTGAGCGAGGGCTTCGAACACCCGTGTCCTCACCGGTAGCGGCGCCCGGACGTCGCGAAGGCGGTGGCCGGCATCCAACACGGCGCGGTCCTGCGCGAAGTAACGGGTGCATTCGGAACACTTACGGACGTGCTCTCGTGCCGCCTCCACCTCGGGACCGAGCAAGCGAGGTCGCTCCGGGGGCCAAAGGCCCTCCCGCACGTCCCGGCAGTTCACGACGCGCTCCCCGGTGACGAGGCTCCCGGAGCGAGCATCTCCGTGACGATGTCCGCAGCGTTTCGAATCACGTCGGCCATAAGCACCTCGCGGTACTCGAGTAAGTCACGAAGCTCATCCCGCTCGATGCCCAGGATCGACGCTCCTTCGTCGTAGGATCTCCTGCGGATCACGATCAGCCAGAGTGCGGCGCGGGGTCGATCCGGCACGCGCCCCGCATCCCGCAGGAGCGCCGCAACCTCCGCCTCCGGCGCCTCGGCCGAATCGTCATGGGTGACCGTACCGGGCGCGAGAGACATCCGGACGGCACCCTGAAAGAAACGCCGGACCATGAAACGCTCCAACTTGTCGGTCCCATCCGCGACCTGGAGCGTCACGACCAAGTCGTCACTCGCCGCGCTGACGGTATCCTCGAGAAGCCATTCGGCCTCTTCCCGTCTGCCGCCGGCCAGAAAGAGCGCGGCCTGCCAGAGCGTGTCGAGCTCCGCGCTGATCTGCTCTTCAAGCGTCCACGTCATGTCGTCGGCCTCCGGCCCAGTCGAACATCGAGGTTTCAGTTGTCCACCCAACCGGGCGAGGGCCGGAAGAGTTCTCGGGACAGCAGTTCATCTCCGACGGCAACGATGGCGGATGTCTCACAGCGTGAAGATCCAGGAGGGCAACAGATCGAC
>JBBDSN010000225.1:2454-7217 GCA_040904885.1 Gemmatimonadota bacterium | reverse complement strand
ACGCAGGGGAGCCATACCACGCCGAGGAGCGCACCGATCCCGAACTGACCCGGCGCGGACACGTTGTCGCCTCCTACTCCAACCTGGAATCTTCCGGTGAGCGCCGACAACCGCAGCGTGAGCCAGTCCCCGAGTGCACGCACGAGGAGGATCATCGCGACCAGGATCATCATTCCGGCCGCGATGTAGCGAAACAGCTCGGGATCGAGTCCCGTACTCACCAACAACCAAGTGACCGCAGTGCCCGCGACCGCGAACGACAGACTCAGCCCGCCGGCCAGATAGTAAGGCCCCGACGGGCCGCCCGTCGCCGCGGACGAAGTGACGACCGGGACGAGTGGCCACACACAGGGCGACAGAACCCCCAGGATGCCGGAGAGGAAGGCGAGCGGTATCGCCGCCAGCTCCAGAGTCACCGGTCGCGGCTGGCGGCCGTCAGGATCTCGTTCACGATGCGGTCCGCGCGGGTCTCCGCCACGCTGAACCACAGCTGCTCTTCACCGCGGTAGAGAATGAGCGTGGACTGCCGCGGTGCCTTGAAGTGCCGGACCCACTCTTTCTGATCGTCGAAGTTCACCGAGAGGGTATGCACGGGCACGTCCGGATGCTCGTTACGGAACTCGTCGAGCACGTCCTGCTGGAGCGCGCATGTCGGGCACCAGTCGGCGAACACGTCGATGAGGATGAGGGCGTTCTCGGCCTGGAGTGCTTCGAAGCGCTCCTGCGTGAAGGCCTCTTTCGACTGGGCCGCGGCCGCGCTCGAGGAAAGGGCAAGAGCCAGCAGCGCGAAGGCCAGCACGGTCGGAAGACGAGCAAAGTTCTTCATCGGATCCTCAGAGATGGAGTGGAACGCCACGGCGTCGATGCCGGACGCACAGACCGAACCGGCGCGGTTCCGACCTGGTTCCTGGATTTCGATTTCTGGGCCCAGGGAACCGTACGTCCCGTCTTTCCGGTTCGGCGTTATCGGCAGGAGCGACACCGTCAAACCGCTCGCGAATCCACGCTCAGATGCTGAGGATCTCTCATGGCTGCACTTTCAGCACTCGCACGACACGCTCATTGGACCCTTCGGGTCGCGATCCTGAGCGTCTTTCTCTACCATGGGCTGGACAAGCTCGGGAAGCTGGCCGGCGTCGCGTCGGCCGGGAGTGCACGGTCATGACGGTGCGCAGCGTGCGCGCGCTCGGTTCCGCGTTGGTAGCGGCCGCATTCCTGGCGGCATGCGGCGGGAGCGACGACTCTCCGATGGCTCCGGGGGACGGGGGAGACGACCGGGTCGTGCTCATGGACCCCTCGTTCGCCACCGACATTCAGGAGATCATCCTCCGGCGTGGATGCAGCGCAAGTCAGTGCCACGGAAGCGGCGAGGGCGGAATGACCCTCACGAACTCGGCGTCGTCGAACTACAACGCCTGGGTCGGGGTCGAATCGACCAGCGAGCCGAGCTTCCTGCGCGTGGAGCCCGGCGATCCCGACAACAGCTACGTCGTGATCAAGCTCGAAGGACGCCAGAGCGCCGGAGCGCGTATGCCACTCGGCGCCTCACCTCTCGACGATGTGGACCTGACGAACATCCGCAATTGGATCGCGGCCGGAGCGCAGAACAACTGAAGCGGGCGCGGACCAAGTGGCCGCCTGAGCAGGACAGCGCACGACAGACAGCTCAGCGCCCTTCGTCGCGGCCCGCCACGTTCCGCTCGAACTCCTCACGGGTCAGCGTGAGATCCTCCGGACGCCAACCGTCTTCGAGCTCGACACCCAGCCCTTCGGCCATCCGGTTCACGTAGTTGTAGTACGAGACCACTTGGCAGATGTCGAGGATCGCGGTGTCGTCGAAGCCGACCTCCCGAAGCCTGTCGACATCCGCCTCCCCCACGGAGTGCGGTGCACGCGTCAGCTTTACGGCGTACTCGACCATGGCGCGGTCGCGCGCGTCGAGATCCGCGGACCGATGATCCAGGGCGAGTGCCCTCGGCAACCCGCCGGATCCGAGCAACGTACGGAGGCCCGCCCCGTGATGGTTAATTCAGTAAAAGCAGTCGTTCTCGGCCGAGACCACCACGGCAAGCATCTCTCTCTGGACGCGACTCAGCGGCGAGGGACCCCGCATGAGGTGCGCGTAGAGCTCCACGTGATCGCGCATCGAGCGCGGGTTGAGCGAGTGGATCCGGATGATGTTGTCGACCCACCCACGCCGTCCACCGTACTTCTGGTACAGCTCGGCGAGAAGGCCGTCGGCGTCATCGTAGGGAACGTAGGGGATGTGGGCCATGGGAATCGGATCTCCTTGGGTGGGGTGCTGCCCTCACCCGCCCGCCGTGTACTCTGCCTTCACCTGCTCGATCAGATCTGCCCACTGCTGCTGGTCTTCGGCCGGATCCCAGATGGCGTGCATCGTGGCGAGCGCCTCGTCGTCGGGCACGCCTTCCACGAGCGTGCGGTACAGGTAGACGAACGCCGAAGCCCGCATGTTGGCGAAGCAGTGGACGAAGACCTTCCGGTCCCGGTTCGCCTCCATGACATCGAAGAACATGCGGACGTCACTGACCTGGGGCTCCTCCCAGTCCACGGGGATGTGCACGTAGGCCAAGCCCTCCTCCGCGACGTGGAACCCTTCCCGGCCGTTCCGCTCCTCGTCGGCGATGGCGAGGTTGACCACGACTTCGTAGCCGCGCTCACGGATCTCCGGAACCTGGTCGTAGGCGATCTGGCCGGCGGACGCCAGACGGTCGTCGACGACCTGGAAGTTGCGCACGCTATCGAGCGGAGCTGGAGCCTGTTGTCCGGCAGCCGTCACGGGCTCCTCGTCCTGCGACTCCGGCGCATCCGGCGCGCACGCGGTCGCGGTCGCGGTGAGTAGGATCGTCGCGAGGGCTGCGGCCGAAATCACGCTGGGTCTGTTCATGGTGCCGTTACGCTCTGGATCGAGAACCGCCCGGGCGGAAGGGCCCGGTGTCGTCACGATGAGAATAGCTGGATCCTCGGCGCATGTTCCACCGGTGCGGCCGCATACGGCGACGACCGTCGAGCGGCGAGGCGGCACGAAGAGATATTTCGGGGGGCTGGCCTCCCGAGCCGGCCGCACCCATGTTGGCCGCTGGCGCCGCCGTCAGTTGCGGCCCGGTCCTTCTCCCAGTTCCAGCGTCCATCCCATGAAATCGCTCTATCACTCCCGAGTTCTTCCCTGGCTCGCCACGCTCGGCGTCCCGCTCTTCATGGCCGGCTGCACCTCCGCACCGACACCCGAAGAGCGCTTCGATCCGGTCGAAGCGACCATCCCCGAGATGCAACAGGCGATGGAAGAGGGTCGCTTCACGTCGCGCGAGATCGTGGAGGCGCACCTCGTGCGGATCGCCATGCACGAGGACCGCGTCAACGCGACCATCGCGGTCAACGCGGAGGCCCTCGAAGAAGCCGACCGGCTGGACCGCGAGCGCGCCGAAGGAAGGGTGCGGGGCCCGCTGCACGGCATCCCCGTCGCGCTCAAGGACATCATCCACACGACGGACATGCCGACCACGGGCGGCACGCTCGCGTTCGAAGGGTACACCCCCTCGTACGACGCCACCCTCACGACCCACCTCCGGGACGCAGGCGCCGTCATCATCGCGAAGACGGTCCTGACCGAGCTCGCCAACTTCATGGCGAACGGGATGCCCGGGAACTACAGCGCGCTCGGTGGCTACGGCCTGAACCCGTACGACCCGCGGCGCGATCCCCGGGAAGGCCGAAACGACGGCCGCCCGGTCATGGGCGTGGGCGGGTCGAGCTCGGGCATCGGGACGGCGATGAGCTTCTGGGCCGCGAACGTCGGCACCGAGACGTCGGGCTCCATCCTGTCTCCGTCGAACGCGAACATGTTGGCCGCCATCAAGCCGACCGTGGGGCGCGTCAGCCGCTGGGGCATCATCCCCATTACGGGCGACCAGGACACGGCGGGCCCGATGGCGCGCACCGTCACCGACGCAGCGATCATGTTCGGAGCGATGGAGGGTGCCGCACCGGACCCGAACGACCCGGCCACCGACCGTTGTGAGCCCCCGCCAAACGGTGACTATACGCAATTTTTGAACGCGGGGAGCTTGGAGGGTGCCCGCATCGGCATCCCCCGCGCGTTCTACTACGACTCGGTCGCGGTGCCAGGCTCAGACGATTACCGGGGCGGTCGCTCGGAGGCGGAGCGGGCCGTCATGGCGGAGGCCATCGAGATTCTCGCGGCGCAGGGCGCGACCATCGTCGACCCCGCGAACATCCCCAGCGTGGTCGATCCCGACCCCGAGGACAACCTGCTCCTCGCGGGAAGCAGCTCCGTGCTCTGGTACGGGATGAAACGCGACTTCAATACGTGGCTGTCGACGCTCGACGACCGCGCTCCGGTGAGCACGCTCACCGAGCTCCGCGAGTGGAACCTCGCGCACGAACAGGCCGGCTCCATGAAGTACGGACAGGCGAACCTGGACCGGTCGGACGGGCTCGACCTCGAACGAGACCGTGCCGAGTACGAAGCCGACCGCGCCCGCGACCTACGGCTGAATGGCGAGCAGGGCATCGACGCAGTGGTCGCCGAGCATCAGCTCGATGCCCTGCTCTTCCCGGGATCGAGCGGAGCCGGCATCGCGGCCCGCCCGGGCTATCCGACGGTCATCGTGCCGTTCGCGTTCGTGCACGACGACTTCGACCCGCCGATGCCCGCGGGATTCGAGCCGCGGCCGCGCCCGTTCGGGGTCAGCTTCACGGGAGGGGCGTGCAGCGAGCCCAGG
>JBBDSN010000225.1:0-2354 GCA_040904885.1 Gemmatimonadota bacterium | reverse complement strand
CACCCGAGAGCTCAGCCCGGATGGGACCGATCCGGTATCCCGTCCGTTCTGAGGAGCTTCCCTCCCAACTCCACCGCCAGGTTGCGGTAGAGGATCACGGCGATGTCAGGGCGCCTGGCCGCAAGCTCCCAGAAATCGTCCCGGGTAAGGACACCCGCGACCGTCGGCGCCCTGGTGGTGACCGTGACGCTATGGGCGGACTCGGAAAGCATGGCTCGCTCCCCCACCGTCTCCCCTGCGCTCACCCAACCCACAGACGTACCGGGGGTACGGAGGATCTCCACAGCTCCTTCCAGAAGGAAGAAGAGTGCCTCGGCGGGATCCCCCTCGCTGAACAGCGTCTCGTCCGGTCCGAAGTCCCGTATGGAGAGTTGGCTGGCCAAGCGCCGTGCCTGCTCGTCGCTCAAGCCCCTGACGATAGACAGATCCTCCAGCCCGGCGGCGATCCCCGGGAGCACAGCTCGCGTCCGGAAGCCCGCCATGACCTCATCGAAGAGCGGCCGGACCTCGTCGATGATCGACACGTCTCCCAACACGGGAGGCACGAGCAGGTGGACCATTTTCACGGCGTCTAGACGCTCCACTTCGTGAAACGCCAGGGCGGGCACATAGGCGGCCGGCAGGAAACCCAGCTCGAGGAGGGTGCGCTGGAGCCTCGGACCGTGCGCGCTCACGTCGACTTCCACGTACTCCACGCCCAGGGCGCGAGCACGCTCGAGCAGGCCCGCGAAGAGGTGCCGTATGGCCTCGTCCGAGGAAGCGATGAGCTCGAAGATCCGGATGTTCCGCTCCCCGGAGTCATGGAGGAAGCCCAAGCCACCCGCGACCGCCTCGGGAACGGCACCCGGGCGGCGAGCCACCAGGTAGCTCGCCTGCCGGGCTCTGAGCTTGAAGAAACCGTAGTGTAGGCGCATGGGCCCGAAGACGTTGCGACCGAGCACGCGTCCCCGCTTGATGCGGAGAAGGTCGGGCATCCCTTCGGATTCCAGCTCCGAGAGCTCGAAGTCCTCGTCCGGAGGGTACGGAGGGAGGGTCTCGTCCACGATTACGTCCGGATCCATGCCGAGGTTGGTCATCGCCATCTGGGCAATGCGAGCCACCATGGGCACGACGCGGGGATTGTTGCTTCGCAGCTTGAGCGCCGGACCGAAGTGGCGGACGAAGGGGGCGATGCTTTCCCGGGTGTGGAAGAGATGCTTCAGGGGTAGGAAGCCAACGGGGGCCAGGCCGGCATGGTGGGAGATGCGCTGAGAATACCCATGTCTCGTCCGATTCTCCGCGACGACGGTGTGGAGACGGCCCTCGACGAGCTGCAATCGATGCCGCATGATGGCCGTGCCTACGCCGTGGCCGCGTGCGTCAGGGTGCACAGCCAGTCGGCCCAACTCGCCCACCAGGTCCGAGTGGGCACCGATGTCCAGGTCCACCGAGCCGGTGCCGAGGACCGACCCACTCGCAGTGTCCTCCGCCACGACCATGAGCATGTGGTCGCCGTAGATAGCCCGCTTCAGCCACTCCGAGTCGTAGAAGTCTCGGTAGGGATAGTCCTCGCCGTAGGTTTCGAGGAAGATCTCACGGATCGCCCCGATATCCTCCTCTCGGGCCTCTCGGGTCCGCATGGTCGTCATGTC
The DNA here is from genome assembly GCA_040904885.1 of Gemmatimonadota bacterium. Taxonomy (GTDB): domain Bacteria; phylum Gemmatimonadota; class Gemmatimonadetes; order Longimicrobiales; family Gaopeijiaceae; genus JAWLHJ01. Next base: position 723 of record JBBDSN010000225.1, on the reverse strand, counting down.
CGGGAGTCCTGGGTCGCAGGCAGAGCGCGGTGGCGCTCAGCATTCACATGGGGATCGGCGGCAGAAGGGTACGGGAAGCATGGAAGAATCCTACTCCCGACGCCAGCCGGCCACGGTGGGTCGGCATGATCCCGTCACCCGCAACACGACGGCCCGGACGAAGATGGGTGCCGCCAGGATCAGCGCACGGGGCGTGCGCCCGATCGCCGCCCGGCGGGAAGAAGTGCATCCCATCGTGGTGGTGCCCGAACGGCCGGGCCGTGTATCCCGGCGCGACGGCCACCTCGTCTCCGTCCCAGATCGGGACAGGACTGAACCCGAGGAGGGAGTCACGCCAAGCTTCCGGCGTCTGGGCCATCAGGCGTGCCGGGAGCGCGAGTGTCCGGGTGAACGCTGCGACCCCCGATGTGGCCACGAAGCCCGCCACGGCCGCCTGGATCCCCCCGGCGAGCACTTCCCGGCGGGAGTACCGGCGCTCGAGCAACTCCCGACAATGACGCTCGGAGCTGGGATTCGAGGAGGTGTCTTCGGTGTTGCCTTCGGGGATGCAGGTCCGGATCGATTCGCTCACGAGATGCTCGTTCGGAGCATAAGGTCGGCTGGAGCTTCGCAATCCGGTCGAGCCACCACGCGACGTCCTTGAGCAAGCGCCAAGCGCTGTCGACCTCTTCCGGGTCGGTGCGCTCGCCGTAGGGCGCGACGAGGAGTCGGCTCTGACGGCTC
>JBBDSN010000224.1:12918-14688 GCA_040904885.1 Gemmatimonadota bacterium | reverse complement strand
GTATACGGGTGAACCTGTGCTAGAATCGGGTTCGCTGAGCGCTCATCCGCTCCAGTGCATCCTGCTGAGTCTGTGGATCGTAAGCTGCGGGTGTGCGGACCCGACCCCGATGGGGAGGCATCGTCCATGCACGTAGGAATGTGGGGGCTGGCCGTCATCGTCATCGTTGTCGTTTCATGGGTGATGTACCGGTTTCTGGCCCCGCAGAGCTGGAAGGAGTGGACCCGGGCTGGCGTCCTACAGGCCTTCATCGTCGCATTCTACGCCGAGATGTACGGCTTCCCCCTGACCATCTACTTCCTGGCACGGTTCTTCGGCCTCGATGTCACCTGGACCGAGGGCGGAAATCTATGGGCCCAACTGTTTGGAACTCCGGTGGCGCATGTCGTCGCCATGGTCTTGGGCTACGCCATCGTCGTTGCCGGTGCGCTGCTGGTCGCCGAGGGGTGGCGCACCATCCATCGAGTGCGCAATGAGGGGCGGCTGGCGACCGAGGGCATCTACGCCAGGATCAGGCATCCTCAGTACACTGGGCTGTTCCTCATCGTCTTCGGCGAGGGCATTGTCCACTGGCCCACGATTCTTTCGATCATCGCGTTCCCCGTGATCATTGGAGCGTATGCATGGCTCGCGCGGACAGAGGAGCGCCAGATGCTCGCTGAATTCGGGCAGGAATACCGCGAGTATCAGCGACGGATACCCATGTTCATCCCCCGGTTCGGTGGTGGACGAACCGAGGAGGCGTAAGTGAACGGGGAAGCGTTGACCGTCATCAGCGGCGTCGTACTACTCATCATCATCACGCTCATGGGCTGGAACCTGCGGCAACGGCTCCGGCCGCATGACCGAGATCATCATCCTTCCGACGCTGACCCGCCAGGGTGACGAGGTGTCGCACACCACGCGCGTGCAGGCCGCCGTGAAGCTTTTTTCACACGGACTTCACACTCGCTTCACGGTTCCACCTCCATACTTCAGAGCGTGGCTTCGGATCGTGTGGGCGCGCCCACACCGATGCACCTGATAGGAGTCCGACATGGATTGGCTCAGGGAGAATTGGTTTTGGCTCATCGTGGCCATTCTTTTCGTGGGAATGCATATGGGCCATGGACACGGGCATGGTGGACCTGGCGGACGGGAGAAGATGGCGGGTGGTGGGGGCTCCGATTCGGACAGGTCCTCGGATCCCGAAGACGACGGGCACAAGAACGGTCACGGCGAATCCGGAGGTCGTCATGCTGAACACTAAGGTGGTCACCTGGTCGTTGGCTTCTTTTAGCAGCGTGACCTATTTGGCATGCGTTGCGTATGGGCTTATCGTGCCCGAGACGCTTCACATGACCGGATTCCTGGAGCAGGTTCTACCAGGCTTCGAGTGGCTCACGCCCGGCGGATTCCTCATCGGGCTAATCGAGGCGTTCCTGTATGGCGGGTACGCCGGTCTCGTGTTCGCGCCGATCTACAATCGGATCTCGCGGGCGATGGGATGAGCCGAGCCGCGCGTCGGCTTGGCATGGTCGGCATGCTCGTGGTCGTGTATGCCTTATGCTATTCGGCAGTCAAGGCCGGCCTTGCGTTCGCTCCGCCGCTTCGCTTCGCTTCGCCGGCTTGCGCACCGTGGCGGGGGGCGGCGCGCTGTTGGTATGCCTTACGGCAGTGGGGCGCGGCCCCCTCATCCCTCCGCGCTCGACATGGGTAGGCGTCGGCGCGTTGGCGGTAGTCGGAACCGTGGTCCTCTACGGGGCGATGTTCATGAGCCCGGGCGTGACC
>JBBDSN010000224.1:0-12818 GCA_040904885.1 Gemmatimonadota bacterium | reverse complement strand
GGTAGTCGGAACCGTGGTCCTCTACGGGGCGATGTTCATGAGCCCGGGCGTGACCCTCGTGACCGGCCGGTTTCCGTCGAGGTGGATGAAGTGATGCTGATCTTCGAGATCATCCGAGTGGAGGAGCGAGTCATGAATCTCGAACTATCTTGACGGCGGAGTCGTCGTCCATGCATCGTGAGTTCACCCTCTCCGAGCGCATCGCCTACTTCACCATGGAGATCGGGCTGCGGCCGGAGATCCACACCTACGCCGGAGGGCTCGGCATACTCGCGGGCGACACCGTACGCTCCGCCGCCGATCTGGAGCTGCCGCTCGTCACCGTGAGCCTGGTGAGCCGTCAGGGATATTTCCGGCAGTCCATCGACGAACATGGCTTCCAGCACGAGACTCCCGACCCGTGGGATCCCGCAGCCTGGGCCCGGCCGGTACAGGCCAGGATCATGGTACCCATCGAAGGGCGGGACGTGTGGGTGGGCGGCTGGTTCTACGTCCTCGAGGGTCACATGGGCGGTCGCCAGCCCGTCATCCTGCTGGACACGGATCTGGCGGAGAACGACCTCGCGGACCGTGAACTCACACACCGTCTCTACGGCGGGGACCGAGCCTACCGCCTCAAGCAGGAGATCGTGCTGGGCATCGGCGGCGTCCGTATGCTGCACGCCCTCGGCTTCCGGATCCGCCAGTACCACATGAACGAGGGCCACGCGGCGCTCCTCGGGCTGGAGCTGCTGAGCCTGACCGAGCACTCCAGCGGAGACCTCCGCCCCGGCGAGAACCCCTACGATATTCCCGACGTGCGGGACCGCTGCAACTTCACGACCCACACGCCCGTGGAAGCCGGTCATGACCGGTTTCCGTATCCCCTCGTCGAGCAGATTCTGGGCGACTTCGTGGACGGCCCCACGCTCAAACGACTGGCCGGAGAGGGCGAGCTCAACATGACGCGTCTGGCCCTCAATCTGAGCGAGTACGTGAACGGCGTCGCGAAGAGCCACGCCGCGACCTCCCGGCAACTCTTTCCCGGCTACCAGGTGCGGGCCGTGACCAACGGGGTGCACCCGTTTACCTGGACTCACTCCGCCTTCGCCAAGCTCTATGACGCCCACGTTCCCGGGTGGTGTCACGAGCCCGAGCTTTTACTACGCATCGACTCCGTCATCGGCGACACGGAGGTCTGGGACGCGCATCAGCGGGCGAAGCGCGGGCTCGCCGACCGTGTGCTCCAGCTCACCGGGGAGGCGTTGGACCCCGACGCGTGTACCCTGGGCTTCGCTCGACGCATGACGGCCTACAAGCGCCCGGAACTCTTGTTCAGCGACCTGGAGCGCCTTCGTAAGATGTCCGGCCGCTGGCCCCTCCAGATCGTGATCGCGGGTAAGGCACACCCGCAGGATCAGGAGGGGAAGCGAGCGATCCAGGCCATCCACGAACACATCGCCGCCCTGGAGGGCACGGTGCGGGCCGTCTTCCTGACCGAGTACGACATGGCGCTCGCCGCTCTGCTCGTCGCGGGGACGGACGTGTGGCTGAACACGCCCCTACCGCCGTTGGAGGCCTCGGGCACCAGCGGGATGAAAGCCGCCTTCAATGGCGTGCCCCACCTGAGCGTGCTCGACGGTTGGTGGGCCGAGGGATGGATCGAAGGCGTCACGGGCTGGGCCATCGGGAACCGCGAGCCCGGCCACGACCACGCCCGCGCGCTGTACCGCAAGCTGGAGGAAGCGGTCCTTCCCTTGTACTACGAGGATCGGGCCGGGTGGATCTCGGTCATGAAGGGAGCGATCACCAAGACCGCGTCGTTCTTCAACAGCCACCGCATGATGCGCCGCTATGCGAGTGACGCCTACCTGCGTTGAACGTCCAGCCCACGCTAATCGGAGTCGCGCAAGACCTTCAGACGCGCCTCGAACTCTTCCCGGGTAATCTCGCCCTCGGCGAACCGTCGTCTCAGGGCCCGCTCCGCGTCGTCTCCCGCCGTCCCGCCGGAGCGCTCTCCACCGGACGCCGTCGCCCGAGTCACGCCCCAAATCACCAGAACCGCGATGACCAGCCAGAGGAGCCCCCAGCCCCAATGCCAGCCCATCATGTATCCGTCGTGATGCCAGAAGGGCACTTGCATGAGGAGCATGCTACCGGATCGAGCCACAATATCGCCTCCTTGTCTGCACCTGGTGGTGAGCCCGCCTCCTCAATGTAGCGCTCCGGCGCCATCAACTCCCGAGCTGGTTCGGGGCTTATGGGGGCATCTGGAGTGAGGCGCCAGACGTTCATGGCGGCTTCGACGCGGTAGTGTCCGCGGCCCCGGACCCTGACGTTCCTCGTACATGCGACGACGCATATCGGTCAACCCTCCAACAGCCGCCCAAGGGCAGCTCGCTCCACCCGGACGACGCGCACGCCGGCCGCCACGCACTCCCTGCGGGCGCCGAAATCCAACACGTCGATGCTCCGCCTGAACGCGGGACGGAGGACGAGATCCGCTTCCGAGAAGCGCAGCCGCGCATGCTGTCTGTGACAAATCTCCATGGCCCGCATGATCGCCCTGTATCCGTTCCGTATCTCGCCGGCTTCGTCCATCACCCCCGCATCGACCGCGACGACCATCGCATCGTCGGCCTCCCGCGCCACGTCCACCGGCGCGAGGTCGCTGTAGGCACCGTCCGCGAGGAGATAGCGGCCGAACTCGAGCGGAGGGAGCACACCGGCGAGCGCCGCGCTGGCGTACACCGCATCGTCGGACGGCTCGTGCCGCAGCACCACACGCTCTCCACTCCTGAGGTCCGTAGCCGTCACCGCCACCGGAATCCTGGTCCGGTCGAGCGCGACATGCCCCACCAGCTTCCGCAGCTCAGCGAGACCTTTCGCCCGTGCCTTGGCGCCGGGTCCCCAGTCCGTAACCATCGTGATCCCCCGTCGGAGGGTCGCCGTCCCGGCCAAGGCTCTCATCCACATGCTCCGCGGTCTCCGGGTCCGATCGGGCGGAGTCACGGCCGGGCCCGGAAAGCCGTCGAGATTCATGGCCATGACCGCCCGATACCAATCGTCTCTCCGGGCGTAGGCAACCCCCACGAGAGCTCCCATGGACACGCCCACGATGCGTGACGGCCGGTAGCCGGCGTGCTCGAGCGCCCGCAAGACACCGAGGTGGGCGAACCCACGTGCTCCGCCTCCCCCGAGCACGAGCGCGAACGGTCGGTGGTCACGCGCTGCCCCCGGCGGCGGCCGGTCCGGAACGCCGATCGGAGCGAATAAGTCGCGGACCATACCGATCACGGCGCGATCCCGAGCCTACGGCAGAGCGTGGCATGACACTCGATCACTGCGTCGACGACGCACTGCACATCATCCGTGACGATCAGGGAGTCGACATCTTCCGAGGACAGGGCGCCCGCATCGACGGCCGAGCTACGGAGCCATTCGACGAGTCCCGCCCAGTACTCAGCTCCCAACAGGATGACCGGAAACGGATCCAGTCGATGCGTTCGCCGCAGGTTGAGGGCCTCGAATAGCTCGTCGAGCGTCCCGAAGCCCCCCGGGAGCAACACGAACGCGCAACTGTACTTCACGAACACGAGTTTTCTGAGGAAGAAGTAGTGGAACGGAACCTCGAGGGTCAGGAAGTCGTTCGCGGGCTCGTCCACAGGAAGCTGGATGGTAAGGCCCACGGACCTGCCCCCGGCCCCCATTGCGCCATCGTTCACGGCGGCCATGAGCCCCGGACCTCCGCCCGTGATGGCGGTGAACCCCGCTTCGGTAAGGGCATGTGAGACGCGACGTGCGAGATGCCCCCATCGGTGCACCGGCCCGTCCCGCGCCGAGCCGAACACGGCGACGCCGTTTCGGACTCCTCGCATCGCGGCGAAGGCCCGGGCGGCTTCATCGGCCATCCGGACGACTCGCTGCTTCTCTTCGTCCTCGATCGGGGTGCCCACGCTTCCGCGGACAAGCTCCTCGACAACACGAGCGCGGGAGTCGAACCCCATCAGAGCTCCGCCCGCTTCAAGAACTGCGCATTGATGGCCACGATGACGGTGCTCGCCGACATCAGCACGGCGCCCACCGCGGGCGTCAACAGGATGCCCCACGCGGCGAGTACGCCCGCAGCGAGCGGGATCGCGAAGATGTTGTAGCCGGCAGCCCACCAAAGGTTCTGCACCATCTTGCGGTAGGTGGCCCGGGAGAGTGTGACGATCCGGGGAATGTCACGCGGGTCGGACCGGACCAGCACGATATGACCCGCCTCCACCGCCACGTCGGTTCCCGCACCAATCGCGATCCCGATGTCGGCGGTGGCGAGGGCCGGCGCATCGTTCACGCCGTCGCCCACCATCGCGACCTTCTTCCCCTGGGCCTGCAGCTCCCGCACCTTGGACGCCTTGTCGTCCGGGAGAACTTCGGCGAAGACGGTGTCGATTCCGAGTTCCTCGGCGACCGCGTCGGCCACGGCCTGCGCGTCCCCCGTGAGCATCGCCACTTCGATGCCCCGGTCGTGCAGCGCGCGGATCGCCTCGCGACTCTCCTCCCGGATCGCGTCGGCCACCGCGAACACGGCCAGGGCCCGGCCGTCTCGAAGGAGGTAGATGGCGGCCTGCCCCCGACCCGCGGCCGCGTCGGCGGCGGCCTGGAGCGAGGACGACACCTCCGCGTCTTCCGCCTTGAGGAGCGCCGGCCCACCCATGTGATACTCGGTGCCATCCACCGAGGCGGCCACGCCCTTGCCGGTGATGGCCCGGAATCCGTCGGCCGACGGGACCGGGAGCTTCCGGTCCTCCGCCGTCTTCACGATGCCTCGAGCGATCGGATGCTCGGACTCCGACTCGACCCCCGCCGCGACCAGCAGCGCCTCGTCCTCGGAGGTGCCGTCCGCGACGGCCATGTCGACGATCCGGAACTCACCCAGGGTGAGCGTGCCCGTCTTGTCGAAGATGACGGTGTCCAGGTTCCTGGCTTCCTCCAACCCTCGCCGATCCCGCACCAGGAGGCCGTTTCGAGCACCCAGGGTGGTGGAGATGGCGACGACCAGCGGCACGGCCAAGCCGAGGGCATGGGGGCAGGCGATGACCAGGACCGTCACGACCCGGATGATGGAGAAGTCGATCGACGCACCGAGGAGCTGCCAGACGACCAGAGTAAGGACGCCCGAGACGATGGCCACCCCGGTGAGGATCTGGGCCGCGCGGTCCGCCAGGTGCTGCGCGCGTGACTTGGATTTCTGCGCGTCGGCCACGAGACGCATGATCCCGGAGAGCTTGGTGTTCTCGCCCGTCCCCGTGACCTCCACGCGAAGCGCGCCCTCACCGTTGATGGTCGCGGCGATGACTTCGTCTCCCTCCTTCTTCTTCACCGGCCGGGACTCCCCGGTGATCATGGCCTCGTTGAGGTCGCTCTCCCCCTTCCGGACCACGCCATCCGCCGGCACGCTCTCGCCCGGACGGACCAGGACGATATCGCCATCCTGGAGCTCGCTGACCGGCACGGTCTCCTCGCCGCCGTCGGTGACGCGTGTGGCCGTGTCGGGAAGGAGCTTTGCCAGCTCCTGGAGCGCCCCCTGCGCCTGCGAGATCGAGCGCATCTCGATCCAGTGGCCCAGGAGCATGATGGTGACCAGGGTGGCCAGTTCCCACCACAGGGCCTCGGCGTCGATCAACCGCAGCTGCACCACCCAGGAAAAGACGAACGCCACGGTGATGGCGAGGGCGATGAGGGTCATCATCCCGGGTAAGCGTGCCTTCAGCTCACGCCACGCCCCCTTGAGGAAGACGAGGCCGCCGTACAGGAAGACCACCGTGGCCAGGACCGGAGGAATCCAGTCCGAGCCCCGGAAGGCAGGCGCCCGGTAGCTCAGCAACTCCTGGATGTGCGCCGCCCAGAACACCACGGGCAGCGTGAGGAGGAAGGAGAGCCAGAACTTGTCGCGGAACATCTCCGGGCTGTGACCTTCGTGCTGGTCGTGGCCCTCGTGCTTCACATCGTGCCCGCCGCTGTGGCGAGACGGATGGGTATCGCGGTCGTGCGCTTCGTGCTCGTCCATGTCAAAGCGATCCTTTCCTGGACGGTGCGGGCGCCTGGACGGTCGCCCTCATCTCCGTCAGTTCATGGGTTTGCGCTACCTGGGACGCCCCGACGTGTGGAGATGGACGATCTTCCAGCCGCCGGCCATACGCTCGAGCACGGCGGTGCCCCGGCCCTCGATGTCGAGACCTTGCTCTCCGGCGCCTTCGACGATGTGAACCCCTGGGCCGCGGCGAGAAGAACGCGCCCATTCCCAAGGGCACCGCGCCACTTGCTGGACCGCTTCATATCATGTTCCTGACTCGGGCTCGACTGGTCGTGATCGATTCCGTTCATGACCACCTAATCAGTACCACGCGCGTACCCCGAACACGAAGCTCCCCTCGCGGTACGGCGTGCCGGCCGCACGCATGAGGTCGGCGGTTCCGCTGAACGCCCGGCTCCACACGAAGCCCACGTACGGTGCGAGCTCGCGCCGGAGCTCGTAGCGTAGCCGCGTACCCACCTCCAGGTCGTGGATCCCGGCCGCGATCCCCCACTCCGGCACGTCCTGGAACGCGACGCCCAGCTCCATCTCGGGCTCGAGGATCAGGCTCTGGGACAGGAGCAGGTCGTAGGCGGCCGTGAGACCCGCGCTCACTTTCCCGTCCGAATCGACGAACAGCGACGATTCGACCTCGAACCAGTAAGGCGCGAGGCCCTGGAGCGCCATGGCCAGGTGTGGGCGGGTCAGCCCGCCGCCGCCCCAAGCGCGGTCCACACGGACGCCGACCTGGAAATCCCACCACGGTGACACCAGGCGACTGAACAGGAGTTGCGCTTCGATCTCGCCTTCGGATTCCCGGGTCGAAGCCTCTCCTCCGATCTTGAACCAGAGGCGGTTGACGTCTCCCCCATACCAGGCCTCGGCATCCAGCAACACGGGGCGCTCCGCGAAGCTCGGCGCATGCTCCAGGTCGTTGACCATGACGAACAGGTAATTCATCCGCTCCATGGTCTGGGCCCCGGCCGCCGGAACCCACACGGTCATGGCCGCCAGCACCATCATGGCCGCGCGGAGCCACAGGCGCCTCATGCCTCCCCCTCCGAGCCATGCGCGTGGGCGTGCGCCTCGTCGACGACCTCGAAGATCCTGAACATCCCGGCGTCCATGTGATAGAGGACGTGGCAGTGAAAGGCCCAGGGTCCGGGAGCGTCCGCGGTGACGAGCACGGAAAGCTTCTCGGCGGGCTGCACGTTCACGGTATGGGCCCTGGGAATCGACGTGCCTCGGCCGTTCTCGAGCTCCATCCACATCCCGTGCAGGTGCATCGGGTGGTTCATCATCGTGTCGTTCACCATCGTCAGGCGGACGCGCTCCCCGAGGCGAAGCCGGATCGGCTCCACCTGCGTCAGCGTCTTGCCGTCGATCGACCACATGAACCGCTCCATGTTCCCCGTCAAATGCAGCTCGATCTCGCGCTCCGGCGGCTCCAGGTGATGGGCCGGCTCGATCGCCTCGAGGTCGGTGTACACGAGCACGCGCCACCCGTCCTCCCCGAGCCCCACCCCCGGCTCGTGAAGTCGGCTCATGACCTGGTCCGGCACGCTCGCGTTGGCCACGCCGTGGGTGTCGGGGCCGTGCACGACCATCGGCGGGACGGTCCCTGGTTCCCGCAAGGCGCCCTCGGCCTGGATAGCCATCGGGCCCATCGCGTCCATGTCGTGACCCTCGTGACCCCCGGCCGCGTCTTCGACGGTATCGGCAGGCATGGGCATGGGCATGGCGTGCCCCGCGTGTGCTCCTGCGGTCGCGTCGCCACGGTGGTCCATCCCCATGTCGGCCATGGTGAGCAGCGGACGCTCTCGCCGCGGCGGGACGCCCGCATCCATCCCCTCACGAGGAGCCAGGGTGCCCCGCGCGTAACCGCTACGGTCCATCGACTCGGCAAAGATCGTATACGCCTGGTCCTCCGAAGGCTCTACGATCACGTCGTACGTCTCGGCGATCGCGATCCGGAGCTCGTCCGTCTCGACCGGCTTGACGTGCTGTCCGTCCGACTGCACGACCGTCATGGGAAGGCCCGGGATACGTACGTCGAAGAACGAGGCCGCTGATGCGTTGATTAGCCTCAGACGCACTCGCTCCCCCGGCGTGAACAGCGCGGTCCAATTCGTGTCCGGCGCCATACCGTTCATGAGGTACGTGTACGTCGCGCCGTTGACGTCGGCGATGTCCGTCGGGTTCATGCGCATGCCGCCCCACATGAGGCGTTCCTCGAGGGCGTTGACGAACCCGCGGTCGCCCGCGTCGCGGAAGAAGTCGAAGACGGTCTGCTTCTGCCGGTTGTAGTAATCCGGCCGCTTCTTGAGCCGCGCCATGATCCGGTACGGATCCTCGAACGTCCAGTCGGAAAGCACCAGTACGTAGTCACGGTCGTACGCGAACGGCTCCGGCTCGGAGGGATCGATGATCAGCGCCCCGTACTGGCCGAGCTGTTCCTGGAAGCCTGAGTGGCTGTGGTACCAGTAGGTCCCGTACTGCGCGATCGGATAGCGGTATTCGAACGTCTCCCCCGGCCGGATCCCTGGGAAGTTCACGTTCGGCACCCCGTCCATCCCGTTGGGCAGGAGAATGCCGTGCCAGTGGATCGACGTATCCTCGTCGAGCGTGTTCGTCACGCGAAGAACGGCCTCGTCGCCCTCGCGGAACCGGAGGATCGGACCCGGAAGGGAGCCGTTGATGGTCGTGGCGTGCCCCGTACGGTCGCCGATGGGCACGGATACACGTCCGATGCTCAGGTCGATCGGACCGGCGCTCCCGTCGAGCACCTCTGGCGCACGGGCTGCCAGATCGCCACCGGCCCAGGCATACCCCGGCACCAACGCGTCCAGGCCGGCAAGGCCCCCGACCGCAACGCCGAGGCGGAGGAAGGAGCGACGTGAGACGGCGTCGCTTGATAAAGGCAGAGTCATATGATTTCTGGGGTCGAATCAGCGTAGACGTGGGCGAGTTCCACCGCCGATGTGGCGGGATCGTACCACATCAAGTAAATGCGTGGGAACTGAAAGGGTCGTGAACATCAGGTTAAGGAATCTTCATGTTGCGGCCGCTGCCCCTGTCCCCACCGCCCCCTCAACCCCCATTCCTTCCAGAGCGAGTAGAGCACCGGGACCACCAACAACGTGAGCACCGTGGCGGAGACCATGCCGCCCACCATTGGAGCCGCGACGCGCTTCATGACTGTCGACCCCGTGCCCCCGCCCCACATGATGGGCAGGAGGCCCGCAGTGACCGCGGTGGCCGTCATGAGCACCGGGCGGACTCGCTCACCGGCCCCCTCGCGGATCGCGTCGAAGAGCTCGGATCGACTCCGCAAACGGTCCGCCTGCTCGTGCCGCCGGTAGGCCTCGTCCAGATAGACGAGCAAGATCACGGCGATCTCCGCCGCGACCCCGGCGAGCGCGATCAGGCCCACCCAGACGGCGACGGACAGATTGTAGTCGAGCGCCCAGAGCAGCCAGACGCTCCCGACGAGCGCGAAGGGCACGGAGAGCATAACGATCAGGCTCTCTGTCACGCTGCGGAAGTTGATGTAGAGCAGAAGGAAGATGATGGCGAGCGTGATGGGCACGACCACCCGCAGCGTGCGGTTCGCCCGCTCCATCGCCTCGAACTGGCCGGACCACTCGATCCGGTACCCGGTAGGAAGCTCCAGCCGCTCGTCGAGAAGCTGCCGCGCCTCTGCCACATATCCTCCTATATCACGGTCGCGTACATCGACGAACACCACGCTGTTGAGGAGCCCGTTCTCGCTCTTGATCATCGGCGGGCCCGCGGCGAATCGGATGTCGGCAAGTTGAGCGAGAGGCACCTGCGCGCCTACCGGCGTGGCGACCAGGATGCGCCCAATCGCCTCCGGATCGTCCCGCAACTCACGCGCGTATCGCACGTTCACGCTGTAGCGCTCCCGTCCCTCGACGGTCCTCGTGACGTTCATCCCACCCACACCGGCCATGACGGTGTTTTGGACGTCCATCATGCCGAGGCCGTAGCGCGCCGCGGCGGGACGATCCACGTCCACTTCGAGGTACTTGCCGCCGATCGCCCGCTCGGCGAATACCGAGGCGGTGCCTTCGACCATGGGAAGCAGCCCTTCGATGTCCTGCCCGATAGCCTCCAGCGTCGCCAGGTCGGGCCCGAAGATCTTGATTCCCACCGGCGTCTTGATACCGGTCGCGAGCATGTCCAGACGATTCTTGATGGGCATAGACCACATGTTCGCGACGCCCGGCGTACGCACCGCGGCGTCCATCTCGGCGACCAGAGAGTCGAAGTCGACCCCCGGCCGCCACTCCGACTCGGGCTTGAGGATGGCGATCGATTCGAACATCGAAAGCGGTGCCGGATCCGTGGCCGTCTTGGCCCGTCCGGCCTTGCCCAACACCAACTCGACTTCGGGGATACTCAACATGGCGCGGTCCCGCTGCTGCAGCATTCTCATGACCTGGCCGGTGCCCACGCCCGGGAATACGGAGGGCATGTCCATGATGGAGCCCTCGATGAGTGGCGGCATGAACTCACTGCCGAGGCGGCCGAAGGGTAAGATCGTCACGAGAAGAACGGCGAGCGCTCCAACCAGCATCAGGAGCCTGTGCTTGAGCACGACATCCAGCGTGGGCCGGTACACGGCCAGGGCAGCCCGGTTGATCGGGTTTCTCGCCTCGGGCCTCACCTTGCCTCGGATGAAGGCGCCCATGGCAACCGGTACCAACGTGATGGCCAACAACGCCGACGCCGCCATGGCGAGCGTCTTGGTCAGCGCCAGGGGCGTGAACAGCCGTCCCTCCTGGCCCGTGAGGGAGAAGATCGGCAGGAAGCTCAGCGTGATGATGAGGAGCGAGAAGAAGAGCGCCGGTCCCACCTCCCTGGATGCGTCGGCGGCAAGCTCCCAGGGGCTCCGCGAGCCGCCCTCGCGGGCGTCCCGCTCCATGTGCTTGTGCATGTTTTCGATCATGACGATGGCCGCATCCACCATGGCGCCCAGCGCGATCGCGATCCCTCCGAGGCTCATGATGTTGGCATTGACGCCGAGCCACCGCATGACGAGGAACGCCATCAGGACGCCGACCGGGAGCGTGACGATGGCCACCAGCGCGCTCCGCGCATGCAGCAGGAAGAGAATGGCGACCAGGGCGACGATCACGCTCTCCTCGAGGAGCTTCTCCCGGAGCGTCTCGATGGCCCGGTGGATGAGGTCGCTACGGTCGTAGCCGACCACGATCTCCACTCCCTCGGGCAGAGAGGCCTGGATCTCGACCATGCGCTCCTTCACCCGCTCGATGACCTCGAGGGGATTCTCGCCGAAGCGCATGACCACGAAGCCACCCGTCACTTCCCCCTGTCGGATCTCTCCGTCCTCGTCACGCCACGCCAGATCGGCCATCCCACGCCGGATCTCGGGACCGATCTGCACGCGCGCCACGTCACCTACCGTGATCGGAGTTCCCCCCGGTCCGACTCCGAGAGCGACCGACTCGATGTCCTCGACCGAGCCCAGGTAACCCAGGCCGCGGACCATGTACTCGCTACCGCCGAGTTCCAGGACCCGTCCGCCCACATCGAGATTGGACTCCCGGAGCGCCATCACGACCCGCGACAACGGGATGCCGTAGGCGAGCAGGCGTTCGGGCTCCAGCTCCACCTGGTATTGCTTCTCGTAGCCGCCGAGCGTGGCGACCTCGCTCACGCCCGGCACGGAGGTGAGCTGGTACCGTACCGTCCAGTCCTGCAGGCTTCTCAGCTCGGCATTGTCGAGCTTGCCGCTGTGGTCGAGCAGCACGTACTGCATGACCCACCCCACGCCGGTCGCGTCGGGACCGAGCTGCGGCCGAACCGCCTCGGGAAGCGCGTCGCCGAGCCCACTGAGGTACTCGAGCACCCTGGATCGCGCCCAATACATGTCCACGCCGTCCTCGAAGACGACGTAGACGAACGACCGACCGAACTGACTGATGCCCCGCACATACCGGATCTCGGGAACCTTGAGCATCTCGGTCGAGAGCGGATAGGTCACCTGATCCTCGATGACCTGTGGGGCCTGGCCCGGCCACTCCGTCTCGATGATGACCTGCACGTCGGAGAGGTCCGGGATCGCGTCGACGGGGGTGGTCAGCATGGCCCAGCCGCCGCCGCCTACCACGGCGAACGTACCGAGCACAACGAAGAAGCGGTTGGCCAGCGACCACTCGATGATGCGTCGCAGCATGATCAGTTCCCCCCGGTCGAATCGGGCCGGACGCTGTCGCCCGCATCCATGTCCATGCCGGGCATTGGGTCCGCCTCCCCTTCCATGTCTTCCATGCCGCTCGTTCCGGACGTGCCCATCTGCATCATCATGGCCTGCATGACCTCGGCGAGGTTCGACTCCGAGTCCAGGAGGAAGTGCGCGGAGGTGACCACCCGCATACCCGGCCCGGCGCCGGACAATACCTGCAGGAAGTCTCCGCCCCGCACCCCGAGCTCGAGCTCGTGCGGCATGAGCTCGCCGCCGCCCATGTCGACGAATGCCACCGCGCGCTCACCGGTCTGGAGCACCGCCGACGTGGGCACAGTGAGTGTCTCGCCCAGATCCGCCGTCATGCGGACGGTGGCGTACATGCCCGGCTTCAACGTCCCTCCGGGGTTGGGGAGCACGACGCGCGCGCTCATCGAACGTGTGCCCTCGGCCAGGGTCGGATAGACGTAGTCGATGCGGCCCGTGAACGCCCGCCCGGGAAGCGCGGCGACGGTGACGTCGGCCGGCATTCCCGGCCGGATCAAC
>JBBDSN010000223.1:0-2405 GCA_040904885.1 Gemmatimonadota bacterium | reverse complement strand
ATGGCCGGGATATCGCGTCCGCACCAGCAGTAATGGGCGGGCTGCCCTCAGTCCGCCAGCAGCCCGCGCGCAATCTCGCGGGCGAGCGCACGGATCTCGTCGGGTTCGAGGATCTCCGCGTCGGCTCCGTACTGAAGCGCGTGACTGACGACCCACTGCGGGTCCGCGACCCTGTGCCGCACGACCAGGCTTCCGTCCTCTCCGTCCTCGATCACGTCCGCCGTCCACCCGGCACGCTCGCGGATCCAGCGCGCGACCTTCGCGGAGTACCGGACGCGCACCTCACGGTCGGCCTGCGCATGAAAGACGCGGCCACCGTCGATGAAGTTCGCCACGTCGAAGTCGCCCGGTACGTCGAAGCTTCCCTCGGCCAGGTCCGCGGCCACGATGCGATCGATCCGGAAGACGCGGACGTCTTCCTCGACCGCGCAGTGGCCCACGACGTACCACGCCCCCTCGCCGTATGCGACGACGTAGGGGTGCACGACGCGCAGCGTGGCGTCTTCGGCACCGGCCTTCACGTATGCCAGAGCGCACGGCCGCCGGTCCCGCGCCGCGGTCAGGAGCACCTCCCGGATCCCTTCGGGATCGGGATCCCGGTCGGGGGCGGTGACTGTCGGCGCGTCTTCCCCCTGCCATGCGCGATTTGCCAGGTATCCCTCGGCGCGGTCGAGCAGCCTGTCACGAGCGATGGGTGATGGCGCGTGGGATGCGGCCGCGGAGCCGCGTAGCGCGAGCGAGAGGCAGAGGGTTTCCTCGGGCGAGAGCCGCCCCGGGCGCTCGAAGCCGTCGGCGCGCGTGACCTTCACGACGCCTGGCCCCAGCAAGACCTGCACATCGTCCAGCCACCCGCCGGCGTGGTAGTAGTTGCGAGCGGTCACCTCGGCGAGGTCCTCGAGGATGCGCGCCTCGGTCACCCCCAGCGTCTCGGCCAGCTCGGCGAGCCGTGCGCCTTCCGGCCGCGAGGCTGCGGGCAGCACGTGAAGCAGCCGCTCGAGGCGGGCCTGCGCGGTGCGTCCGTCGGTCATGTCTCCTCCGTTGGGTCCGGCCCGTGGCGCCGAGCGACCTCCCGCACCAGCGCGGTGAACTCGTCCCTGAGCGACCCCGGCCGCTCCACCCGTGCGTCGCCCGCGAGGCTCAGGACCCACCGGAGGAACGGGTCGCGGCGCAGGATGCGGAAGCGCCGGAGCTGGGAGCCGTCCGCGTGCTCCTCCACGAGCGCGCCGTGACCGTTGCGCTCGGCCCATAACGAGCGGGGGAACGCGAACCGGACCACCACCTCGATCGAACCCTCCGGGTCTTCGCCGACCTCCCACGCCGATCGTCCGGCGTACGTCTCGAGATCGAACTCTTCGGGCACCTCGTAATCCGAGGCACCCTTCTTCGGGGCCTGCTCTCGGGCATCGCTGATGCGCCCGAGCCGGAACATGCGCTCCGCGCCCCGGTCGAGGTCCCGGCCGACCATGTACCAGCGCCCGTGCTGGAAGAGCAGGCCGAAAGGGTGGACGTGCCGCTCCTCCTCGGTGTCGCGCGTCATGCCCCGGTACCGGAAGCACACGGCTTTGCGGCGCTGGACCGCACCCGACAGGAGGCGGAGCACGTCCCGCGTGGCCGCCGTCTCGGGATCCTCGGCGTACACGACCGGGGTCTCGCGCAGGAAGTTCGGCTCGAGGTCGAAGGCCAGCTTCCGGAACGCGGAGCGGGCGGCCGACCGGAGCGGGAATGCCGGCACCCCGGAGAGCTCGCTCAGCCCGCCGAGCGCCGCGCTCGCCTCGTCGGGCGTGATGGGGAAGTCGGACGTTGATGCGGACGATGCGTCTGGGGAGGTCGGGGAGATCGGGGACGCCGCTGCGTCGGCGGTGCCCCGTGCCGCGTCCGCCCCACGCTCCCGGGCCTCGGCCATCAACTTCATATAGGGCAGGTGGAAGTCCTTCGTCGCCAGCCGGTATCCGGTCGCCTGCTCCAAGCCGTAATTGATCGAGTACGTCACCGTGTCGATCGGGATCCCGAGCTTCCGCAGCTCGTCCTTGTCCCGCTCGAACATCCGCCGGACGGTCTGCTTGTTCTTGTCATTTCCGTCGAGGCCCGCCTCGTAGGCTGGCACCGCACGCCACAGGTACTCCGTGGACACCGGGAGGCGCCGTCCCGCGAGGTAGGCCACCAGGTCGAGCCAACGCTGGAGCTTGGTGGATGGAGTGGACATGCGTGTCGGTGGAACTCCGGAGATGGCGGGTGGCCGCGGATAAGGTCAGATGCGTTGCAACATAAGTGGGGGGTGGGACGGTGCGGCGAAAGGGTGGTGATATCGCTGGGCGCCGAGGTTCCGGTCCGTCAGGGGCACGCCCGCCGGTCCAGTGTGCACCGAGCAACCATCGGAGCCTCAACAGCGAGGTGATCCGTTGCCT
>JBBDSN010000222.1:2801-14917 GCA_040904885.1 Gemmatimonadota bacterium | reverse complement strand
GGCGCACGTTTCATCTTCCCGGGTCGCCCGCAAGGGCGGTGGATAACTCAGTCCCGAAACACCGATGTCGCCCAGGCGACACGCTGCGCCACGGTGATGGCCGTCAATCCGGCCATCGCGTAGAACAGCGACAGCTGATGCTCCGGCAGCAGAAAGAAGAGGGTGTAGAAGAGGATCGTCTCGCCGCCCGACACCAGTCCCTCCGGAATCGTCACGGACGTCGGCGACGGATTCGGCGCCGCGCCCCGGGCTCGCTTCTCCAGGAGCGCAGACGCGACCGTCCACGACACCGTATTGACGTAGAAGGCGACGAGGAGGACGACGGCGGCTCCCGCGAGGGCCGGATGCGCCCCCGGACGGAGTGCGAGTGCGGCCGGAATCGTGCCGTAGACGACGAAGTCCGCGACCAGATCGAGAAAGCCACCGAGGTCGCTGGCTTTCCCATGCATACGCGCCACGGCTCCGTCGAGGCCGTCAAACACCCGGTTTCCGAGCCAGAGCGTGAGCGCCAGCCCGAACCGGCCATGCCACGCGGCGTAAGCGCTCGCGAGGCCCAGCACCAGGGCCGCGCCCGTGAGCGCCAGCGGCGGAACTCCCGGCAGGCCCCGGGCGAGGGGATCGAGGAGCCGGTCCTTCAGCCGCCGCAGCGCCGGGTCAAACATCTCAGCGGGCCGGGCGCTGAGTCATACGATCCGCCTCCAGAGACGAAAGTACTGCTCGAACGCCCACGACACCCGCGCCGTCAACTTGCCCCGCTTGCGCGCATCGGCCGCGCGGCGGAGCGCCTCGGCGGCGGTCGGGTACGGGAAGACCACGTCGCTCAGAGCCTCCAGACCGATCCCGTGCGTCATCGCCTGCGTGACCTGGGCGATGAGCTCCCCGGCATGGGGATGCACGATGGTCGCGCCGACGATCCGGTCCTTGCCCGCCGCGAGATGCACGCGCAGGAAGCCGTCACGATCGCCGTCGAGACGTCCCCGGTCGACATCTCCGAAGTCGATCGTGACGGTGTCGATGTCGACACCCTGCTCGGCGGCTTCGGCGGCCGAAAGGCCCACCCGCGCCACCTCGGGACTCGTGTACGTGGCCCAGGGAATCACGAAATCTCCTGACTTTCCTCGTCCGAAGAAGAGCGCGTTCCGAACGGCGAGGCGGGCCTGAGCGTCCGCGGCATGCGTGAACTGGAACCGGGAGGCGACATCGCCCACGGCATACACGCGCGAATTCGACGTCCGGAGGCGCTCGTCCACATCCACGCCGCCGCGGTCGTACGCGATCCCGGCCTCGTCGAGCCCCGTGTCGAGGTTGGGCGTGCGGCCGAGGGCCACGAGCACCTCATCTCCCTCGAGCTCCCTGCGTCCGTCCGCGCCTTCCACGACGACCCGCTTCGCACCCCCCTCCCCTCGCCCAACCTCCACGATCTTGTGCCCGCCCAGGAACTCGACACCGTCACGCTCGAACGCACGTAGCACGGCCGACGACGCGTCCGGCTCTTCCACCGGAAGGACGCGCTCCGCCATGTCCACCAGGGTGACCCGGCTCCCGAAGCGCGCAAACGCCTGGGCCAACTCGCACCCGATCGCGCCGGCGCCGAGCACGAGGAGTCGCTCGGGCGCCCGCTCGAGGTCGAAGACGCTCGCATTGGTCAGGTAATCGACCTCGTCCAGCCCTGGAATCGGCGGCACGGCAGCGCGCGCGCCCGTCGCGAGGATGGCGCGACGGAACTCGAGGCGGCGTCCGTCGACCACGATGGATCGCGCAGAGTCGAAGCACCCCTCGCCGAGGAACACGTCGATACCGAGCGATGTGAACCGATCGGCCCCGTCGACCGAGCTGATCTCGGCCCGGATCCGTCGCATACGGTCGGCCGCGGCCTTGAAGTCGCCCTCGCCACTCACCGCCGGGCCCCCGAAGCGGGCACGCGACGCGCGCGCTTCCGCCCAAGACCTGCTGGCACGCAGCAGCCCCTTCGACGGCACGCAGCCGAAGTTCAGGCAATCGCCTCCCATCCGGTCGCGCTCGATGAGGGCGACCCGGGCGCCCAGCCCGGCCCCGATCGCCGCGCTGACGAGGCCACCGGTCCCGGCTCCCACCACGACGAGGTCGTAGACGTCCCGGGGCTCCGGGTTCTGCCAATCGGTGGGTCGCACATGCTCGAGCAACACCTGCTCGAACGCGGGCAACGCCCCGCCGGTCGGAGGGGCGTCCTGTGGTTTCGGTTCCGGGGCCATCGACAATCCAGGAGTGGGTGGCGTAGAAGTGACATAGCACGCGAGCCGTTCAGAGTACAAGATGCGGTGCGGGCTCCACGTTTGAGAACCGGCGAGTCCGGGGCCGGAGTTCCCGGAGCGTGGTCGCGGGCCAGCCGAGGACGTTTCCGTTGCGCCGCCGCTCGGCGCGATGTCGATTCCGACCGTGTTGGTGCGTCTGGAGGGTGAAAGGGTCGGAAGAGCCGGCCCGGGATCGTGGAACGGGAGGTCGATATGGCGCGCTTTTTGGTGCTTCCGAGGGATCCCCCGGGTGCGTGGGACGACGTGAGCCCCTCGGAGATGCAGCGGATCGTCGAGAAGTATATGGCGTGGAGCAGCAAGCTGGGAGCGTGGGACGCGGCGGCGGCGTTCCACGAGGCGCTCACGTTGTGCAGGTCCGCGCCGGAGCGCGCCTATCTGAGGGGCCGATCGGAGCGCGCGCGCCTTGCCTCCGCACGCGCCGGAGCCCCATATGCGTGAGTCATCCGTCCACACCTGCTCCACGGGGAGAGCGGCCGCACCCGTGAGGGAGAACGAGGAGGCCACGCGATCTGATGCCCTGGCAACCACGCGCCAAGACCGACCTCCAGCTCACCCGACTCCGCACGGCGCTCGACCGCGCGCCCGACGGATTCATGGACCGGCTCGGCATGCCGGACGACGCGCTGGAGGAGCTTCAGAGAGGCATGGAAGGCCCGGTGCTCATCCCCGGAGTCCCCGGTTACGACGAAGCCCGGTGGCGTGGCTCCCACTATCCTGACCTGGAGGAACCCCTCCTGATCGCGATGTGCGAGGTGGTGCCGGACGTCTCGTGCTGCCTGGCAGTCGCCCGCAAGTACGACCTCGATTTCGCGCCACGCTCCGGTGGTCACAGCACGGTCGGCTACGGCGTGAAGCGCGGGATGGTGGTGGACCTGAGCCCGCTGCACGGCGTGCTGTTCACCGACGACATGAAGCAGGTCCGCGTGCAGGCCGGCGCGAACCTGTCGAAGGTGTACCGGACGCTCGAGATGTGCGGACTCCACATCCCCGGCGGGGAGTGCGACACGGTGGGCGTGGCCGGCCACATGCAGGGCGGCGGCTACGGGTTCACCTCCCGGGAGTTCGGGCTGAACTGCGACTGCGTCCAGGAGGTGAGCGTCATGCTCGCCGATGGACGCGTGGTTCGGGCGAACGAGCACGAGGAGCCGGAGCTCTTCTGGGCGGTGCGCGGCGGGACGGGGAACAACTTCGGCGTACTTCTCGAGGTCCGGTACCGGGTGGCGGAACTCGGTCCGCTGTGGGGCGGCACGTTCCTCTGGCCGCTCCGACTCGCGCCCGAACTCCTCGTCGAGCTCCAGAAAGGCTACATCCTGGAGGGAGGCGATCCCAAGCTCGGGTTTCAGCTCGCGTTCTGCTCCTACGAGGGAGAGCCGACCTTCGTCCTGATGTGCATGTACAACGGGAGCGAGAAAGACGGGCGTAGAACGCTCGAGCGGTTGTTCGCGGTGCACGCGCCACGGCAGGAGATCCTCTCGCGGGTCGAGCGCTACTTCGACCTGAACCGCGACCTCATCGAGAGCTTCTATCCGAACCCGCCGCCGCGGGGCTCCTTCGAGTTCAAGAGCTCGGCCTACATCGATGAGCGACTGGCCGAGGATGCCTGGCGGGAGATCGTCGAACAGTTCGCGACGACACCCAACCCTTTCAACGTGATGGCGATGGAGGTCTACGGCGGCCGCATCGCGGAAATCGAGCCCGATGCCACCGCGTTCGTGCACCGGCGAAGCTACGGGGATCTGTTCGTGGATTCGTTCTACCACCCAGAGTGGGAGCACAACGACCGGGACGAGGCGGAGCGATGGTTGGGTGAGACGATGGCCGTGATCGACCGCTACTCGAACGGGCGGCGGTACCAGAACTATCCCGAGCGTGGGCTCGAAGACCCGATGGAGGCGTATTTCGGCGAGAACCTCAAACGGCTTCGCGAAGCCAAGAAGAGCTACGACCCCGAGCAGTTCTTCCGCTTCGAGCAGAGCATTCCGCCGGCCGAGTGAGAGGGGATGCTGAATCGCGCCGATTTCACGGCGACCAGTCGATCCGCCAGAGATCGGCCTCGGTGACCGTGCGCGAGAAGTAGATCCAGCGCCCGTCGCTCGACACGCTCCCGAGTCCCAGCACGTCGTCTTCGAGCGCGTACAACTCACGGACTTCGTCGGTCTCGGTGTCGGCAAGATAGAGGCGGCTCCCCCACGCGAATACGAGCCGACGCCCGTCGGGTAGCCACTGGGGCGCGTCTCCGAAGTCCGACACGGTCTCGAGCGCCCGCGACTCGAGCGAGTACACGACGATGCCCGTTCCACCGGCGGCTGGCGGAAGCACTCCGGCGATGCGGTCTCCGTCTGGCGACCATGCCGGCCGTACCATGAGGTCTCCGGGGATCAGCATTTCGACCCCGGCTGACGGCTCGTCGACGGTCACCGCAGCGACGCCCCGACCGATCTCGACGAACCCGACCCTGCGACTGTTCGGCGACCAGAACGAGTAGATGGTGATGACCCCCGAAGCGGTGAGCTGACGCATTTCCGGGTCGGGCGTGGCCGGCGTCCCGCCGACCTCCGCCGCCCAGATCTGGTAGCGCCCGCTCCGGTCCGAATGGAACGCGATGTGACCGCCATCGGGTGACCATTGGGGCGATCGGTCGTTACCGCCGTCGTCGGTGAGCCGCTGCACCCGCGAGCCGTCGGTGGCGGCGACGTGGAGGGCCATCGGCTCCTCGAGCGTGTAGAACGCGACCCACGCGCCGTCGGGCGAGACCGAAGGCTCGATGGCCATCTGACTGCCGGTCGTGACAGGCTCGGGCGCACCGGTGATCGCTCCGGTTTCCGGATCGAGAGGGAGTCGGTGGAGGTTCGACCTCGTGAGGCGCTCGACGTAGAGCGCGTGACCTCCACCCGCCGCCACGACGACCTGCTCGTGGGAACCCGTGCCGCCGCTGGTGAGCGGACGAGGATCTGCGAGCGCCACACCCGTCGCCGGATCGATGGCCACGCTCCAGAGATTTCTGCCGCCCCCCCGGTCGCTCGAGAAGATGAGATGTGTCCCGTCGGCGCTCCACACAGGATTCCAATCGACCGCCCGGTCGTCGGTGACGGCCACCGCATCGCTTCCGTCGGCGGCCATCGTCCAGATGTCCCGCTGGCTCGTGAGCGCGCCGTCGCGCATGACGCTCCAGAACGCGATGCGGCTTCCGTCCGGGGACCAGCTCGGCTGCACCGCGTCGATGTCGCTGACACGCTGCTGATCTCCGGTCTCGACATCGACCAGGAACAGATTGCTCAGGCTCCTCCTGGTCGACGGGTCGGTGACACCCTCCGTCGCGAAGAGCACGTGCTGGCCGTCCGGCGACCAGGCCGGATTGTACCCGAAGTTCGTCAGGCGACGCACGTCTCCGCTCTCGATGCCAAGCACGAAGAGGCCACCCCCGTTGCGCTCCGAGCGAAAGGCTACGCGGGTGCCGTCCGGTGAGAACGTCGGCTGGGTGTTTCCCGAGGCCGGGTCGCTCGTGAGCCGACGCTCGGTCCCTTCGGTCAGTGAGCGCAGAACCAGGTCGCCACGCTTGGCGAACACCACGACGTCGCCCGTGGGCGACAGTGCCGGGAAGGTCTCGGCGCCCGGCTCCCGCGTCACCTGGGTGAACGCAGCCTCGCCCAACTCCGGGATCTCCGGGCGCCGTTGCATCAGGAGGGCTGTGAGCAGGAGCGCTCCGAGAGCGATGGCGACGAACGCGCTACGCACCGGTACGTTGGGAAAGGATCCCATCGGGTCGGCCTCGGTGCTCGACGCCACGCCGTCCAGGTCGTCCGGACCAACCGCATGCGTGGCAGGCCCCGCCTCCCCCGTGCCCAACGCCGCCGCGAATGCTCCCGCCGACGCGAAGCGGTCCACGGGCAGCTTCTGGAGCGCTTTCGTCAACGCCGCGTCGACCTCCGGGGGCACCGACTCGCGGAGCCTGCGCACGGACGGCACCGGATCGGTGAGCCGCTTGATGGTCACCATGCGGGCCGTCGGCCCCGTGTAGGGCGGCTCACCCGCCAGCATCTGATAGAGAACGCAAGCCAGGGAGTACACGTCGCTCCGGGCCGAGACATCGCCCCCTCCGGAGGCCTGCTCGGGACTCATGTAGAGCGGCGTTCCCACGGAGATTCCCGTGGACGTGAGCTTCGCGTTGACCGCCTCGTCGGCGACCCGTGCGATGCCGAAGTCACAGACGAACGTACGCCCTGCCGCCATCAGGATGTTGTCCGGCTTCACGTCCCGGTGGACGACGCCCGCGGCATGAGCATGGTCGAGCGCGCCCGCGATCTCCCGCGTGATCCGGAGTGCCTCGCCGACGGATAACGGCCCCTCCCTCTCGAGGCGCTCGCCCAACGTCTCGCCCGACACATAGGGCATCACGTAGTAGATGAGCCCGTCCGCATCACCGGAATCGTATAGGGGGAGGATGTTGGGATGCAGGAGCCCGGCGGTCACGCGAATCTCGTGCAGGAACCGTTCCGGTCCGACCGCGGCCGCGACCTCCGGATGCAGCACCTTCAGCGCCACGTCACGATCGTGCTTCACGTCGCGGGCCAGGAAGACCTTGGCCATGCCCCCCTCTCCCACCGCACGCAGATCCGCGTAGCGGTCGGCCAGGGCAATGCGCAGGCGCTCGAGAATGGGATCACTCAAGGGGCGAAGACGGCTCGGAGGAGTGGGGGAGCAGAGGAGTCTCTTGGAGCGGCCTCGAGCGTGCAGAGGACCGGTCGTCCTACCCGTCAACATCCGGTTGCGATCGGGCATCGCGCAAGCAACCCCCCGGCGCTCGTGACAATCAATTCCTTGCAGGGGCCGAACGAGACGAGGTACCATTCAAGGGTCACCTCACTTCACCGGCCATTTCATGACGCACGCAGCACAGCCTGATCGCGCATCCGACGGTGAACCGGCGGCGGCGCCCGGAAACCGAGGTGATCCGGAAGTCACGGAGCTCCTGCGCGCATGGCACCAGGGCGATGACGATGCGGTCGATCGGCTTCTTCCGCTCGTCTACGGTGAGCTCCACCGTTTGGCCCACTCGGCGATGCGTGGCGAGTCCCAGGGGCACACGCTGCAGACCACCGCGCTCGTCCACGAAGCCTACGTTCGGCTCGTCGACGCAGATCTGGAATGGGAGGGATCGGGGCACTTTCTGCGGGTCGCCGCCCGTGCAATGCGCAGGGTGCTGGTCGACCACGCCCGAGCCAGGAAAGCTCAAAAACGGGGCGGTGGGGCGCCGATTCTCGCGCTCGATACCCTCGAGCAGGTGGTCGCCAGCACGTCTCCTCCAGACGAGGTCCTGGCCCTCGATGACGCCCTCGATCGCCTTTTTGCGCTTGATGAGAGGAAGGGACGCATCGTGGAGCTCTGCTACTTCGGAGGGCTCACGTACGACGAGATCGCGGACACGCTCGAAGTCTCGCCTGCGACGGTGCACCGGGATCTCCGTCTGGCAAGGGCATGGCTATACAATGAGCTTCGAGACGACACATGACCGAGAGCAGTTCCGACTCCTGAATCGACTGTTCGAAGCGTTTCTCAGGACCGACCCGAAGCATTGGGACGAGGTGGCCGCGGCGCACACCGCCGACCCTCGACTCGTGGTCGAAGCGCGCCGTCTTCTCGCGCTCGAGCAGTCCGGAGTGCCCGACCTCTATCTGGCTTCCCTCGTCCGGGCCGCCCAGGTGGTCCTGCGTGCGGACGCTGGCGAACATCAGGAGTTCGGAGGGGGATCGCCGTCGTAGACGTGCACCCGATCGGACATGAGCCGGACCCCTACGCGCGAGCCCGTCTCGGGAACCCGGTCGAGCGGCACGCGCACCTCGATCCGGCCGACCTCGGTCTCGACCTGGGCGGTGGCGCCCTCGGGCTGATGAACGACACGGGTCACGGATCCCGTGAACGCCGTGGGCGCTTCGGCCGGTCCACTCCTGACCCCCGCGCATTCCGGGTCCACGATTTCGGCTGCGTCCGTGCCGAATACCACGCGGACCAGACCCGGCCGCGCCCCCTCGCGACACGGTAATCGCAAGGCACCGACCACGAGCACGCCGTCGTCGCCCACCACGCCTTCCAACTCGTTCGGCAATCCGAGGAAGCGCGCCACGGCCGCCGACGCCGGACGGCGGAAGACCGCGGCGGGGGTGCTGGCCTGGGCCAAAGTCCCGTCGATGATCACCCCGATCCGGTCGCCGATCCGGCCCGCCTCCGCGAGGTCGTGGGTGACCATGACCAGAGCGGGCCGGTAGTCGGCATGGATATCGAGGATGGTCGTCCGGATCTCCTCCCTGAGTGCCGGGTCGAGCGCGGACAGCGGCTCATCGAGCAAGAGCACCGCAGGACGGGCGACCACCGCTCGGGCGAGGGCGACCCGTCTGGCCTGGCCTCCGGACAGGGTCGCCGGCCGACGCGCTGCGAAGTCGCCCATCCGTACAGCGGCCAGCGCGGCTTCGACGCGCCCGGCCACATCGGCCTGCGCCACCCGCCGTACCCGAAGCGGAAACGCCACGTTCTCGAAGACAGTGAGGTGTGGGAAGAGGAGTGGGGTCTGGGCGAGCAGGACGGATGGACGTCTCTCGACGGGCCAATCGGTCACGTCCTGGCCCTCGACGAGCACCTGGCCCGCGGTCGGACGCAGCGCGCCGGACAGAGCCTGGAGAAGGCTCGTCTTGCCCACGCCCGACGCACCCACCAGCACGAAGCGTTCTCCTCGCTCGACGTGGAACGTGATTCCCCGGAGACCGGACTCCGCCCCGAATGGCACGTCCAGTCCGGTGACCGCCAGCACGGTCACGGTGCGACCACCTCGGCCCGGCGGAACCCGAGCGCCGCCGCACCCATGAGCAGAAGCGGGGGCAGCACCAGAAGCGTCGCTCCCGCCGCGGCCAACGGATCCTGACCCGCCTGCACCCAGGAGAGCACCTCCACGGTCAGCGGCCGCACGCGGCCCTGGCCGACCAGTAGCGTCAGCGGAACCTGAGCCCACGAGACCAGGAACCCCAACACGAACGCCTCGGCGAGCGGACGGCGGAGCAACGGTACGGTGACCCGCGTCAACGTCTGCCACGTCCCGGCGCCCAGCCGCCGGGCTTCGGCCTCAATGTCACGGTCGAACACCGCGAACACCCCCAGGAAGAAGAGCGACGTGTACCCGAGCGCGGGAATCAGATGGGCGAGCGTCACACCGACGACGCTCCCTCCGAGCCCCGCACGCAGGAAGGTGAACTGCAGACCGACGCCCAACGCGAGGGGGGGCGCGGCGACCGGCAGGAACGCACACGCCGCACCGACGAACCGCCATCCGCCCCGAAGCTCCGAGAGCGCCCTCCCCAGCGGGAGGCCAAGGATCGCCGCCAACGCGCCGGTGCCGACACCGAGTCCCAGGCTCGTGTAGAGCGCCGGAAGGAGTCGGCCGGAGCCCTCGCGGAGGGTCCGCCAAGCATCGAGACCGGGGTCCGCGCCGAGCAAAGAGGGGAAGCGCCACCCTCCGCTGAACGATACGACGATGAGCAACAGCAACGGAAGAAGCGTCCAGATGGCGAGCACGAGGACGAGCCCCGGCCGGAGCAGCTCGGACACGGAGCGGTCCGGTGGCACCTCACGGCGCCCGGGTGGCGTCCCAGCATACCGGACCGACGTGCCGCTCACGTGTGCGCCCCGTCCAGCCCGGGCAGCTTCGCACGCACCCATTCGTGGGCTCCCACCGCCAAGGCCGCGATCGCGAGGCCGAGGAGGGCCAGCACGAAGGCATCGGCCCGGTTGGCCAATCCTGCGTCGACGAACCGCTCCCACGTGAGCACCGGCAGCGGCAGCGGATCACTCGGGGCCAGGATCACCGCCGCCTCGTAGCTCCCCGCCACGAAGGTGAACACGGCCACCGTCGCAGGCAGCATCCCACGCCAGAGCACGGGCCACGTCACGCGCAGGAACACGTCCCGGCCGGTCGCGCCGAGCCCCCGGGCGGTCGCCTCGAGCGCCTGTCCACGCGTCGCCAGCACGGAAACCGCGACCAACGTAAGAAACGGGATCTCCTTCCAGACCAGCGCCACGATCAGCCCGATTCCAAGTGGGTCATAGACGAGCTCCGGCATGCTGGCAGGACCGTCGATGACCCCAACGTGATACGCGACGCGTGCGACGAATCCGCTCTGGCCCAGAATCAGGAGCCCCCCGACCGCGGCCACCAGGTGGGGCACCGGGAGCGGGAGGACGGCCAGCGTCTGCCCGACACGATCGAGTCGGCCCGTCCCCCGAAGTGCCACCGCGATCCCGACCGCGGCGGCACCCGCGAGCACGGTCGACGCCGTCGCGGCCCACAGGATCCACAGGGTCCCTTCGATCACGGCACGTTCCGTGAGCACGCGGGCCGTGCGCTCGAGCGAGATCTGTCCAGAGGCCCCGGGTCCGACGAGGCCCAGCGCGCCCGCCGTCGCGTAGACCGCACCGACCAGCACGGGAGCGGCGAGAACGGCTGCGGCGGCGATCCCGAAGCGCTGCTGCCGCGACGTCATCCTCCGCCGCGGATCCGCGCACGCCAGTCCCGCTGAAGGCGCTCATGGTACTCGGGCGCTACCTCGGGCACGGCGTAGCGGGCAAGCGTGTCCTGCGGGATCGCTCGAGGGTCGGACTCGACCGCGTCGAAGCGTACGCGCCATTCTTCGGGCAAGCGATGGGGAGCGAGCACCGTTCCGTCGCCCCACACCTCGGGCCGGCGCTTCTCGAGCTGCGCCTCGGGCGACAGCAGAAGCTCCGCGACGACCATCGCGCCGGCGGGGTTCGACGCATTGAACGGAATCCCCAGGTAGTGCGCGTTCGCGATCGTGCCGTCGCGCAGGACGAGGGCTCGGGCGCTCGAGGGGAGCACGCCCTGCCGCGCCTTGGTCACGGCCTCGTTCTGGTTGTTCGACATGGAGAAGTCTACCTCACCGTTCGCGAAGAGGCGATGGAGGTCGGCGACGTCGGAGGGGTAGACCCGGCCCTCACGCCAGAAGTGGCGCCGGCGCGACTCGATCCAAGCGAGCACCGAGTCCCGGCCCGCGAGGTAAGCGGCTTCGTCGAAGCCCCCCTGGAACCGGTCGACCCCGCCGGCGCGAGCATACATGAGCACCTTGAGAAACGTGATGCCGGTGAACGACTGGTCGTGCGTGAAACGCCCCGGGTTCGCGTCGATCCAGCGGCCGAGTTCTTCCACCGAGCTCGGGGGTGAGGGCGTGCGCACGGAATCGTAGATCAACGCGAACTGAACGCGGCCCCAGGGCGACTCGAAACCTTCGAGCTCCTGCTCGAAGTCGCGCATCACGATGGTGGACGCGCTGTCGACGAACGCCGCCGAAGGGAGCACGTGCGCCCACGGTCCCTGCAGGAGGCCCTCCTGCCGGAGATTGTGGAACGTCTCACCGTTGATCCAGGCGAGGTCCGCTCCGCCCCGCGCCCGCGCCTCACGCTCGACCACCAGCGCGTTCACGAGCTCGGCCCCCTGGCCTTCGATCGCGCGCAGGTGGATGCCGTAGCGCTCGGCGAGCCGCGGGGCCACCCACTCGTCGACGTAGCGGTTGATGGCCGGGTCGCCCCGCCACATCCGCCACACGACCTCGGTGCCCCGGGCGCGTTCGACGACGCTGTCCCACGGCAGCTCCGCGAGGGTGGCCGCGTCAGGCCCGGGTAAACCGCCCGTGTCGCAGGCTAAGAGCAACCCGGCCGCGAACACCACCCCGGCACTCGAGGCGGTGCGGCGGCGGCGCATCCGGCGGCGCATCAGAACGCCCAGCGCGCCGAGAACTGGAATTGCCTGGGAGGCGCGGCCGTCGTGAA
>JBBDSN010000222.1:0-2701 GCA_040904885.1 Gemmatimonadota bacterium | reverse complement strand
CCCAGGAATCCGTTCCCGAAGATCGGGCCGGAGCCGTCGAGATCACGCTGGAACGCGATCCGGTTCACCGGAGTCCCGGTCTGCCAGTCGACGATGCCCGCGACCTGCAGCGCATCCACCGGCGACCACACACCCCGTGCCGTGATCTGATGGGTCCGGTCATTGACGGCCGGCGCCCACTCGGCGGCGAAGTCGTTGCCCTGCGTCGCGTGGAAGTTGATGTCTTCGGTGTCGTTCTCCGTCCGGGACCAGACCCATGATCCCTCGACCGCGAAGCCGCCGGCCAGGAGCCGGCGCACCGTCGTGTGGAGCCCGAGATAACGGCTCTCTCCACCGGAATCCGTCGTCGTCAGGCGCCGGAAGCCGCCAGCGACGGGCTCGACGGGCCGAAATGGATCGCCGAACTCCGGGCTCCGGTCGATCGTGTCGCCGGGCTCGAGGCGGCGCTCGATGGCGTTCAGGTCCCACGAGCGTGGCAGGTTGCGCGTCTCCACCCACACGCCATCGACCGACACGCTCCACAGGTCGCCGAGCTGTCGCTGATACCCGAGCGAAGTCTGCGAGGCATAGGGCTGCTCGAGCCCGTTCGCGAACATCCTGCGGACTTCACGAGGCGGGAGGTCGCCTTCGAGCGCCTGGATATCCGCGGCGGAAGGCCCCTCTCCGAACGCGGGCGGGGGAAACGCGGTGCCCTCGGTGAACGTCACGACCGCATTGCCCGTCGCGCCGAACTGGACCGCGTCGGAGTAGACCGCATAGGGAAACTTGCCCGTGTACAGCCCCCAACCGCCCCGCACCACGCTCGTCGGGGTCGCGAACCAGTTGAACGAGGCCCGGGGCTGGATGTTGTCCAGGTCGGGGTCGCTCTCGCCGCGCGACGTGATGTCGTCGTAGTCCCACCGCACGCCCGCTTGGAGGGTCAGCGACGGGGTCACCCGCCAGCGATCCTCGACGAACGCGCTCCAGAGCGTCTGGGTCAGATCGACCTGCTGCGGGTTGGCATCGATCGTGTAACTGAAGACGCGTACGTCCGAAGGAATGTCGGTGATGGAGAGAAACCTCCCCGCGGGCGTGATGTTGCCCTCGTCGATCACGACGTAGGCGCCGAGCGGGTTGGTATTCGCGCCCAACAGCTCGAACGACGAGCGCACCACGTCGAAGCCGGCCCGTAGTGTGTGGCGATCCGAGAGCCGCGCCTCGAACAGCTCCTTGATCTGCAACTGGAGCTCCGACTCGTCGAAGATGAAGTTGCTCGACCCCACGACGGCCTGCGTCGTCCCGTCCGGAGACCGGATCTCGACCCGCGGTGTCTGCAGATCGCTCGCCGTCGGCGGGAAATCCCAGGTGAACGTGCCGACCTGGAACGAGAGCTCGTTACTCGCGCGCCCCTCCCTGAGCGACGTCCGGTGCGTCGCGTTCGTGAGGCTCCCGATGCGGCGGGTCGTGATGTCCGCCTCGGGGACGATCACGCCGCCGCCCTGGCCTTTCCGCCGCTCGTCGCTGAGCGCGAAGCGGAGCGTCGTGGTCTGCGACGGAGACCATCCGTGGTCGAGCCGGGCGAACCCCTTCCACGTCTCCCGTTCCTCGGTACCCAGAAAGTCGGTGCGGGCCGTCGAGCCGACACGGTCCTCCTGCTCGCTCGTGTATTCCAGCGCGCCGAACACGAAGGTCCGGTCGGTCGCGAGCGGCCCTCCGAACGCGCCCCCGAGCTGCGTCCGCTCGAAGCCGTCGGGATCGACCCCGGCGGGAGCGAACTTGGGGTCGGAGTCGAAGGGCGTGCCCGGCCGGTTCACCAGAAACGTCTCTCCTGTCCACCGGTTGCCGCCGGCTCGGGTCTCGACGTCGACGACGCCATTTGTGGTGCGCCCGAACGCCGGCCGGTACGCGGCCGCGTGAACGGTGAGGCGCTCCAGGCCCGACAGCGGAAACTGCACCCGCGGACCGCCGAGGAAGCCCTCGTTGTTGTCGAGCCCGTCCAGTGTGTACTGCGTATACAGGGAGTTTTCGCCGTGGATGGTGAGCGGCGGCGCGTCTCCGAAGAAGCCGGTCGCCTGCGAGACTCCCGGTACGTTGAACGCCAGGTCGAGCGGCCGTCTCGACTCGGTCGGGAGCGCGCGGAGCTCATAGGGTTCGACCGCCCCTCCGGTCTCGGCGTCGTCGGTGTTCAGCAGCGGGCGTTGCCGGGGCGCCACCACGACGAGGGCGTCTACGTCATAGATCGGCGCGAGGGTGATGGCGAAGCGCCGTACCTCTCCGGGGCTCAATGCGCCGAAGGACCGCTCCTCGGCGAAGTGGCCAGGGTGCGCGAAGGTGAGGCTTCCCTCGCGTCCGGCCGGAACCGGCAGCTCGAACACGCCGGCGCTGTCGGTCAAGGTCGACAACCCACCCGGTCGCGCGACGACTTCCACGCCTTGGAGCGGGCCACCGCCCTGTGAAAGCACCGTTCCTCGGACGGACGTGCCCTCAGGAACCGCTTGCGCGGAAAGCCGCACCGGTCCCCCCGGTCCCGAGCTCAGGGCGAAGGCGACGCCGAGTGCCATCACGATACGAAACGCAGCAAGGCGCGGGGTGGCCGGAATCGATCGACTCATGGAGCACGTATCCTCGAAAAAAATATGAACGAGTCTAGATATCTTCATGGACATGGACGTCCATGCAGGGTTCGATCCTCGCAACCGGCGAGGCCGCCCGGGAGTTCCCG
>JBBDSN010000221.1:0-15027 GCA_040904885.1 Gemmatimonadota bacterium | reverse complement strand
GGCTGGTGAGACGGCTCCTCGAGGGGTAGGTCCCCTCCATGCCCCCCACGGCCCGTCTTTTCCACAACTGGCGTCTCAAGTTGTCTTCGCTCGGACTCGCCCTCTTCCTCTGGGCGGTCGTCCAGGCCGAACCGGGCAACAGCGAGACGTTCTCTTCGGTTCCCGTGCGGGTGGAGATCGCCGACACGACCTGGGTGCTCGCCGGTCCTCCGCAACCTTCGGTCGTGGAGATCCGTCTCGAGGGCGTGGCCCGGGAGATCATCAACCTTGCCCGTGAGGGGACGACGCTCCGGCTTCCGGTCACGAGCGTGGGGTCGAGGGACACCGTGGTCTCACTCCGGCGTGAATGGGTCGAGGCCGCGCAGCGGGCTGGTGTGACCGTCGAGTCGGTGACCCCTGCCACGATCGCCCTTTCGTTCGAGCTCGCGGTGACCCGGCTCATCCCGGTGGCGCCCCGCGTCCAGGGGCAGCTTCCGGAAGGGTTGGCGCTCGCGGGCGAGATTTCGGCGAACCCGCAGTTGGTCCGTGTCCGTGGACCGGAGAGCAGGATCGCGGGTCTGGATTCCATCGGCTCTCAGGCGTTCGACCTCGGCTCCGTGACGGAGGCGGGCATCTTCAGGGTGCCGGTCGATACCGCCGGGTTGGCTGGTGGGACCGCCGTGCCCGCGACCGTATCCCTCGGAGTGCGCGTCGAGGAAGTGGTCGAGCGGGTCCTGCCGGGGTTGGTGGTGAACGTCGACGCAGGTGAAGGTCAGTCCGAGCTGGTGGCCGACCCGGAGGAGATCCAGGTGCGGCTGACGGGCGCCCGGTCGCTCGTGACGGGGTTCGACCCGGAAGGAATCGAAGTCTTCGTCGGCCAGGAGTTGCTGCTGGGGATGGCGCCCGGGGAAGTGAGGCGCGTGCCGGTCCGCATCAACGGCGTGCCTCCCCGTGTGACCGCGGAGTCGGTGGAGGCGTTGGTGACGATACGCCGGGCGGCCGACGTGGGACGGGCGCCTCCCGGCGACAGTTCGTGGTGAGGTCGACTCCGAGGCCTCTCGTCCTCGGTATCGAGACCTCCTGCGACGAGACGTCGGCCGCCGTGCTGGCGGGCGATCACCGCATCCTTGGTCACGTCATCCTCTCCCAGGACGTGCACGAAGTCTACGGAGGTGTGGTCCCCGAGCTCGCGGCCAGGGCTCACCTGCAGAAGATCGACGCCGTCGTTGCGTCGGCGCTGGAGCAGGCGGGGACGACCCTCGACGACGTGGACGTGATCGGCGCGACGGCCGGTCCCGGTCTCATTGGAGCGCTGCTCGTCGGGGTGTGTTGGGCAAAGGCCGCGGCGTCCGGCGCCGGTAAGCCATGGGTGGCCGTCCATCACATGGAGGCCCACCTGTTTGCTCCCTCGCTCGAAGATCCGGACGCCGAGCCGCCGTTCGTGGCGCTTCTCGTCTCCGGGGGCCACACGATGTTGCTTCACGTGCCCCGCTGGGGCGACTACCGCCTACTTGGCGAGACCCGCGACGACGCTGCGGGCGAGGCGTTCGACAAGGTGGCGAAGCTGCTGGGCCTTTCGTATCCGGGGGGCCCGGAGATCCAGCGAGAGGCCGCAGCCGGCGATCCGGACCGGCACCGGCTGCCGCGGCCGATGTTGCGCCGCAACCAGAGCCCCAGGACTTCCGAGTACTACGACTTCTCGTTCAGCGGTCTCAAGACGGCCGTGGGCGATCTCGTGTCCGGGTTGGAGGCGCGTGGGCCGCTCGCGGGTGAGATCCCCCACGTGGCGGCCGCCTTCCAGGAAGCTGCGGTCGACGTGCTCGTGAGCAAGACGTTGCGTGCCGTCGAGCGCACGGGGTGCCGAAGGGTGCTCATGGGCGGCGGTGTCAGCGTGAACCGCCGGCTGCGTGAGAAGATGACCGCGGCCCTGGGTCCCGCGGGTCGCCTCTTCCACGCGTCTGCGCGTCTTTCGCTGGACAACGGTGCCATGGTCGCGCGGGCCGCACGGTTCCACCACGACCGCGGTGAGTCGGCTCCAATGCACGGCTCCGCTTCCGCTTCGCTACCTTTCCCCGGACTGATCCGGAGCGGGTCGCCAGCCGCGAGCGGCCCCCGCCCCGCGACCGCGCCACGAACCTGACCCACCATGTATCCCGTCATTTTCGAGCTGCCCGACTGGTTGCCGTTCCTCGGGGGTGAGGCCGTCACCTCGTTCGGCGTCCTCATGCTTCTCTCGTTCCTCACGGGAGGCTACATCCTGCGCGCGGAGATGCGCCGGATGGGTGAAGATCCCGAGAAGGCCTGGGATCTGGTGTTCATGGCCGTCGTCGGCGGCATCGTCGGGGCGAAGGCCTACTACGTGCTGCTCAACTACGAGCGGCTCATGGCGGACCCCATCGGCCTCATCTTCGCCCGGGGTGGCTTGGTCTGGTACGGTGGCTTCATCCTGGCCACCGTGCTCGTCATCTGGGAGATCCGCCGGCAGAAATTGCCTCTCCCGAAGATGGCCGACGCCACGGCGCCCGCTCTGGCGCTCGCCTACGCCGTGGGCCGGGTCGGTTGCTTCATGGTGGGTGACGACTGGGGCCGTCCGACGGATTCCTGGGTCGGCATCGCGTTTCCGCGCGGGGCGCCGCCCACCCACGTGGACATCATCGAGCGGGATTTCGGAATCCAGGTGGACCCGGAGCTCATCGAGCGGTACGGTCAAATCGTACCCGTGCATCCGACGCAGCTCTACGAGGTGGCCCTCAGCACCCTCATCTTCTTCGTGCTCTGGCGCCTGCGGCTCACGCCACGGGCGGCCGGCTGGCTCTTCATGCTCTGGCTCGTGCTGGCGGGTGTCGAGCGCTTCGCGGTCGAGTTCTTCCGGGCCAAGGACGATCGCTTCATCGGGGTGCTGACCCTCGCGCAGGTGATCTCCGTCGGCATGATGGCCGTCGGTGCGGTCGGCATGGCACGCCTCTCGAGTGGCGCCGGAGATCGGCCCCGACGCGGTTGAGGCAGTGCGCTCGATGCTGACCTCGGGCACGACCACGTCCGAGCGGGAGGGTTCGCGAGGTGGTGCGTAGCCGACGGGTCGACCGGGTCGTATCTGCGGGGGCGCTCGTCCTCGCCAGCGTGCTTCCGGGGGCTTTTCCCATCGATGCCGGGCAGCTCCATGCCCAGGGCGTGGGCCCGCCGGAGGTGGCCCAGGTGCGCTTCCTTGGGAACGAGGTGTTTCCGGGAGATTCGCTCGCCCGCGCCATCGTCACTCGAGAAACGCGATGTAAGTCCTGGGTACTCGAGGTGTTGGCGCTGTGCCTCCTGGAGCTGGATTTTGCGATCGAGCGCCACGAGCTCCGTGTGCGCGAGGTGCCGCGCGACAGGGTGCGCCTGCAGATCTGGTACCACCAGCGCGGCTTCCGGGAAGCGGTGGTCGACACGGCGACATCGCTCCTTCCTGACGGGCGAGCGGTCGTTTCGTTCACGGTCGAGGAGGGCCGGCCCGTGGAGGTCGCACAGATCGATTTCACCGGCGTGGGAGGCGATCCCGAGCGTGGTCTCGGACCGAGTCAACTCGAGGCCCTGCCGCTGGGGGAAGGAAATCGCCTCAACACCCTCCTGCTCGACGCGACCCGCGACACGCTTCTCCAGCGTCTCCGGAACGCGGGGTACGCGTATGTCGAGGTCTTCCGACAAACGCGAATTCCCGCGGACCGCCCGTACGAGGCCGAGGTGACGTTCGAGATCGAACCGGGTCAGCGGACCCGCTACGGTGACATCGCCATCTCCGGGACCGAAAACCTGGACGAAGCCACCGTGCTCCGTACGCTCCAGTTCCGCGGCGGTGACGTCTACAGTTCGGATCAGCTGCTCGATGCCCAGGCCCGTTTGTTCCGCATGGAGATCATTCGGAGCGCGCAGGTTCAAGCCGATCTGTCCGAACGATCCGATTCGCTCGTCCCGGTCCGGGTCAGCGTCCAGGAGGGCAACGCCTACCGCGTCCGAGCGGGGTCCGGGTGGACGAGCGCGGAGTGCCTGAACGTCGAGTCGAGCTGGACCAGCAGGAACTTCCTGGGCGGAGGTCGGCTCCTGCGGGTGAGGGGGCGCGTGTCGAACCTGCTCACCCGTGAGTTCGGAGACCTCCTGTGCGGCGTGACGAATCGCTCGGGTCCGTACGAAGATCTCACATGGCTGACGACCGTCGACTTCTCTCAGCCCTGGATCTTCTCGACCCGCAATTCGTTCGGGGCGTCGGTCTTCGCGGAGCGGCAGAGCATTCCGGATATCTTCATCCGCCAGGCGGTCGGTCTTCAGTTCGCCCTCACGCGAGCGCTGGGGCCGCGGACGACGCTTACGGCCTCGTACCGGCCCGAGCGCTCGCAACTGGAAGCGGCCGAGGTCCTGTTCTGCACGGGATTCCTGGTGTGCACGCCGGAGGACATCGCGATTCTCGGGGGCACGAACATCCTCGCGCCGTTGGGCCTCAACTTCACGCGGGACCGCTCGAACGACCTCCTCAACCCCACGCGCGGGTTCCGGCTCACCATCGATCTCGAGCACGCAGCCGCCTGGTCCGGATCGGACTTCCGCTACGACCGGGCTTTCGTCGAGGGGACCTCGTACACGCCGGTCGGCGACGTCGTGATGGCCACGCGCCTCCGCGGAGGGTGGGTGGGGTCGGGAGGCTTCGACCGACTCCTTCTCCCACGAGGCGCTGCGGAGATCGTGCATCCGCAGAAGCGGTTCTACGCAGGCGGCTCGAGCTCGGTGCGCGGGTTCGCACAGGGCCGGTTGGGACCGAGGGTGCTCACCTTGGACGATCCTCGTGCGTTGCTCGATCCGGCCGACGGTGAAGGCGACGGGTGTACGCCGACCGAGCTCATGGACCTGTCTTGTGACGCGAACGGCCTCTCCGACGAAAGGTTCCTTCCCCGACCGACCGGGGGCACGAGCGTCATCGAGGGCAACGTCGAGTTCCGCTTCAGGTTGGGTGCGAGCTTCGAGGCCGTCACGTTCGGAGACTTCGGACAGGTGTGGTCGGACGCCGACGACGTGTCGCTCGGGGATCTCGAATTCACGCCCGGAGTGGGCGTGCGCTTCCTCAGTCCGGTGGGCCCCATTCGAGTCGACGTGGGGTATCGTTTCCGAGGCCCCACGGAGCTCCCGGTGATTACCTCGCGCATCGAGGAAGCCGAGCCTGGCCGGTGCTCCGAGACCACGCAGGAGTGTATCCCCTTCGGGGGCTCCTTCTACGTGCGGTCGGGCGAGCTCGGATTCCTCTCTCCGCTCGTGCTCTTCGGGGACTCCAGTAGCCGCTTCCAGCTCCACTTCTCGATTGGTCAGGCGTTCTGATGCACGAGGGCGACACGCAAGCGAAGGCCACGCGCAGGCCCCCGGACGGCGACACGCCGCCCAGGGAGGTCCGCCGGAGGCGCTTACGTCGCTTGAGGACGGTCCGGCGATGGGCGGCGGGCGTGCTCCTGCTCACGCTCGCCATCATCGGGGCGGCCGTCTTCACGCTGCTCCAGATCGCACCGGGTCAGCGCGCGACCCTCGACTTCGTTCTCGACCGGATCCAGGGATCGCTCGCCGGTGAGCTTCGAGTCGGAGCGGTCCGCAGCAGCACCCTGCTGGCGGGGGCGACGTTGGAGGACGTGGTCCTGACCGATGAGACCGGCCGCCCGGCCGTGTCGGCGGATTCCATCGTGGTGCGTTATCTGCCGACCGGGCTGATCTCCGGCACACCGCGCCTCAGGTCGGTCATCTTCTGGGGGCTCGATTTCGAGATCTCCAGGCTCACCGAGTCCGGCTCGGTGAACCTGGGGCGGTTGCTCGCACCCAGGGATCCCCGCCCGGACTCGCTGCAAACGCGCATGGACGTGTTCTTCGGCCAGGTCGGCGTACGCGAGGGTCGGGTCTCGGTGCTTTCCCCGGCGACCGGGGCGGGGGTGCCGGGCGTCGTGCCCGGGCCGGAAGGTCCGCTGCAGCGCCTGGGGCTCGACGCCATGAACCTCGATCTCGAGGACGCGGTGCTCCGCATCGATCAGGACGTCACCTTCGCGTCCGATCTTGCGTCCCTCGCCGCGAAAATCTCGCTGCCGCGTGCCGAGGAGCCCCTCGTGTTGAGCGAGGCGTTCGGCCGGCTCGCCTTCGATCTCGAGGACGGTCTGCGCGTGACCGAGGGCGCGTTCCGACTTCCCGAGACCCTGGGACGCGGTGCGATCACGCTCGGCCCGTCCGACGCCGGGGAAGGCTGGGCGTTCGGTGCGAACTTCGCGGTGTCCGATTGGGGCGAGTTGGCCGACCTGCGGTGGGCCGACCCGAGGATACCCGACGGCCGGTTCCGGGGCGCGGTGACGGTCTCTACCGAGGACGGCGTCGACCTCTCCCTGTCCGGCATCGAGATCCAGTTGGAGGCGAGCAATCTCGCGATGGACGGAGGCGTGACGTTCGGTGAGACGCTGACCACGCGGAACCTGACGATGACGGCCAGCCCGGTCGTGTTATCCCGGCTCGAGCCCTGGATCGGCAGCACCCTGCCGCTTCCGGGATGGCTGAGCGGACGGGCCACCTTCTCGGGGCCGGTCGAGAACCTGAGTGCCAGCGGACGCGTGACCCTGGTGCCCACCGGCTTCGGCGGTCACCCGACCACCGCGGACTTCGACGGACGTGTCCACCTCGGCGATGATCCGGGCTGGACCGACTTCGAGGCGCGGCTCGACCCGCTCAACTACACGCTGATCCAGGCGCTCGCCCCGGACATCTCCTTCGACGGTCAGGGCAGCGCAAACGTGCAACTCGACGGCCGCACGAGGCGAGGCCTTCGCCTGGTGACTGACTTCACGCACGAACGGCCCGGGGCGACGGTTTCGCACGCCTCCGTTCGGGGCATGCTGAACCACGTCGACGGGGTGTGGTCCCTCGACCTCAGCGGGGACGTGGCGCCGCTGTCCCTCGCCGCCCTGACGGGCCTGACCCCGGAGTTGGGACTCCGAGGAGAGGTACGCGGACCGTTGACCGCGCGTGGACCGCTCGACGCGCTCGAGCTGACCGGCGAGCTCGAAGGCGCGGACGGACGGCTTCGGTTCGACGGTGTCGTGGACGTTCTCGATCCGGCTTCTGGCTATCGGCTGGACCTCGAGGCGGAGGAGCTGCGTGTCGCGAGCTTCTCGAGCCGGGTGCCCGACCCCACCGCGTGGAACGGCACGGTATCCCTGGAGGGCAGTGGGTTCGTGCTCGACTCGCTCGAAGGGCGAGCTTCCTTGCAGCTGTTCGGTTCCAACGTCGGGGCGCTCACGATCGACACGATCGCCGCGGGACTCCGGGCGGAGGCCGGCATGCTGTATACGGATTCACTGCTGGGCTCCGTGGCCGGTGTGCGGTTCCAGGGCACGGGCGAGCTGGGAATGCGGCCGGATCGAGATGGAGGTGCGACGCTTCGCTTCTCTACCGAGTCCCTCGTCGGACTGCGCCCCTTGTTCATGGGTGATTCCCTGCTCGTGGGGGACGAGCTGACGTCGCTCGAGCGGGAGATGCTGCGGCTCGAGGGTATCGAGCCCGACACGCTCCCGACGGCCGAAGACGTCCGCATGACCGGGGCGGTCGACGGTGTCGCCGAGCTGTCCGGACGGTTGTCCGACCTGTTCGTCGATGTGCGGATGACCATCGTCGACGGAGCGTACGGTCCGGACCAGGTCGACTCGCTGGACCTCAGGGTGTCCGTGGCCGGCCTCCCCTCCCTTCGCGGTCGGTGGGAGACCGATGTCACGGCGGTGAACCTGATCTGGGGCGGGCGGTCGTTCGAGGCCGCGACGCTTTCCGGAACGATGGTCGATCGGACGGGAGAGGGGGCCTTGCAGCTGGTCCGAACCACGAACGAGTCGTACACCGTCGCTGGCGACTTCATGCTCGATTCGCTCGGCGGTGCGGTGAACCTCGTCGAGGCATCCGCGACGCTCGACGAGCAGATGTGGCGCCTGGTGGGTCCGACCGCGCTGGCTTGGAGCTCGGGAACGCTCACGGTCGAAGGGCTCGAGGTGGAGCGAGAGGGGGAGGACCCCATGCGGCTGGTAGCGGGCGGCACGCTGTCTCGACAGAACGACTCGGACTTCCGCCTCGACGTTGAGGGACTCCACCTGGAGCGGGTCGCCGCCATGGTCCGTAGCGAGCCGTTGGAGCTCGAGGGCCACGTCGACCTCGCGCTGCATGTGCGGGGGCCTGCCGGGAATCCGCTCATCGATGCGGAACTCGAGGTTCTGGACGGCCAGTTCCGAAACATCGTCCTCACCCGGATCGCGGGCACCATGGTGTATCGCGACCGGGAGAGCACCCTGTCGCTCGAGGCCTGGGACGGCACGCGTCAGGCGCTGACCGCTTCCGGGACCATACCGATCGACCTGACGCTGGCGGACGTCGAGACTCGACGGCTCGACGCGCCCATGGATCTCACCATTGCCGTCGATTCGCTGGATGCCGGACTCGCGCTGGCCTATTTTTCCACGCTCGCGGATGTGGACGGTGTGATCTCGGCCGACCTCCATGTCGGTGGGCTGACGTCCGACCCGGAGCCGACGGGCTCCGCGCGCCTTACGGGCGGGGCCTGGACCATCGAAGCGCTCGGGGTGAGACACCAGAACGTGTCAGGCACGCTCGAGCTGCGCTCCGACCAGACGATGACGGTGGATCTCGCGACCCGCGGCACCGGAACGTCCACGGTGACCGGGAGCATCGGACTCTCGCCGCTTTCGGATCCCAGCCTGGACCTGGTCGTGAGCTTCGACCGCTTCCGCGCCATGAACCGAAGAGACCTCGAGGGAACGCTGAGCGGCCGCTTCGCCCTGACGGGAACGTACCAGCGTCCGCTTGCCGAGGGCGAGGTCACGGTGGACGAGGGCACCCTTCTCGTCGATGAGTTCTCGAGGGCCGCCGGTGTCATCGACCTGGCCGACCCTCGTCTCTTCGGGCAGGGGCTCGCGGTGGACACGACGGTCTTCATGTCGCAGCCGATCCTGGCCGAGGTCCGCAACCCGTTCTTCGACAACCTGCGTATGAACGTGCAGCTGTCGGTGCCACGGAATACATGGTTGCGCTCCAACGTGATGAATGTCGAGATGGGCGGGGACCTGCTCGTTCGCTACGACCGGAACGCCGGTGACCTGGTGCTGATCGGCGAGCTCCAGGCGCTGCGTGGGACCTATGTGGTCCTGGGTCGCACATTCGAGGTCATCGAGGGCACCGTGTCGTTCATTGGGCGTCCCGGCGTGAATCCATCGCTGAACATCGTGGCGACGAGCCGCA
The DNA here is from genome assembly GCA_040904885.1 of Gemmatimonadota bacterium. GTDB lineage: Bacteria > Gemmatimonadota > Gemmatimonadetes > Longimicrobiales > Gaopeijiaceae > JAWLHJ01. The sequence continues at coordinate 5,766 of JBBDSN010000221.1, read as the reverse complement.
TCCGTCCGCGGGAAGGGGACGCGGTCGTCATCACCACCACGGTGGAGGGAACGCTCGTTCGACCTACGGTGACGCTGACGTCCGAAGGGGGGGAGCTCTCGGAATCGGACCTCATCTCGTACCTCGTCTTCAACCGGGCGGCGGGTGAGTTGGGCCGCAACCAGCAGGCGCTGGTCAGCAGCAGCGCTATTGCGCTCGTGAACTGGGCCGGGGCCTCGCTCGCGCAGAACGTCGGACTCGACTACCTGTCGCTTTCGTCCGGCCCGGGGTCGGTCGAGGGGCTCGGTGAGCAACTGCGCACGACCCAGCTCGAAGTCGGGCGGTACCTCAGCGATGACGTCTTCCTGGTGGTCGTTCTGCGCCCACCCGGGGAAGGGGGTGCGAACACCATCGGGGGAATCCGGATCGAATGGGCTCTCACGAACTCCTACAACCTCGAGGCCTTCGTGGAGGACCGCTTCCTCCGCAGTGGCGCCGGCCTTCTGGGTGTACAGGAGTTGGGTGGGGAGCAGCTTTACGGCGTGCTCCTTCTGCGGGAGTGGGGGTACAACTGACTCGGGCTCGCCAGCCGCAACCCTACCCGCGCCGGCGGTGTATCCTTGGAGCGCACTTCTGGAAACGTCGATTCATGAATCGTGGAGTTGTTCTGATATGCAGATGATCAAGGTTTTCGGGTTGATGACCGGACTCACGGTACTGCTCGTGGCCTTCGGATCGTACTTCGGCGGCTCGAACGGGGCGGTCCTGTTCTTCATCATGGCCGCCGTCATGAACTTCGGGATGTACTGGTTCAGTGACCGGGCGGTGCTGAAGATGTACAAGGCACGTGTCATCGGACCCGACGATGCACCGGAGCTCTACCAGATGGTGGACCGTCTCCGGCAGCGCGCGGGTCTGCCGATGCCGGTCGTGGCCATCGCCCCTCAGGAGCAGCCCAACGCCTTCGCGACCGGCCGAAGCCCGAAGCATGCCGTGGTGTGCGTGACCGCCGGGATCCTGCGGGCGCTCGACAGGCGGGAACTCGAGGGCGTGGTGGCGCACGAGCTCGCGCACATTCAGCACCGTCACATGCTCGTCGGGACCATGGCGGCGACCATGGCCGGCGCGATCGCGATGCTCGCCAGCATCGCGCGATGGGGCCTGATCTTCGGCGGGTTCGGAGGCCGGGACGACGGCGACCGGAATCCCATCGCGATGGTGGTCATGATGTTGGTCGCGCCCATCGCCGCCGCCATCGTGCAGATGGCGATCAGCCGCCAGAACGAGTTCCAGGCCGACGCGAGCGCCGCCCGGATCACGGGGGACCCCGGCGGATTGGCCAGCGCGCTCCGCAGGCTCGAGGCATCCGCCAGCCGCATTCCGATGGACGTGAGCCCCGCCGCCGCTCAGCTCGCGATCGTGAACCCGTTGGCCGGGGTTCGTGGGCAGGCGTTCCTCGGGCTCTTCCGGACCCACCCGCCGACCGAAGCGCGGATCGCGAAGCTCAGGGAGCTCGGTATTTGACGGAAGGAGGGGCCGCTAAACCTCCGCTTCGGGCCGTAGCACCAGAAGGGGGAGGGGACTCGAGCGCAGGACTTTGTCCGCGACGCTTCCGAGCACCGCCCGCTTCATGCCGCCGTACCCATGCGTCGCGAGTGCGATCAGGTCCGCTCCGACCTCCTTGGCGATGGCCGTGATGACGGAGGGTGGCGTGTCTCCTTCCGCGAGGTGGGTGTCCACCGTGAGGCCGTCGGCGCTGAGTTGCGCGGCGACCTTCTGGAGGTAGGCGTCGGCCTGATCCCGGATCCGGACGATGTCGTCGGGCAACAAGGGTACGAGGCCGGCACCCATCGCCGAGTGCGACGCTACCACGTGGGCGAGCGTGAGCCGCGCCCCGGTGGCCCGGGCAAGCCCCGCCGCCGGCGCCAGGATGAGTTCCGCCAGGTCGGACCCGTCCAGGGGGACGAGAATGTGCTCGAGCGTTTCCGGCTCGGCCCGCTCGGCCGCCTCTCCCTGGTCTTCGCTGGCCCGCACCATGAGGATCGGGATGTGTGTGTGGCGCACCAGGCCGTCCGCCACGCTCCCGAGCCAGAGGCGGTTCGCGCCCGAGCGGCCGTGGGTCGTCATCACGATCAGATCGGCTTCGACGGATGCGGCGTGCTCGGCGAGCGTCTCGACCACTCGTCCTTCGAGCACTGCCGGGCGGACGGTGATGCCGTCCGCTTCGAGGGCGTCGGCGAGGGATGTCATGTGTGCGCCTGTCTCTTCGCGGTGCCGCGCGGCGTAAGCCTCCAGGTCCAATCCCTGGTACTCGAACTGTGTGGAGGAAAGCAGATGACCCGGCACGGTCGGCGCATGGACCTGCACCAGATGGATCGTCGAAGAAGCCTCGCGAGCGATCACGCGAGCGAGCGGCAGGCTACGCTCGCTGAACTCAGAGCCATCCAGCGGTACGAACAGCGTGTGGAACATCGGTCCTCCGTGCAGGCGGATCATCTCGGGGTCCGGATCGGCACGCGTCCGGTTCGATCGACCTCCGAAGTTAGTGAATCGAGCGGGGCAGGGCATGGGTTGTGCGGACCCCTGCGATTGAGCCCGCGTCCCCAGTCTGGTTAGTATTGCAGGCTATGCCTTCATCTACGCGCGATTTCGTTCCTGAGACTGCCCGCCCGGGTGAGCGCCTCGTCGTGCGGGGCGCCCGCGAGCACAACCTCCGGGACATCGACGTGGTGCTCCCCAGAGAGCGTCTCGTCGTCATCACGGGGCTGTCGGGCTCGGGCAAGTCGTCGCTCGCGTTCGACACGATCTACGCGGAAGGGCAGCGGCGTTACGTCGAGTCGCTCTCGGCCTATGCGCGCCAGTTCCTCGGGCTCATGGAGAAGCCCGACGTCGACTCCATCGAAGGCCTCTCGCCTGCGATCTCCATCGAGCAGAAGACGGTCAGCCGCAATCCACGCTCGACGGTCGGGACGGTCACCGAGATCTACGATTACCTGCGCCTGCTCTGGGCCCGGGCGGGCACGCCACATTGTCCGACTTGTGGCGAGCCGGTCATCCGTCAGTCGGCGACGCAGATCGTGGACCGATTGCTCGCGTTCCCGGACGGGGCGCGGGTCGAGCTGCTCGCCCCACTCGTGCGTGGACGGAAGGGCGAGTTCCGCGAGCTGCTCGAGAAGGCGCGAAAGGATGGATTCGTGCGCGTGCGGATCAACGGGGAGACCTACGACCTCGCTGATCCGCCGAAGCTGAACCGGTACGAGAACCACGACGTCGCGGTTGTCGTGGACCGTCTCGTGCTGCGCGCCAAGGACCGCGACCGGATCGCGGACTCGGTGGAGACCGCGTTGCGGTCGGGCGGCGGCATCCTGGAGGTGCTCGAGCACGGCGATGAGGACGAGCCCCGGCTGCACGTCTTCAGCGAGTACTACGCGTGCTCGAATTGCGGCACCAGCCTGCCCGAGCTCGAGCCCCGCCAGTTCTCGTTCAACTCGCCGTATGGAGCGTGCGAGGAGTGTGGTGGGCTCGGCACGCGCAAGGAGGTCAACCCCGATCTGCTGACCGCCGATCCGAGCGTCTCGATTCTCGAGGGCGTCATCTTGCCCTGGGGCGATCCCTCCGGTCAGATCCGGCGGTCGGTCATCCCTGGCCTCGCGGAGGCGTACGAGTTCGATCCGAACACGCCGTGGGGCGATCTCCGGGAGGACGCGCGGCAGGCCGTGCTCCACGGCTCGGGTACCATGAAGATCCGCTTCCCGTACAAGGCCGGAAACAAGGGCGGCCACTACGAGGACGTGTGGGAGGGGGTCGTCACGAATGTCGCCCGCCGGTATCAGGACACCGGGTCGGAGGCGGTCCGGAGCCAGCTCGACGAGTACATGTCGACGCTCCCGTGCACGACCTGCGGCGGAAGCCGCCTCGCGGCCGCTTCCAGAGCGGTTACGGTGGGTGGGCGCTCGCTCGGCGACGTCGCCGAGATGTCGATCGCGGACGCGGCCGATTTCTTCGAAGGTCTGCCGGTCCGTTATCCAGGGGATCTCATCTCTTCGAGCTCCTCGAACGGCGCGACCGTCCCGCCGCTCCCCGGAGAGATCGCCGGACCCATCCTCAAGGAGGTGTGCGAGCGGCTCCGCTTTCTCCGGGACGTCGGTCTCCAGTACCTCACGCTCGGCCGTGCCGCGGGTACGCTGTCCGGCGGAGAGGCCCAGCGCATCCGGCTCGCCACGCAGATCGGGAGCCGGCTGGTCGGGGTGCTCTACATCCTCGATGAACCCTCGATCGGGCTCCACCAGCGGGACAACGACCGGCTGCTCGCGACGCTGCGCCGCCTTCGTGACCTCGGAAACACCGTGGTCGTGGTCGAGCACGACGAGGACACGATCCGGGCGGCGGACTGGATCGTCGATCTGGGTCCCGGCGCCGGACGTCACGGGGGTGAAGTCGTGGCCGAGGGCACGCTCGAGGCGATCCTGGCCGAGCCGAAGTCGCTCACGGGCGCGTATCTGCGTGGCGACCGGGAGATCCCGCTTCCGGAAAAGCGCAGGGACGTCGATCCGGACAAGGCGCTCGTCGTGCGGGGCGCGAAGGGCAACAACCTACGGAACGTCGATGCGCGCTTCCCGCTCGGGACGTTCATGTGCGTCACCGGCGTGAGCGGCTCGGGCAAGTCGACCCTGGTGAACGAGACGCTCTACCACGCGCTGTCGCGCAAGCTCCACCGGAGCAAGCTCGTGCCGGCCACCCACGAGACCATCGACGGCCTCGAGCACGTCGACAAGGTCATCGACGTGGACCAGTCGCCCATCGGGCGGACCCCACGTTCCAACCCGGCGACCTACACCGGCCTCTTCACACCCATCCGGGACCTCTTCGCCAACCTGCCCGAGTCGCAGATGCGCGGATACGATCCGGGCCGTTTCTCGTTCAACGTGAAAGGCGGCCGGTGCGAGGCGTGTCAGGGTGACGGGCTCGTGAAGATCGAGATGCACTTCCTACCGGATGTGTACGTGCCGTGCGACGTGTGTCGCGGCCGCCGGTACAACCGCGAGACGCTCGACGTCTACTACAAGGGCAAGAACATCGCCGACGTGCTCGACATGACGGTCGAGGACGCGCTCGAGTTCTTCGACGCCGTACCCCGCATCAAGGGCAAGCTCCAGACCTTGAACGACGTGGGGCTCGGCTACATCCACCTCGGGCAGTCGGCCACCACGCTCTCCGGCGGTGAGGCGCAGCGGGTGAAGCTCGCCACGGAGCTCTCCAAGCGTGCGACCGGGAGCACCGTCTACATCCTCGACGAGCCCACGACCGGGCTCCATTTCGAGGATGTCCGGGTGCTGCTCGAGGTGCTCCAACGCCTCGTCGAGCTCGGCAACACCGTCATCGTCATCGAGCACAACCTGCACGTGGTGAAGACGGCGGACTGGGTCCTGGACCTCGGACCCGAGGGCGGCGCGGGAGGCGGGATGATCCTGGCGGAGGGGACGCCGGAGGACGTGGCGAAGGTGGCCGCGTCGTATACGGGGCGGTATCTGAAGTCGTTGCTTCGCTGACGCCGGTCTCCGGAGGAAGCGGGTCGTGCGGCCTCGCCTCGTACCCCTTACCTTTTTGGCGCCCGCCGAACGACGGGCACTTACGGAGAAACTCCGGTCGTGCCTGCGCCGTAGTGGGATGAGACGGAAGGGGCCGATCGGTCCCCCTGGTTCCTTCGTCCGAGCGGACACAGTCAACGGAGCGCGCATGGTGACCCGAGAAGATCTCGAAAGCTACCTGATCCGCATGGATCTGGAC
>JBBDSN010000220.1:0-15074 GCA_040904885.1 Gemmatimonadota bacterium | reverse complement strand
TCAGGTCGAAGCCGAGCACCTGAGCGATGAACAGCGCCCCGACGCATTCGAAGATCGCGGTGCCGTCCATATTCACCGTCGCGCCCATCGGGAGCACGAACGACGAGACCTTGTTCGAGACGCCGACCTTGTGCTCGACGGCGTTCAAGGTCACAGGCAGCGTCGCGGCGGAAGAGCTCGTCGAGAAGGCGATGAGGAGTGGCTCACGCATGTTCGCGAAATGGATCTTGGGTGAGATCCGGCCGAGCACGATCAAGATCAGCGGCAGGGTGACGAACAGGTGGATCGTGAGTCCCGAGAAGATCGTGAACGCGTAAAGGGCGAGCGGCCGGAATCCCTCGAAGCCCGTCGTCGCCACCATGCGCGCGATCAGCGCGAATACACCGATCGGGAGGAACTTGATGATGCCCGACGTGAGCCGCATCATCGCCTCGAAGAGCGCGTCGAACAGCTCCGTGACGATCCTCTGTGGCTTCTCTGGCATGGTCGTCACCGCGGCGCCGAACACGATGCTGAAGAAGATCAGCGCGAGCATGTCCGCGCTGGCCGCCGCCTGGATGAAGTTTTCCGGGACGATGTCCAGGATGAGCTGGACGGCCGACGACGGCGTTTCGAGGTCGGGAAGGTCGGCGGCGGTCGTCTCGGTCATGTTTGCGCCGACGCCCGGCCGGATGAGATTCACCAGCGTGAGACCGACCACCACCGCGAGAAGGCTCGACATGACGTAGTAGCCGAGGGTCTTCCCGAAGAGTCTGCCGAGCGCCTTGCCACCCCCGACCGAGGCGACCCCGGAGACGATGGAGGTGAGCACCAGCGGCACGATGATCATCCGGAGGAGCTTCATGAACAGGTCGCCGAGCCAGCCGAACGTCTCGGCGGCCGGAACTCCGACGAACAGCCCCGTGGCGGCACCGGCCACCATGGCGAGGGCGACCTGCCAGTGGAGTCGCATGTACCAGGGCGCATCAGGGTTGTGTTCCATCTCGCTCGACCTCGGGGGGTGGATGGGAAAGAAGCGACAGCGTAAGGGACATGGCCCCAGATGAGGCGTTCGTCAATCCTTGGGGCGGATCTCGGCTCGCTGGATGACGGCACCCGGAAGCAATGCGTCGACCACGTCCATGCCCGACGACACCGCGCCGAATACCGTGTAGTCGTAGTCCAGGCGCACGTTGTGGACGAGGTTCACGAAGATCTGGCCGTCCCCGGTGTCCCGCCCACGGGTGGACAGACCCACGGTGCCCCGCCAGTGCGGCGTCGTCCCGATCTCGTCCCGGGTATACGGACCGTCTCCGTGGTATTCGTTGGCCCCTGGCGAGCCTCCCTGGATGACGAAGTTCGGCACCCATCGATGGAAGGTGAGGCCGTCGAAGTGTCCCTCGCCAGCGAGGCGGTAGAAGCGGTAGGCGTTCGTCGGCGCCAGGAGGGGCAGGAGGTCGATGGCGATCTCGCCCCCGCCGGCCATGTGCAGCACCACCACGTTGCGCTCCATCTCGGCCAACTGCTCGGCGGTGGGGAGGGGGAGACGGAGTAGCCGACGCGGCGCGGCCCGTCGAGCTTCGCCGGTCCAGGCTTCGAGGATGGCCGCGGCTTCCGCCGCGACGACCGGGTCGTAGTCTTCGAGGTAGGGCTCGAGCCGGCGAGCGAGGCTGTCCGTGCCCGAGCCGCGGATCAGGGCGAGCAGGGCCATGCGAGGGTCCCGAGCCGTCTCGCGTCGCGCGGCGGAGATCCGCTCGAACGCGGTGATCGCCGCTTCGGCCGTCCTGGCGTCGGGTGTCGCGGACGTGTCCGTGCCCGCGAGAAGTCCCGCGACCGTAATGAGCAGCTGTCCGTCGTCGGAGCTGAGCTGTTCCACCAGGAGGGGACGCAGCGCTCGGCCTTCGAGGGCGAACAACGCGGGAAGCGCGGCGTTTCGAACATTCGGGTCGGGGTCGGTCGCCAGATCGTCCAGCGTCGTGCGGTCCGAAATCACTTCCGCCGCCGACGCGGCCGCGGCGCGAACGAACGGGTTCCGGTGGCCCCGGTGCGTCGGCAGGATGGCCCGGGCACGCTCGGGGGCGAGGTGAGCGAGCGCGCCGAGCGCGTAGGTCGCGGGAGACCATTCCGTCTCCAGATCGGATGAGAGCGCCGATGCGACGGAATCGAGGTGGGCCGTCACGTCGTCGCCGACCGACTCTGGGCAAGGCTCGCCCAAGGCCTCCAGTGCGACGAGACGAGCGCCGGTGTCGTCGTCGTTCCGGGCGCGGTCGAGCAGCATCCGGCAACTCGGGTCGGTCCGTTCCGCCACGGCCACCGCGCGAAGCGCCTCGATGCGCACGATGAGCGCCGAGTCCTGAAGGGCCTCCATGATGCGCTCCCCGACCTCGGCGTCAGCAATGAGCCGCAGGTAGCGGGCGGCGGTGGCCCGCACCACAGGGTCTTCGTCCCTCAGGCCGGCCTCGAGCGTGACCGGGTCGAGCTGTCCGCGCTGTCCGAGCGCGAGGAGCGCAACGGCGCGGGTTCGTGAGACGGCTTCGAGGTCGGCGGCGCCGGACGGGGCGTAGGCCGCGAGCGAGCGGAGCGCCTCGTAGAGCGCGGGGTCCGAGCCGGCGGGTCCAGAAGCCCGGGACAGGGACTCGAGCCCGAGCGCCGCGCCGACGGCGGTTTTGGGCGGAAGGTCGGGATCCTGGATCCATGCCGAGATCACCGGGAGCACGCCTGGGGGAGCGGCCCCGGCTGGACGGATGCGCCCAAGGGACCGAGCGAGCACGTTCCTCACGGCGGGGAGGCTCTCGCTGCGGGCGGCGGCGAGGAGCGGCTCGAGGGCCGCCGCGCCGTCGCTTCCGTGCACGGCCTGAGCTACGGCGAATGCCGCGGTGGCGCGGACTTCGGGGTCCGGGTCGGAGAGCAGGCCAGCCGCGGCGGGGACCAGCTCCGGGTCTTCCAGACGCCCGAGTCCCCGCACAGCGAAGCGGCGGACCTGCGCATCTCCTGAGCGCAGGGCCTCGAGGAGCGGCCCACGCTCGGCCTCGGCCGTCGGCCTCGCGTCTTCGGTCGGGAGCACCTGGGCCAGGGCCTGATGTGGCGCCTCGTCCCCGGATCCCGCACAGCCCGAGAGCAGAAGCGTGGTCGCCAGTCCCCAGAGCATCACGGGGATTCTCTTCTTCTCGAGCGATCGCATGTCAGGAATCTCGTGCAGCGGCGGATGTCGTGGCGGGCGTCCGGGCCAGCACCCCGTCCACGTAGGCGTCCGCTGGACCGACGAGCCTGTCGTGGAGCGCGTGGAAGAGGGCGGTCGCGTCTTCGCCCGCCCAGTGTTCGGGAAGGAGCGGGCGGGGAAGATAGGGGTCTTCGAGGGGAAACGCCCGGAATTCGTGGATGAGCCCGAACCGGAGGACGTAACACTCTTCGTCGTCCACGGCGTCCGACGGCCCGGCCGCTTCCATCCGGTCGAGCGTCGGGGCCCAACGCTCGATGAAAGCACGGTAGTGATCGTTGACCTCGTCGAGGCTCCAACACCGGCCTACCAGCTCCGCGACCGGCGCCCCCGCCACCCGAGTGGCCCGGAAGCACTCTACGTGCTCTTCGATCTCCAGTTCGGCCGCCAGCTCGCCGACCGCCTTCTCGACGTCGTGGGGCGAGATCCAGAGGCCGTTCCCGAGCGAGCCGAAGCCCAGCCAGGCGAGCCGGTCCCGTAGCCGGTCCCGCAGCTTTCGGGCATCCTCGGGAATGGAGTAGGCGAGCAAGAACCAGTGCTCGTCCCAGGGGCCGTCCCAGGACGGATGGAAGATCCTTGCCTGTCCTTCCTCCAGGAGCTTCCTGCCTCGAGGCGTGAGCTCGTAGAAGGCATGCCGCCCGATCTTGCGTGCGCGTAACCAGCCCTTGCGGGCCATTCGCGAGAGGACGGTGCGGACGGCGCCCTCGGAGAGGCCGAAGGGGAGGAGCAGGGAGATCAGCGCGCCGACCCAGGTTGGTCCTTCACGGTCGAGCAGGTACTCCCCGTAGAGTGTGAACACGAGGTCCTGTGGGCGCCGCGAGGGTGACGGATTCGCCACGGGGTCAGCCGCCGGGGCGTGGGGGCCGTGCTCCCCATGTCGGGGGCTCCGTCCGCGACCGGACGATCAGAACGCCTCGAGCTTGTGGAAGACCTCGGTGCCGTTCTTGAACCAGTGCTCGCGGAAGGGCTCCGGGGAGACCTCGTTCAACAGAAGGTTTCCGGTGATCGGGTGCGGAAAGAGGGTCATACGGCCACCCTCGTTCTCGTGCACGGTGTAGTCGCCGCTGATCTGCAGCGTCGTGCGGAGACGCTGTTCGCCGTTCATCATGAAGCCTTGGAGGAGATGCGTGGTCGTCTCCCACGCTCCGGGCGTCACGCTCATGTCGACGATGGGCTCGCCGCCACCGAACACCCGGATCCGTAGCCGGTCGTCCGTCTCGATGAACTGCGCGTCGATATCCTGTTTGTGATACGGGAAGAAGAACCGCTCGGCTTTGATCCGCCGGGCTTCCTTCGAGCTGGTGGCCGCCATGAACGGATAGAACCCCGCCTTGGCGTGCTGGCCCCATGCGGCGACCATCGGCGGCACGATCACCGAGAACATCAGCTCGGTGTAGGGCCCTACGACGCTGTCGTCGAACAGGAACGCAGTCACGGACAGGACGCTCCGTTGATGGCGCACCTCGATGGGCTCCAGGTGGCCGGGGAGCACGGCGCGGGCGTCGGATGTCGCCATCTCGAAGAACGCGCTCACGCCGGTGTTGAACCGGTAGCTGCCTACGGACATACCCCGTACCTCTGGAGCACCTTCTGGATGATGCCGGCGCCCTCCTCGAGATCTTCCCTCGAATGCGCCGCCGAGATCGACATCCGGAACCGGGACTTGTGCTTGCCCACGGCCGGGTACTTCACCGGATTGATGAAGACACCCTCACGGAGGAGCTCCTCGCCCATCATGAAGATGCGCGCGTCGTCCCGGACCATGATCGGAATGACCTGCGACGTGGAGTCACCGGTCGGGATTCCGGCCTCGGACAGGAGCTTCTGCATGTAGGCGACGTTGTCCCAGAGCTTCGTGCGGAGCTCCGGCTCCTCGCGCGCCAGCTCGAGCGCCTTGCGCAGCCCGGCCACGACGACGGGGGAGAGGGCGCAGGAGAAGAAGCGGGAGCGCGAGAAGCCCCGCAGGTAGTTGATCAGCTGCTCGGAGCCCGCGATGAATCCGCCCTGTCCGCCCAGGCTCTTGGAGAACGTGCCGAGGTGGATGTCGATGTCCTTGTCGAAGCCCTGGGCCTCGGCCACGCCCTTGCCCGTCTCTCCGAACACGAACGTCGAGTGCGCTTCGTCGATCATCAGGCGCGCGCCGTGCTTGCGGCACACCTCCACGATCTCGGCGAGCGGCGGCACGTCTCCGTCCATGGAGTAAACGCCTTCCACGATGACCAGCTTCTTCCCGTCGAACCCGGTCAGCTTCCGGTCGAGGTCGTCGGCGCGGTTGTGACGGAAGAAGCGCGACTTCGCTTTGGACAGGATCATGCCGTCCACGATGCTCGCGTGCGCGTATTGGTCGGCCACGATCAGGTCGCCCGAGCGCATGAGGCCCGCGATCGTTCCGACGTTGGCGCTGTAGCCGGTCGGGAAGATCATGGAGGCTTCGGTGCCCTTGAATGCCGCGAGCTCTTCGGCGAGCTGGCGGTGCAGCGCGGTGGTGCCGCTCAGGATCGGGGAGCCCGACGAGCCGCCGCCGTAGATGTCGACCGCATCCTTGATCGCCTGCTTGACCTCGGGCCGGTAGGACAGTCCCAGGTAATTGTAGGAGGCGAAGTTCACCAGGCCGCGACGGATCTCGCCCGTCTTGGTGTCCTCGACGTCGACCCGGGTGCCCGGCTGGCTATGGAGCGGAAGCTCGTACAGGTAGTAACCGGCCGGCTTGACCTCGGACCACCAATCGTCGAAGGGCTGGAGGAGGGCGAATGCATCGTCACCCGCTCCGAAGTAGAAGTTGGTGTAGTCGTACTCCATGGCCCCGGGAGTGGCCTGGGGGCCGATGACTTCGCTCTGGTCCATGGGAATCCGACTGGTTGACGTTTTCGTCTCCACGTCAGCGCTCACTGCGGAGCCGTGCTTCTCGGACTTGGACATATCGGTTACCAGTTGTAAGCGGAATGGCGCAGAATCAATTTCCGACAAACGTGTCGGCACATCAATGGTGCTGTTACCGGGTCATCACTTTGACCCGTTCATCGGCCCCCGAGAAACGCATGGACCGTGCCAAAGATGACACCCGGATGACGCCCGGGAAGGTGGGCCGCCGTTTCGGAGCGGTCCCGATCGTGCTCGTGCACGGCTTCACCGGATCAGCGGAATCCTGGGGCGGGCCCCTCCGGTCGCATCTGGCCGAGTCCGGAAGGCCCGTCGTGGCGGTCGAGGTGCCGGGGCATGGCGCGAGCGCGCTCGACACGGGTCCTCACCCGTTCACGCTGGACGACGCGCTCGAATCGATCGGAAGTGGGACACGGGGCCCGGTCGACCTCGTCGGGTACTCGATGGGGGGGCGGATCGCGCTCCACTTCGCGGTGCGCCATCCGGAACGGGTGCGACGCCTGGTTCTGGAGTCCGCCTCGCCCGGCTTGGCCACGGAGCGGGAGCGGGCGGACCGGCGGGCCGACGACGAGCGCCTCGCCGCTCGTATCGAGGAGGACGGCGTGCTCGCGTTCGTCGCCGAATGGTCCGACCGCGGGGTGCTTCGCCCCGCTGCGGACCGTCCACCCCACGTAAGAGAGCGGACCCGCCGCATCCGGCTCGGGAACCGCGCGGCGGGGCTCGCCGGCGCGCTCCGTGGTCTCGGGACGGGTGCGCTCCCGTCTCTCTGGGACCGGCTCCCGGATGTCCGTGCGCCGACCCTTCTGCTCGTCGGCGCGGCCGACGCGAAGTTCGTCGACATCGCCCGGCGCATGGCGGAGGATCTTCCGGACGGGACGGTGACCATCGTGCCTGAGGCCGGACATACCGTGCACCTCGACCGGCCAGACGCCTGGATCGCGGCGGTCCAGCGGCACCTGGGCGAGCGCTGACCGCCATCCCCGGGAACCGGTGAATGGAGAGCCGTTCCCCCTTCCGCTAGACTTCGGGCTGCCCCGTCCCCAGCCATCCTTCGACAGCCGCTCCATGCGCCGCGTCCCGACCGCACCCGTCGATGCCACGGTCACCGATCAGGACCGATCGGTGATCTATGCGTCGATGTTGGTGACGCTCTTTCTCGCCGCGCTCGACCAGACGATCGTCGCCACCGCGCTGCCCAGCATGGTCGAGGACTTGCGCGCCGTGGATCGCTACGCTTGGGTCGCGACCGCGTATCTGCTGGCGTCCACGGCGCTCGCGCTCGTCTACGGCAAGCTGGCCGACACCTACTCGCGCAAGCGGATCACCTTGTTCGCGGTCGTTCTGTTCCTGCTGGGATCCGTGCTGTGCGGGTTCGCGGGTGAGCTCGGAGCGTTGCCGCTTCTCGGGGACGGGATGACGCAGCTCATCGTTTTTCGCGGCATCCAGGGCCTGGGGGGTGGGGGCATCTTCGCCATGACCTTCATCATCATCGCGGACTTGTTCACCCCTGCCGAGCGGGGACGCTACCAGGGCTACGTGGGGGCGGTATTCGGGCTCGCCTCCGTGCTCGGACCTCTCGTCGGGGGGCTGCTGACGGATCATGCGGGAGGCATCTTGCCGGGGGTCGAGGGATGGCGGTGGGTGTTCTTCGTGAACGTTCCCTTCGGCGGCGTGGCGCTCTGGTTGATTCTGCGGCGCATGCCCTCGCTCGAGCCGCTGGGCGAGCGGGTGAGGCCCGATTTCATCGGTGGGGTGCTGCTCATGGTGGGACTGGTGCCGCTCATCCTCTCCATCCAGCTCGACAAGCGCGTCTATCCGTGGCTGCCCGGACCGGGGGCGAGGGGTTGGGCCGGTTGGGTCACGTCGGGCCTCTTCGTGTTGGGGGTCGCCGGCGTGGTGGCGTTCCTGGTGCGGTCGCGCTCGTCGCCGAGTCCCATCCTCGACCTCCGGCTTTTCCGGAATCGGGTCTTCAGGACCGCCAACACCGCGACGTTCTTCTTCGGCGCGGCGGTCATGTCGATCACGATCTTCCTGCCGCTTCTTCTGGTGAACGTGCTCGGCGTGTCCGCGACGCAGGCCGGTGCCGCGCTCATCCCGTTTTCCGTGGGGGTCGTGTTCGGCGCGACCATGGCCGGACGCTACGTGGACCGGATCGGATACCGCCGCCAGATCTTCGGCGGGGGCTTGCTCTTCGCGGCATCGGTCCTCCTCCTCTCCGATCTGGACGCGGGGGTATCGTACCTTCAGGTCATGGCCTACACGGTGCTGTGCGGGGTTGGAGCCGGTCCGTCCATGCCGCTGTTCACGTTGGCCGTTCAGAACGCGGTCGACGTGCGCCTGGTCGGCCAGGCGACGAGCGCGTCACAGTTCTTCCGGCAGATCGGAGCAACTGTGGGCGCCGCGATCATGGGTACCGTGCTCGTGAGCACGCTCACGATGTCGTTCTCGGTCCTCGACCTTCCACCTGATATCCTCGAAGAGGTCGGAGGAGAACCGGAACAACTCGTATCGACCGGGGGAGCGAGCCTCTCCGAAGCGGTCCGTGAGCGCTACGGCGAGCTCGCGTTCGAGGCGAACTCCCCGGAAGAGGCCGAGCGCCTGCGTGCCGAGGGCGATGTCGCGGCCGACCGCGTGGCGGGCCGCGTGGTCGACGCGTTCGCGCGGGCGTCGAGCCGCATCTACTGGCTCACTGCCGGAATCATCGCCCTGGCTACACTTCTCACGCTGCGGATCCCCGAGCTGGAGTTGAGGACCACACACGATCGCGACGTCGTTCATCAGAGCAGCTGACCTCGCGCGGTGGTCCATGGTCACCATACGCACCGATGATCGTGGCATGAATCCCGATCCGATTGCAGCTTTGTAGGACACGCACGCATCCCAACACGGACGACCTGCACCATGTTCAAGCGGCTCTTCTATCTCGCGTTCATCGCGCTCGGCATCACCATGGCGGTGCCGAGCCTGCGGGCCGAACTCTCCGGGTTCGTGCGTCCGTACGTCGACGACGTGAAGGCCCGGTTCGTTCCGCGGCAGCTCCGTTCGATGGCGGATCAGCTCGACGCGAGGCTACGTCGCGCCGGGGGCCTCCCGGCCGGATTCGAAGGGTGGCTACGACGAAGTTTCAGCGGCAAGGAAACGGACCCCTGGGACAACTTCTACTATCTGGTGGCCGGAAGGCGGGACTATTACGTAGGCTCGATGGGCCCCGACGGTGTCCAGGCGACCGAGGACGACATCACGGAGCCCGCTCGGCCCATCAGTGGAGAGGGGCCGCGGGAGCGTTGATCCGTCGCCCCGGCGAGGTGCTCGCCCGTCCCCTTACCCGATGGGCGTCACGTCCAGCCTGGAAATGTGGAGGTTGAGTCCGTGGTTGACCCTGAATCCGTACAGACCGTCGATGGCGAGGTCCTGCCGGTCGCCTTCCCAGACTTCTTGTCCGTTCACCAGGAACCGGACGGTCCGCTCGTTCGCTTCGACCGCCAGGACGTTCTTCACGGACGCGTCTTCACCCCGGTCGGCGTAGGACAGGATCGCGTCGTGTGCGGTCCATGGCTCGATGGTCGGGGCGTCGGTGCCCGCACGCTTCTTCACGATGAACTGCCCGCCGTTCCGGATCAGGAAGTACGTGTAGGCCTGCTGGGGCCCTTCCAGGTCCCGGCCACCGACGAAGAGCCCGAAGGCCTCGCGCCGCTGCCCCGGATCGAAGAGGTACACCTCCATCTCGATGCGGAAGGTTCCCGACGCTGTCGCGGCGGGGTCCCAATAGATTCCGGCGGGTCCTGAGGTCACGTGCCATCCGGGCGGCATGGCGACGAACATCTCGAGTTGGGCTTCGGTCGCGCCCGGCTGGTCGAAGCGGACCTTCCAGTCCTCGGGTCGCTCGAAGTCCTGGGCGGAAGCGGCCGCGGTCATCAGAAAGGTCAGTGTGGTTGCGAGCAGGAATCGCATGGGGCCTCCGGGGGGTGAGTGCTCGGGCGAAGGTCGGGTCCTGCGGCCTCGGTGTCAAACCCGTCCGCGTCGGGCTACTTTCGAACCTTCGACCCCTAGGCTAGAGGCGCGCTGATGAAGGTCATGATCCTGCTCGTGACACTGTTTTTCCACGTTCCCGGACGTGTGTCGGCGCAGACTGCCGCAGACACGGTCAGCGCGGAAGAAGGAACCGACTTCCAGGTCTACCGGAGCGATGGCTCCGAGGCGCTTCTGAGCGACGTTCTGGCGTCGATGGACGCCGTCGAGGTCGTGTTGGTCGGTGAGGAACACGGCAACCTGGTCGGCCATCGGGTCGAGGAGATGCTGCTCGCGGGAGCGATCGACCGGTACCGCGGCACACCGAGGTGGGTGACCCTCTCGCTCGAGATGTTCGAACGGGACGTGCAGTACGTGCTCGACGAGTACCTTTCGGGCCAGATCACCGAGCTTCATTTCCTCGAGAGCGTCCGACCCTGGGAAGACTACGGCGTTCGGTACCGGCCTCTCGTCGAGCTCTCACGCACGGAGGGGCTTCCGGTCGTGGCGGCCAACGCCCCCCGCCGGTACGTCAATCGCGTCACGCGCGAAGGACCCGGGTCACTCGATGAGCTCGGGCCGCTCGCACGGTACTTCCTTCCACCGCTTCCGTATCCGGGGCCCTCGAATGCCTACCGGGCCCAATGGGATGAGATCATGGCCGCGGCCATGCGGGCCGCTTCGGAAGCGCACGGCGACTCGGCAGAGGTCCGGACCTACGCCGGGAGCGAAAATGCGCTGCAGGCGCAGGCCCTCTGGGACGCCTCGATGGGCCACGCCATTGCCGATGCGCTCTCGGTGGCGCCGGAACGCTTCGTCCTCCACTTCGCGGGATCCTTCCACGTCGAGCGGGGCACCGGCATCGCCGAGCGCGTCGAAGACTACCGTCCAGGAACCCGCGTTCTCGCGGTCGTGATGGCCCGATTCGAGGGCGAGGCCCCAGCGTGGGACGCCGACGCCCACCAAGGGCTGGCGGACTTCGTCATCCTCACACGGTAGCCGCCTTTCCGGTGCGGGGTCACCCGTCCGTGCGCCGCCCCCAAAGGGGGTAGTTCAACCCGAGCGTGACCACTCTGGGGTCGAAATCGATCCCCGGGAGGAAGATCCAGCGGAATTCGACCTGGATCGCCAGGCCTGCGGGAGCTCCCGTCTTCATGCCGACCACGGCGCCGAAGCCGGTTTCGTTCGAGCGCTCTTCGGTCGGTTCGAGACCGAAGATGGAGTTGCGCAGCGCGAAGCCACCGCCGAGGTAAAGCCCACCCTGCCGCCCGCCTGGCATGAAGACCGCGTCGAGGTTGAAGCCGTACTCCCGGAGTCCGGACAGGAAAATCACGTCGGCGCTCGGAATCAACTCGACACGGCCGCTGGGGAGCACGGGTACCCTGATCTGGGCCCCCGCAACCTCACCGTTTGCCGACTGGTCGTAGCCGAAACGGATCCCAACGCTCACCGGGGACCAACCCTCGGCACCGGCCCCGCCGGGTTGCTGCGCTCGGACGGGCGATGGGCAGAGCAGGATCACCATCAGGAGGGCCGCGCCCATCAGGAGCGCGGCCCTCTGGCGGTGACAGGACCACGTGCGCACGGGGGAGGCCGGGCGCACGCTCAAGTGCTCAATCGCCCGCTGGCGACCGCGCGCAGGATGTCCGCCGAGGTCACGATGCCCTCTAGCCGACCGGCATCGACCACCACCGCCCGGTGGATGCGACCGCGAACCAGGAAGTCGCACAGCTCGGAGACCGGGGTGTCCGGCCGGACCGAGAACGTGACGGGGGTCATGATTTCCTCCACCGAGGTCGTATCCACGAGACTCTCGGGAAGCTCGGCGAGGAGCGTCTGTTCAGCCAGGGGCGTGTCTTCCGGAAGGAAGAAGCTGTACACATCCGAATCGAAATCCTCTTCGTCGGACTCCGGCGCGCCGGCGCTCTCCGAACGCAGAGTGGACGCCACGAGGGTGACGTCCGATTCCGCGGCCGTGAGCCTGACGACGTCGGTCGACGACACGACTCCGACGAGCTCGCCGGCCTCGTCGAGGACGGGGACCCCGCTGATCTGTGCGTCGGCGAGCAGCCGCGCCAGGTCACGCGCCGAGGCATCCTTCCTCACGGTGACGACCTTGGGCTGCATGATATCCCTGACGGTGAGCATATCGATCCTTGTTCCAAGCGAATGGAAAATCGGGAGTAAGCCCCGGTTTCAGTCGTTCTGACCCACCGGGCGGTGCAAAAGGAGGGGAAGGTGCGTGCCCCGAAGGACCTTGTCGGCGGTGCTGCCGATCAGGACCCTGCTCAGCCCCTTCCGTCCATGGGTGGCCATCGCGATCCCGTCCGAGCCGACGGCTTCTACCTCGAGCAGGATCCCATGCCCCGCCTGGGCATCGACGGTCACCGAAGTGGTGACCCGCAGGCCCCGTCGACGCATCCGTTCCGCCCGCTCCTCGAGGTACTCCGCGGCCCGGTCCTTGGCTTCCTCGAGTACTTTCTGGTTCATCTGTGCCGTGTGCGGGAGATAGGGAGATGCGAGGTCGACCGGATAAGCGACGATACGGGTGAGGTGGTACGCGGATCCGAACAACTCTCCGAACTCGGAAGCGTGCGTCAGAGCGGACTCGGACAACTCCGAACCGTCCAGCGGCACGAGGAGGTTGTCGAAGCTCGCATCCTCGTCGAGCCCCGGAGCCTCTCCGTCCTCCGGGCGGACGAGGAGGACCGGCCGGTCGGCTTGTCGCACGAAGCGGTCGGCCACGCTCCCGAGCCAGAGCCGCGAGATGGTGCCGCGCCCGTGCGATGCCATGACCACGAGGTCCGCCTTCTTCGCGCCGGCTTCCTTCTGCAGCGCATCGACGACATGGCCGGTCAGGACCGACGACGTGACGGCCCCCCCGGCGTTTCCAGATACGCTCTCGGTCAGCTTGGCGAGATATTCTTTCGTCCACTCTTCCGCCGCCGACTCCCATTCCTCGTAGGCGAATGCGGGCACGGGCTCGATGACCGTCACCAGGTGGACCGGCGCTCCGGTCTTGCGGCTCACGGTGAGCGCCATGGGAAGGGCGGCCTCGGCGAATTTCGAGCCGTCCAGCGGGACCATGATCTGCCTGTACACGCGACCTCCTCGTTGGTGCTGACCTGCTGCGAGCGGAACTGGAATCTGCGGCTTCGCGCTCTCGTTGTCACGCGAACCCACTTACATTCTGGCGTCTCGAGGTCCCTGGCGGTGTCGGGGTACGCCGGTCACTTCGGGTCGGGTATCTGCCGCCGCCCGGGTAGGGTATTTCGCCACACCCCGGTCTCCGAAACCAAGGCCAGCCCCCTGCTTAATCCAGAAGACTACCGTGCCATCTTCCTCGCGGCGCCCGACGGGTGTCTCGTCGTGGACGCGGAAGGCACCATCCATGAGGTGAATCCCAAAGGGGTCGCGCTGTTCGGGTGGAGCCGCGAGGAGCTCCTCGGCCGTCCCGTCGAGGTCCTGGTGCCGGATTCACTCGGCGACCGGCATCGAGGGCACCGCGGCGACTTCATGGAGCATCCGCGCGATCGCCCGATGGGCGCGGGCCTGGATCTTCGCGGCCGCCGCAAGGACGGCACGACGTTTCCCGTCGAGATCAGCTTGAGCCCCTGGCGTCGCGGCGCCGAAGGCGTGCGCGTCATCTGCATGGTCCGTGACGTGACCGATCATCGGCGGCTCCGGGACTTCTCGGCCGGCGCGCTGCGGGCGACCGAGGACGAGAGACGCCGGATCGCCCGGGAGCTGCACGATGACACTGCACAGCGCCTCGCGACCCTCATTCTCCGGCTCCGGACCCTTGCCCACGAGGAGGATGCCGCTGTCCGGGCTACGCTCCTGGAAGAGATCCGTGGGGAGATCGTGGAAACCGCTGAGGACGTGAAGCGGATCTCGCGGGGCCTGCGTCCCCCGGAGCTCGAAGAGGTGGGGCTCGCGCTCGCCCTCCGGGCTCACGTGCGCACCCTCCGGGAGCGTCTCGGCTTCGAAGTCGACGCCGAGCTGGACGAGGTGGACCACTTCCTCGATCTCACCGGGCGGCTCGCCATCTACCGTATCGTGCAAGAGGCGCTCTCCAATGCCCGTCGCCATGCGGGAGCGCAGCACACGAGTCTCAGGCTCTTCACCGACGACGGCCACGTGGTCGCCGAAGTCTCGGACGACGGATGTGGCTTCGATCCGGCGTCCCGCATGCAGCTCGATCGCGGCCTCGGCCTGGTCGGAATGCGGGAGCGAGCGACCATGATCGGCGGAAGGCTCTCCATCGAAAGTGCGCCAGGGGCCGGCACGACGGTGAGCACTTCCGTTCCGTTCCACAGCAGAAAGGACGACGATGGCTGATCCACTCGAGGTCTTGCTGGTCGATGACCACGCGATGTTCCGCGCGGGCATCAAGGCGCTCATCGAGCTCGACGGCCGGATGCGCGTCGTCGGTGAGGCCGGCTCCGGTGATGAGGCCGTCGACCGGGTCCGGGCGCTCAAGCCCGACGTGGTCGTGATGGACCTGTCCATGCCGGGGTCCAACGGATTGGAGGCGACACGCCGGATCGCCGCACTCGGCCTTGATACGAAGGTGCTCGTGCTCACCGTGCATGCCGAGGAGGAGTATCTCGTACCGGTGGTCGAGGCCGGCGCGAGCGGGTATCTGACGAAGACCAGCGCGGACACCGATCTGCTCGAAGCGCTGCGGGTCGTTGCGCGTGGCCAGGTTTTCCTCCCTCCGAAGGCCACGACCCTCCTGCTGCAGCGTTACAAGGAACGGGAGGACGATGTCGGTTCTTCGGGTCTCCACGTCCTGAGCGCCCGGGAGCGGGAGGTGCTGGCTCTGACCGCGGAAGGATTCAGCTCGCGCGAGATCGGGGGGAAGCTCTTCATCAGCCCGAAAACCGTGGACACGTACCGGTCGCGGATCATGGAGAAGCTCGGGCTGAGCCACCGAAGCGAACTCGTGCGGTTCGCGCTGGAAGTGGGTCTGCTGAAGAGGGTATGA
>JBBDSN010000219.1:0-2475 GCA_040904885.1 Gemmatimonadota bacterium | reverse complement strand
CTCCACGACCTCCACCTGCGCGAACGCGGGATGTTCGGGATTGAGGAGCACGTTCCGGCCGTAGGGGCGTGCCACCGCGGACGGTACGACCAGCGCGACGGTGGTTCGGGCTCTGAGCCACGCACTCCCCACCCCCCGGGTAGCTCGCTCGTCCTGCCAGAACGCCGCTCCGAGGTCCCGCGCGACGTCCACGCCAGCCGTGTCCGGAATGTGGATCCTCGAGACGATCCGGTTCCGGGGAAGGCGCCCGATTCCGGCGTGCACCAACTGCTCGAGGAGGGCGCCCTCATAGGAAGCGGCGGCATACACCACCGCGCGTCCCCGAGGGTTCCACCGTGCTCCGTGGAGCGCCGCACCTGTCCCATCGAGGGCGGCGAAGGCTGCGTTGTGGATGCGAAATGCTTCCACGCTAGACGGGCAAACCGAGGTCGAGCTTCGTCAACAGGTCGTCTACCTGTCGGGCGCCCATCTCGCTTCGAGCCCGGTCCATGGGGGTCTCGTGGTCCAGCATGGGGTGGCGTGTGTTCAGGAATGCGGCGGCATCGTCGCGGTCCTCCCACACGTCCAACGCCCTCGCCATGGTGCCCGCGATACGCACGAGCCGCTCGCCCTCCTCGGCCGTGAGCGTATCTCGCCGGGCTCGGGTGGCTCTCGACGCGACGACCTCCACGTACTGGCTCGGGCGGGGTACACCGAACGCCGCGAGTTCCTTCTGGAGCCCCTCCACCGCTCGCGAAGGCGCGCCCTTTCCCACGAAACGCCGGAGCACCTCGAGGCCCTCTCCTGTCGATGCACCGAGGCTGGACACGACCTCATCGCCCAGCATCCCTCTCAAGTGGAGGAGGAGCCGAAGGCGGCGCTCCGTTCGACAGCTGTTGAAGTCGCGCTCGGTCATCGCATCCCCGCTCCGTTCATATGAACGCCACAATCTGTTCATGTGAACATATGAAGGCCGGGGGCAAGAGGCAATGTGCGAGACCGATACCCAACATCTTCACCTGAACCCACGGGCGCGCCCATAACCGAATCGGCCGCCTCAGCTCGCTGAGCGCCTACTCGGTGAGCTCGATGGACTCGAGCGCGTGGCCGACAGTTACCGCGGTTCGGGGGTATCCATTTTGCCGGACCAGCACCCCGGGGAACGGCCAGTGGTTTGCGCATTGCTGATGTACGCTTTAACATTTGTAAGAAAGGGTAGCAATCTCCCGAGGAGGTTCGCATGGGTAAGGTCGTCGACCAGGAGAGTTTGCGGAGGGCGTTTTCCGAGCGCCTGCACGAGGTCGTGGATCGGCTCGCGGAGGTGGCCGATCTGGCGACCATTGAGAAGGTGCTGTCCATGGCGGACCCCTTCAGCGGCATGGGGGTGGCGATGCACCAGGCGGCCACGGCCGATGCGGTGATTCTACGGGACCCGCTGGCAGCAGCTCGACTACGGGGTGTAGAGGCCCGTGAGCAGCTGGTCGATGAAGCCGGCGGTCTCCTGCGTCTGAGCCAAGTGGCCGATCGGCTCGGCGTCACCCCACAAGCCGTGACGGGGCGGCGTCTTCGCGAGACGATCCTCGCGGTGCCGATGCCCAACGGGGAATGGGTTTACCCAGCCTGTCAGTTCGCCGACGTTGACCTGGTGTCCGGGATGGACGCCTTCGTGCGTGCGTTCGCCGACGATGTGGACCCGTGGACGAAGCTGTCGGTGCTCATCGCACCGTCGAGGAGGTTCGGCGGGAAGAGTGCCCTCGAACTGCTTTCCGAGGGGCGCGAGGAGGAGGCGACCAGCATTGCCGGCACCTACGGGGTCCAAGGGTGAGCACCGCGGACCTTCCGGGTCCGCCACCCTCCCCCCCGGCGAACCTCCATGCCCGTGGGCTGACTACCGTCACCCGGCCGGCCGGTGCAGTGCTGTACCGGATCCACCGCACGGTGCATGACCCCCTCTATTTCGGTCGCGAAGGTGACCCCCGGCGGCGACAGCGGTGGGACTCGCCCGACGCGAGCTATGGCGTCTGCTACCTTGCGGAGGACGATCACATCGCGTTTGCTGAAACCCTCCTTCGCGACCTTTCCCTCCACGCGGTCCCAGAGGCGGAGTTGCGCATCCGGTCGTGTACCAGGATCCATCTACGTTCACCACTTCGACTGGTTGCGATGCACGGGGAGGGGCTCCGGCCCAATCGCGCCGATGCCTCCGTTGTCCACGGGCCCTATCCCAACACCTGGGCGTGGTCGAAAGAACTGTGGAGGCACCCGGACGCCCCGGACGGTATCCGATATCGGGCTCGCCACGACGATTCCGGTCTCTCGATCGCGCTCTTCGAGCGGGCCGCAGGTTCGGTGGAGGGGGTAGAAACGCTCGAGTTGCTCGATCCAAGGATGGCAATGACCCTCGGCCGGTGGCTGGACCGCTACAAGCTCGGCCTGTCCAGCTGAGTCTCTCCCGAAGTCGACGCGCGCGGCATGGGTCCGGTTAAATGGATACCC
>JBBDSN010000218.1:0-2475 GCA_040904885.1 Gemmatimonadota bacterium | reverse complement strand
ACGTTGAAGCGGAACAGCATGATGTCTCCGTCGCGCACGACGTAGCTCCGGCCTTCCGAGCGGAGCACGCCCTGGTCCCGTGCTTCCTTCCAGGACCCCACACGCTCGAACTCGTCGACGTGGATGGTCTCGGCGCGGATGAAGCCACGCTCGAAGTCGCTGTGGATCGTCCCGGCCG
Source organism: Gemmatimonadota bacterium (assembly GCA_040904885.1). GTDB lineage: Bacteria > Gemmatimonadota > Gemmatimonadetes > Longimicrobiales > Gaopeijiaceae > JAWLHJ01. Next base: position 2,297 of record JBBDSN010000218.1, on the reverse strand, counting down.
CCTCGGGTGCGGTGCTTCCGACCCGGATGGTCCAGGCCCGGCTCTCGTTTTCGCCGGTGGTGAAGAACGTGGCGAGACCGAGCAGGTCGTACGCCGCCCGGATCAAGCGATTGAGGCCGGTCTCGGCCAGCCCCAGATCGGCCAGGAAGAGCGTGCGCTCCTCCTCGTCCAACTCGGCGAGCTCGGATTCGATCGCGCTGCAGATCGTGACGATCTCTTCTCGCACCGGGCCACCCGATGCGGCCCCTTCCACGCCATCGCGCAACGCCCGCGTCCACTCGTTCTCGCCCTCGGGAAGATCGTCTTCGGCGACGTTGGCCATGTAGAGCACCGGCTTCGACGTAAGCAGCTGGAAGCCCCTCAACACCTGACGCTCGTCGTCGCCGAGCGGGAGTGAGCGCAGCGGCTGCCCCGTCGTCAGCGCGCCGTGCGCCTTCTCGAGCACGCTCTTCTCCTTGATGGCGTCCTTCTCACCCGACTTGGCCTTCTTCTCCACCCGCTCGAGCCGGCGTTCGACGATGTCGAGATCGGCCAAGGCGAGCTCCGTTTCCACGATGTCGCGGTCGCGCACCGGATCCACTCCGCCGAGCACGTGGGTCACGTCCGGATCGTCGAAGCAGCGGAGGACGTGGACCACCGCATCGACCTCACGGATGTTGCCCAGGAACTTGTTGCCCAGCCCCTCCCCCTCGGACGCGCCCTCCACCAGACCGGCGATATCCACGAACTGCATCACCGTCGGGACGCGCGCTCGGGAGCCTGCCAATTCATGGATGCGGTCGAGTCTCGGATCGGGGACCTCGACCGTGCCGATGTTCGGGTCCACGGTGCAGAACGGATAGTTCTCGGACGGAGCGCCGGCAGCGGTGAGCGCGTTGAACAGGGACGACTTGCCCACGTTGGGCAGGCCGACAATACCGACCTTGAGCATGCGAAGCGTTGGGGATCGAGGCTTGAGCCGGCGCCCGGGGGGTGCCGGAGAACGTGGGAGGCTAGTGGCGGCGACCAGATCGGTCAACGCGGAAGCGCTCCCTCAGAGCATGTATGGCATCGTGATCTCCGACGATGGTCAGGCTGTCCCCGATCTCGAGCCGGGTCCTCCCCCGCGGAATCACGACTTTGTCGCCCCGGTGCACCAGGGCGATGAGCGCGCCCTCGACCAACGAGATCTCACGAACCTCGCAACCGGCGAGCACGCTCGACGGCCCCTCTTCCTCGACCAGCAGGGACAGAAAGCGCTCGTCGTGGAGGAGCGCTTCCTTCAGCTCCCGTTCGTGCTCCGCCTCGACCCACGCCTTCATGAAGTCGACGTCGTCCATGCGGCCCGCCAGCGAAGCGAGGAAGCTGAGGTGCCGGCGGGGCTCCTCCTCAGGGCTGATAAGGACTCGTGACCGCGACAGGATCGGATGCCGGGAAGATTCTGGCCCAGGGTGCGAACACGAAGCCGGCGCCGAGGGCGATCAGAAGAAATCCGACGACGACGTTCCAACGGATGGGCTCCCGCAGATACCACGTCGCGAACGCCGCGAACACGACCAAGGTGATGACTTCCTGAAGCGTCTTCAGCTGCGCCGCCGTGACCCCCGCCTCATACCCGATGCGGTTGGCCGGGACCTGGAAGCAGTATTCGAAGAAGGCGATCCCCCAACTCACGAGCACCACGAGCCAGAGCGCGCGATGCGTGTGTCGAAGGTGTCCGTACCAGGCGAACGTCATGAAGACGTTGGAGAGCGTGAGCAAGATGGCCATTCTTCCGTTCCGGTAGGAGGCCCGTCGAGGGATTCCACCGCCCTACACCTCCGGATCGTCCGACCGGAGCAGGCGCTCGTCGAACTGATGCGCTTCGCGCAGGCGATCGACCTCCGCCGTCAGCACGTCGACCTGTTCCGTGAGCTCCTCGATTTTGCGGCTCGTCTCCGAGGCGGGAAGCGCCCCCACCCCGCGCATCTCGCGGGCGAGTGTCTCGATGAACGGCTTTCCTCCGAAGCGGAGCGTGAGCACGGCTGTCAGTCCGGTGACCGGAACCAGCACGAGGAGTATCCCGAAGATCGGGACCAGGAAGTCGAGATCGCCACCCATAGGCCGATTGTCCTCACGAGTTGACTGGAATGTGCATGCTGATCCTACGAGGATCCCGCCCCCGAGGTTGCATCTTCCGGTGGACCGATCTCGGACTCGCGCCTAGAGTTCGACGTCGTTCGCACTCCCAGACCCGGTTTCCTCGAACATGACCGACCTCATCGCCCGCTGCACGCGGCGCCATCTCGAAGGCGCCATGGACCACCTGGGCCTCGACG
>JBBDSN010000217.1:0-2482 GCA_040904885.1 Gemmatimonadota bacterium | reverse complement strand
TCCGGGCTTCACCGGCAATTTGAAGGGGGAAAGCGGGAGAGGGTCGTAGGTAAAGCCCGCGGCGTATTCGAAGTAGATACGCCGATCTCGCTCCGCGAGCGTGCCCACGAGGGTTTGTTCGTCCCCCCAGTCGAGCCGGCGCTCTCGGCATTTCGGCACGGTCGTAATCAGTCATGTATGCGCCCAGCGCCGTGCGGCATGGTTCACGGCATCCACGCGAGGTGCCCTGATTCCCACCGCCACGGCGGCCCGTGCCAAAGATCTCCCAATTCTTCGGCGTCTCGATCTACATGTATTTCGATGATCACCCGCCGCCGCATTTCCACGCCCGCTACGGGGAGGCGGAGGCCGTGATCCGAATCGATGATGGAAGTGTAATGAGGGGTGAGCTACCTCCGCGGGTCCTGGGGCTGGTGGTCGAGTGGTCGAGTCGGCGGCGCCAAGAACTCCGCCTGGTCTGGCGCCAAGCCTCGCGGAAGCAGAGCTTGTCCAGAGTCACCCCCTTGGAGTAGACCGATGCTCGATCGAATCGTAGCCGTGGAGCCTCGCCGGGACTATCACGTTTGGATCCGGTTCGAGGACGGGGAGGAAGGAGAAGTTTCACTTGCGCACCTCGTGGGGCAGGGCGTCTTCTCGAGTTGGGAGGACGAAGCCGAGTTCCGGAAGGTCTTCATCGACGAGGACTCGGGAACGATTGCCTGGCCTGGCGGGCTCGATGTGGCGCCGGACGGCCTCAGGCGGCGGCTTCACGCCTCCCTCAACCCCCAGGCATGAGCAGCCGTGCCTCCGAGGGCTCGGCGAACGCGTTCGTGTCCCGGATGACCCGGAGCGCTGACCTCAGGTCGCCGAAGTCGATGCGAGAGACCCATTCCTGGGCGCGATCCAGCATCCGCAGCAACGGATCCGTGCGCCCCTGTCGCGTGAGCGAACGGAGCGCGAGCAGGTAGTCCTCCCGGTACACGGTGGGGATGACGATGCGGTGCTGCCCCCCGGCGATCAGCTCGGCGTTGGTCATGATGCGGGCGACGCGACCGTTGCCGTCGATGAACGGGTGGACCTCGGAGACGAGGAACATCATGAACGTGGCTCGCGCGAACGGGTCGCTGAGGGACCGGAAGATCTCGAAACCACGGCGGAGTGTGCCGGGCCTCTTGTCGGGGCGCGCGGCCATCATCATCTCGTGGCGCCAACTGAGTTATCCACCGCCCTTGCGAGCGACCCGGGAAGATGAAACGTGCGTCCCTCAGCGGAATCCGTGGCTGAGCGTGGGCTCAGGGAGGCGCATGGGCGGCCTCCGACCCCTTCCGCGCGAACTTCGAGAACCGTTCGATTTTCAAACGATTGGAGCGGAGCAGCTGTGGCGAGCTCCCGGGGGTCGCACCGCGCCGCACGGGCGCTCCGAAGCCTACACCGTTGTGGGCAGCACCGACGCGATCGTTGGAAAATTGAACGATTCCCAATGTGGCGAAAAGAGGTGCACACGCTCCGAGCCGACACCTCGTGCCTGCCGCGCACCGGCGTTTCACATCAGGATGGCCACGAGGTCGTCGAAGTCGTACCGCGGGTCGGAGAGGGTCAGCCCCATCTCGTCACGACTGGAGACGATCCTGAACGTGCCGATGACGTCGTGGAGCCGATGATGTCGTTCAATGCCTCGAATTCGGCTTCGGCTTGGAGGTCGGATGCCAGGGACCGGGCCTGGTCCCGGAGCCGGTTCACCTCGTCCGCGCCGGACACTCGAGCCAGCCGCTCCATCTGTCTCTCGATCTCCTCGCGCGGGAGGCGCCGTGATCCGGCCGGGGTCGTCCGCGATGGGCGAAGGCACTCCAGGAACGCGCGTGGGCGGGACGCCAGCCAGAGCGTCCCCATGAAGCGCGTATCGCCTTGAAGGGGGCCAGGTCCGGCGATCTGGCGGATGGTGAGCCCGGGCAACTCGAGGAGCCGATCGTAGCCGCCTACGAGGTTGACGGTTCCTTCCGGAGACGGCTTTCCTTCGATGGCAGTCCGGTAGCCGACGACCCGATCGGGGAACAGGAGGCTCACGACCTCCCAGAGGTTCCTGCGGACCACGGTGGCCGGCTCGTCGACGACGTTCGGCGTATACAGCCGCGGGCCGATCTTGTGGAGCCGACCCTCCTTCGCATCTCGCGACACCTGGAGCTTGATGTCCTCGGTGCTGAGAAAGACGGGAGGATAGCTACGCTCGTGCGCCATGACCCTCCTCCTTGCCCCAGAATGATACGATTGTCCTGGTAATGTGGGGTGGTTGATACTTTTGTGCTAGGAGTGCTCTACGTGTCCCGCCCGGCCCGCCATCCCCCTGTCCCAGCCGGCTCACGCAGCGGCGGCGCCGCACCCTGGTGGCACTCGTCCGGGAGGAATTGGAATGAACGATGAACTCTTCGAGGAGCTGCTCGAGAGCGTGCGCCAGGGAGGCGCCATTCTGCGCGGCGACTCGGAGCCGAGTGCGATGACGGAGTTC
>JBBDSN010000216.1:0-2512 GCA_040904885.1 Gemmatimonadota bacterium | reverse complement strand
GCTCGGCGCTCGCATCGAGCTTCCGGGCGGCATCATCGAAGCGCCCGGACCGCGTTGAGTGCGACGTAATCCGGGCACAACGTCGAGACCGTCATGAAGAATCCATCGAAATCCGCCGTGATCCCGGCCACCCTGCTGCTCCTCACGCTCGCCTCCGGGTGCGGAGCGGACCGAGATCTCGGGGGGGCCACGGGCTCGGAAACACCGGAACCGTGGGCCCTCGCGTCGGCGCCTACCCTCCACATCGGGGTCGTCAGCGGCGACGAGACCTATCAGCTCCACGACGTCCGGGACGCCCAGCGTCTGACCGACGGACGCATCGCGGTCGCGAACCAGGGATCGCGCGAGGTGCGTGTCTACACGGCGGACGGTCAGCTGGTGAGCGCGTCGGGCGAAGACGGGGACGGACCCGGACAATGGCGGGCCCTGTCGCGTGTTCATCCGCTGGGCGAAGACACCCTGCTCGTGGTCGATCACCGGCTCGGCCGTCACGGGCTCGTCGACGCGAGCGACGGGACGTACATGGGGACGCTCGACTCCGCACGCGTCGAGCGAGTCGTGCCGAAGACCTGGCACCACCGGGGGCTCTTCCTCGAAGCCCCCGCGGACCTCGACGGCCCCGGAGTGTTCGGACCGGTGGTCGAGGCGCTGGCCATCGAGAGCGCGGCCGCGCCCACGTTCGCTCGCCTCGACGCCGAAGGCCGGGTGTGGGTGCTGGGCGCCCCGTCCGTGACGCCGCCGACGCTGCGTGTCTTCGACCTCGACGGACGCGAGCGAGCGAACCTGCCTCTCCCGAGGGGGTTCCGACCGACACAGATCGACCGAGCCGAGGTGCTCGGCGTGTGGAGGGATTCCCTGGAGGTCGAGCACGTGCGGGCCTACTCGATCGTGGCATCGGGCCCATGGACGGGCCCCTCGATGGAAGCCGCGATCGGGCGCGGTCTCGAGCTCGAAGCCGTCGCCGATGCGGACCTGCCCGGCCTAAATGGTGCGTTCCGGGCACTGGCCACCGCACAAGAGATCCACTATTCGACGCAGGCGTCCTACACGACGGACCTCGCCCGGCTTTCCGCGCTTCGCGACCTCGAGCTGCCGACCGGAGCCCGGGTGGACGTCCTGGAAGCCAGCCCCACCGGGTGGCGCGGACGGATGGTGGACACCACCAACGGAGCCGGCTGCACCCTCTCCTTCGGGGCGTTCCCGCCCGTCGAAGGACTTGCGGCGGGTGGACTGTCCTGTTGGAACGCCCGAACACCATGACCGACCGCGACCTCCATCACCGCCACGCTCTCAACCACAGAAAGGACCACTGATGTCCGCGCAATCTTCATCCTCCGAAGGCCGTCCCATCTGGTTCCTCAACCGCGGCGTGCTCGTGGTGCGGCCCCGTCAGCCTTTCGTGGACTGGGTCTGCTCGTTCGAGGACGGTACCCCGGTCGACCCCGAAGACGCCTGGGATTCGGTCAACTCCTTCCTGATTCCAGAGTTCGACGATCCGGAAGAGACGCTCGAATGGATCCACGGAAACGTGGACACCGTCTTCGAGATCATGCTCAACGACTGGATCACCGAGCCGGATTCGTGGCCCGCGGACCGCGGCTGGACCGCGTTCGAGGAGTGGTTCGAGTTCGAGTACGTCGATCTCGCGTGGGACCTGGTCGACGAGCCCCTGTCCAGCGAACCGCCCGCGGAGGCCTGAAGCGGGTCGGGCTTCGCCCAGTTGGGCGAAGCCCGACGCAACATCAATTCCGCATGCTCGTGGTCGTTGCGGCCTGGCGTAGCTCGAACAGCTCTCGCTTGACCGAAGCGGTGAGCGAGCTGATGCCGTCTGCGATCTCCTCGCGCTGGTCCGAAATCTCTTCGGCGCTGGCGTCGGTGAGCGCTTCGAGCTGCGTCCTGAGATCGTCGGCCCTCGCGCTGAAGTCCAGCATCGTCTCCGACGCTTCCTCGCGTCCCTCCATCGAGAGTTCAGAGGTCTCCTGCGTCAACGTTGCGAAGTCCTGCTCGAGGCGGGTCAACCGCTCCCTGGACGCCTCGACGAACTCCTCGCCACCCTCGATGGACCGGAGCTGAGCACGCTCCACCCTGTGGGTGAGTTCTTCGAGACTCTGGGCGATATCGTCCTTCAAGGTCGCGGCCTCGTCTTCAGTCGCCATTTCCAACTGGGCCAGGTCGGCTTCCAGTTCCTGGCGATACGCCCTCATCTCGTCTCGTGTCTCCTGCCAGTTCTTCGCCATTTCTTCGTTGGCGCTCTGGTACCTCTCGTCGAGGTCGGCGATCTGCGATCCGACCTGGTCGAGCGTGGATCTGAGATCGACCCGCAAATCGTTCATCGCCGCTCGGAACTCCGACGCTGATACGGCGGCCTCGCTCTCGATTTGTTCCTGCTCGCCATCGGTACACCCGACAGCGACGACCAGCAACGCGATTACGGCTGCTGGCGCGATTCTATTCCTGATCATGTCTAACATCCTTACGAGGTTCGCGGTGCGAACCGCTCCCCGTCATGCGA
>JBBDSN010000215.1:0-15364 GCA_040904885.1 Gemmatimonadota bacterium | reverse complement strand
ACCCGCTCACGGCGACCAAGCTCGTCGACAAGCTGCTCCTGCAGGGCGTGGAGGTACATCAGGCACCCGACGACTTCGTGCACGAGGGGCGCTTCTATCCCGCGAGCTCATGGGTCGTCTCGATGGCTCAGCCCAAACAGGGGGTCATCCGGTACCTCCTGGGCCGCACCTTCTATCCGCAGAACAGCTACACGCGGAACCCCGACGGCAGCCCGATCCGTCCGTACGACATGAGCGCCGATGTGCTCGCCGAGTTCATGGGCGTGGACGTTCAGCCGGTGAGCGGCATGGTGGAGGCCGCGCTCGACATCGTGGCGACGCGGCCGGACCCGACAGGCCGGGTGGCGCGCGGAAGCGAGGGCTTCCACATCCCGGGCAATCTCAATGACGCGTTCCGCGCCGTGAACATGCTCTGGGACGAAGGGGTCACCGTGCACCGGTTCGTAAGCGACCACGGACCGCATGCGGCCGGTGACTTCTGGGTGCCGGACGTGTCCGACGCGGTCGCCTCGAGTATCGCGGCCGAGACCGGTGTCGACTTCCTCGCCATGAACGTGGACGCGGGCGACGAGTACGCGCCGGAGGCCCGCCGCCTGCGCCTGGGCGTGTTCCAGCGCTATTGGGGCGGCAACATGGACGAGGGCTGGACCCGCCTCATGATCGAGGATTTCGGGTTCCCTTACGACACCATCATGGACGGGGACGTGCTCTCCGGAAGCTTGGCGAGCCAGATCGACGTCCTGATCGTGCCCGACGACGCGCTGGAGACGCTCAAGGGGCCGGAGGACGAGGAAGAGCGCACCTCCATGCCGCCCGACTACCGGAGCGGTTTCGGGGACGAGGGCGTGGCGGCGCTCGAGGCGTTCGTCGAGGGCGGCGGCCGGCTCGTGACCTTCGCGCAGGCGGGCGATCTCGTGCTCGACGGCTTCGACGTGCCCATCCGCAACATCGTGGCCGACGTGCCGAACACGGAATTCTGGGCCCATGGCTCCACGCTCCGCGTGGACGTGGATACGGACCACTCCATGGGGTGGGGCATGCCGGAGGACGCCTGGGTGGTCTTCTTCGGGGCCAACCAGGTCTACGAGGTGGAGCGGTCTTCGGACGGTGAGCGGGTGCGGCGGGTCGCGTCGTACTGGACCGACGACGTGCTACAGAGCGGCCAGCTCGACGGGGAGGACATGATCGCGGGTAAGGCGGCCATGCTCCACGTGGATCACGGGGAGGGCGATATCGTGCTGATCGGGTTCCGCACGCAGCATCGGGCCCAGACGCACGGGACGTTCAAGTTCCTGTTCAACACGTTGGTGGGCAGCTGACGCGGGGGTGCCGGACGCTTCAGCCGGCCGGGAGCGACACCCGGAACGTGGTGCCGCTGCCGACCTCGCTCTCCACCGAGATGTCACCGCCGTGGGCCTCGGCGATCGTCCGGCAGATGTAGAGGCCCAAACCGAGCCCTCGCCGGCTGTCGGCGTCGTGCTGCCAGAAGCGCTCGAAGATATTCGCCAATGTGTCCGGATGGATGCCGACGCCGTCGTCTCGGACCACGAACACGAGTTCCTGGTTGCGGTGCTCGGCGTGTAGGAAGACGCTCCCCCCGGTAGGCGTGAACTTCATGGCGTTGCCGAGCAGGTTCGAAAGCAACTGTACGACACGATCGTAATCGAACGATGCCATAACGGCCTCGCTCGGCGCGTCGATCGTCAAGCTGATCCCGCGACTCTCGAACAAGGGGCGATACGCCCTGTGCACCTCCGACAAGAGGGCTCGCGCGTCATGGCGTTCTTTGTTCAGCGGGAAGCTCCCCGCGTCGATGTGAGCGATGTCCAGCAAGTCGTTCAATAGCCGGCCCATCCGCGCCGCCGCCAGTGTCACGTCCTCGGCCGCTTCGCGCACGTCCTGGTCCTCCGCGTCTTCGCCGAGGAAGTCCGCGTTGGCGAGGATCACGCACAGGGGGTTCCGAAGGTCATGCATCACCATGGCGAAAACGTCTCTACGGTGTGCTTCGGCACTGTCGTCTGCGTCGTGATCACCTGCAACAGCGTCCGCGTGGCTGCGCTCATCGGATAGGCGTTCGTTCGTATCGACGCGCTGCGCCTTCAGCTCCGTCACGACTCGCCCTTCCCGCCTGGTTTCGTCTCCCCTTCGTCGTTCGTCCTCGAGCACGGCGTCCGTGACGGAACGCTCCGCTTCCATGCTTTCATCCGCGGCGAGGCGCTCCCCCTCGAGATCGGCGGAGGCTGCGGGCGACGCGGAACGCTCGTTCGCGAGCAGCTTGTCCACTTTGGCGCGGAACATCATGAGCTGGTGGTCGGCGAGCACGCGATCGCGCGCAATGAGGGCATCCAGCTTTCGCTGCGCGTCCGCTTGGCTGAAGCTGGTGTCAGCCGTCGCCCGTTCGGTGCCGAGGCTCGCGTCGGTGTCAGCGCGGTTCGCCTCGAGATCATTCTGATCGCGCTTCACCCTCGCCTCCGTCTGAAGCTGAGTCTCGTGAATCGGGAAGGGTCTACCGTTCCACCATGGGCTTGACTGAACATCGTCCACCTCATCGCGTGACCATAGAACGCGGCCCACACGCATGCAAGCCGCCAGCCATGAAAAACCGAGCGTCGTTCAGCGTGACCCGGTCGGGGCGGCCACCACCGGATTGCGGAGCGTGCCGATGCGCTCGATGGTGCATGCGCTCCGGTCACCGTCCTGCAGGTAGACGGGCGGCGTGCGCCCTTCGCCGACTCCACCGGGGGTGCCGGAGCCGACCATGTCGCCGGGCCCGAGCGTCGTGATATGCGACGCGAACGACACGAGGTCGCGCACGGTGTGCACCATGAGGCGGGTGTTCGCGTCCTGCATGACCTCGCCGTTCAACGTGTACCCGACATCGAGGTCCTGCGGGTCGCCGACGAACTCCGCGGGGACCACGAACGGGCCGCTCGGACCGAACGAGTCGTGGCTCTTGCCCATGAACCAATCCGAGCCGTACCGACCGTCGGCCCGTTCCTGGCGGTCCGAGACGTCGACCATGGCCATGTAGCCGAAGACGTGGTCGAGCGCGTCGTCCACCGAGACGCGCCGGGTGGTCCTGCCGATGACCGCGATGAGCTCACATTCGAAGTCGATGTTGGGGCGTCCGGGCGGCAGCACGATCGGGTCGCCGTTGGCCGACAGCGAGGTCTTGAGCTTCGGGAACAGATAGGGATTGGGGCGCTCGTCCCCGGCGTCCCGTGTCCAGATGCCCGGGAGGCCGACACGCACGTTCTCGTCGATGACGCTGGTCGTGCCCGACGTACGCCCGACCGCGGCCATCTCCTCGGCGTGCTCGACATAGTTGCGGGCGGCCATGAGGATCACGTCCGGGTCGCCGAGCGGGGGCAGGGTGGTCAGGTGATCCAATGGGAAGGCGTAGGCCGGTGGGCTCCGGCGCGCCGCCGCGGCGAGGCTCGCGATGCGCTCTGCCCACGAATCGTCCCAGGCCGCGATGAGCGCCTCGAGCGTGGGAGGCGCTGCGGCGTCCGCCCGGGAGAGATCGACGACGACAGCGTCGTCGAGCACCACGCCGACGAAGGTCCGTCCGCCGTCGCGGAACATGCCGAGCTTGTACTGCTCGAGGGCCTGGGTATACGCCGAGGCCGGCCACGCGAGCGCGGCTGCGAGTAAAGCCATCAAGGCGATGCTTCGTGTACGCATAATCACGGTGTCCCGCTCGGAGTCTTCATCACTGTTCCCTTGGGATAATATGAAGATCACCGCGCGGCGACACCGAGGGCGCCGGATGGATCTCTGTAGGCCTAGTAGCTCGCCACCCCGAACACCGCTCGTCCCGGCCGCGCCCCCTCCACCACCCGCCCCCCATCCACTACCACGACGCCGTTCACGAGCACGTACCGGAAGCCCTCCGACGGCGCGAACCCGTTCCCGTACGTCGCCCGGTCGATGACCGTCGCGGGATCGAAGATCGTGATGTCCGCGTCGGCTCCGACGCGGATGCGGCCCTTGTTCGCCATCGCCGGGACGAAGGATTCGAGCCGCTGGGCGGGCCGGATGGTCATGCGGGCGAGCGCGTCCATCAGCGAGAGCGCCCCCCCTTCTCGCACGTAGCGGCCCAGGATCCGAGCGAAGGTGCCGGCACCGCGCGGATGCCTGCCGCCCCCGTCGCTGGCCACCATGGTGAGCGGATGCGTGACCGCGGCGAGGGTCAAGTCTTCCGTGCGGCCATAAATGATGACGGAGCCGCCGCCGCGGCTCTTGAGCAACGCGAAACGCTCGCGCGTGAGTCGCTCCCCCGTGTTCGCCCATTCGTAGCGCCGGAAGCGGGTGTCCGGCCACGACTCCCAGCCGTCGAACGGCGCGGATTGGATGAGGGTCTGCGACGCGCCGTACGGATAGGCTTCGGTCGTCACGTCCTGGCCTGCCGCGCGAGCCGCTTCGATGCGCTCGAGGAACGCGAGCACCTCTTCGCCTCCGCTCGAGTTGGCGTGCACGACGTGGAGGGACGCGCCGACCTCGCCGGCCACCTCCAGAATCGAGTCGAGCCCGGCCAGCCCGTTGCGCGTGTGGATGAACGCGGCGACCCGCCGCTCGCTGGCCACGGTGAACATCTGCTCGAGTTCGTCCATCCCGGCACCGGACGTGTAGGCGGCCCCGAACCCGATCCCGATGGCCCCCTGCGCCAGCCCCACCCGGAGGAGTCGCTCGGTTTCGGCCCGCTGGCGCTCCGTGGCCGCGACGCGCGTGCTCCGCCCACCGATGCCGGAGACGGGATCTTCGACCGCAGTCGCACGGGCGCCGAGGTGTCCGACCGACACCCCGTAGTTGACGATCTGTCCGGGTTCGCGCGCCTCGTACCAGTCCTGAACGTTCGGTGTGCCCAGCTCCAGGTCGAGGCCGGTCGTGACGCCGTCCCGGACCTGCAGTCGATACGAGCCTTCGTCCTGCCCGTGCCGGTGCAGGTCGATGAACCCCGGGGCGACCACGAGCCCGCGTGCCTCGATGACCCTACGGCCGGAGAGGGGGTCCTTCGAGAGAATCTCCACCCGTCCCCGTCGGATCCCGACGTTCCGGACGGCGTCGAGCCCCGATTCCGGGTCGATCACCCGCCCGCCCTCGATGACGAGGTCGTATTCCGGGCCCGCACCGCAGCCGGCCGCCCCTCCCAGCAGCAGGAGCGAAGCGGCGGCGACCCCGGCCGCCCGCACCCGCGCGGACGTCCGAGGTCGCTCTCGGAACACTAAAGCCGCAGCGCCACGTCGAGGCGCTCGAGATCGTTGACGACGGTCCACGTGCCGCCTCCGGCCTCGATTCGCTCCCGCCAGGCGTCGAGCCGGCTCGTGTAGACGCGCGGATCCACGTTGTCCGGTTGCAGCTTGGTGACGTTGACCGCGAGGACCTCCACGCCCGTGAGATCGAGCGGGAAGTCGCGCACGAATCCCTCGGGCAGGTCTTCTTCCATGTCGGAGAAGATCAGCACGGTCTTGCGGCCGGGGTTCACCTCGTTGAGCCATTCGACGGCCTGGAGCAGCCCTCCGGTGATGTCGGTGTGCGACGCCGAGCTCACGGTGTCCGTGAACTGGTCCACGGTGTTCTTGAACTGTCGCTTCTGGCTCGTCGCCATGGTGGGGCGAGCATCGAATGTCATACGCACGAGGATGTTTTTCTCGGTGAAACTCCCGGCGTTGATGCGGGCCACGCCGAACGAATCGCCCGGATCGAGCACGCCCAGCAGGTAGTTGGTGATGAGCTGGGCCCGCTCGAGCTCCTCCGTGTACGACCCGGACGTGTCGAGCAGCAGGAACACACCGGTCCCCCGGGGCGCGGGGCTCGAACAGCCGGCAAGCAACAGGCTGAGCACGAGCGCGGTGGTCACACCCGCCTTGGTGGCCGCCGTCTTTCCAGCTCCCCGCTCGCTCTCAGCGTCGCGCCAGCGTCCGAGCGCCAGCTCCTCGATCTTGAGCGGCAGGAAGATGAAGATGTCGTAGAGGTGCACGAAGCCCCGACCGAGGTTCTTGGCCACGTTCCCCACGAGACGCAGCACGAAGGCGAACATCCTCAGAATTCCGACGACCACGTAGCCACCGACCGTACGCGACGCGTGGACGAACGATTCCAGGGGGATCGCGACGAAGGTGAGGGCGAACGGCAGGATGAAGCCCATCACCATCTGGCCCACGGACGGGATCCAGAGGAACTCGGGGCGCTCCATGGCCACACCGGCCAGGCTCTGCGTGAGCGCCGCCCGGTCGGCCGCGAGCAGGTCGCGCATGTACGCGAGCGACGCCTCGATGCTGGCCAGGATGAAAAGAATGGAGAACGTCACCCACGCCATCCGTCGACGCATCCTGCCATCCATGCTCCCGATGATCGGGAAGAGGCGGGTGATGCGCAGGGACTCCATCAAGAAGATGCCCATCGTGATCTCGACGAGGATGATCACGAGCGCGGCCACATCGGAGGTCTGCATGCCCCCGAGCTGGCTGGTCGCGCCCACCATCTCGGACATCGGCAGCGCGATCAGCTGGAAGTTGATGAAGCCTCCCATCGACGCGATCACGAGCACGAAGCCGGCGATGAAGAACTGTGTGAGCGCGGACGAAGACAGGGTCTGCTCGGCACGGGCCGAGCCGTTCGAGATCTCCCGGTAGCCGTCCATGAGCGCGTCGATGCGGCGAGCTCGTTCGAAGATGCTGTTGACCGACCGGTCCATCCGGTTGAGCGTGCCTTCCATGCGCCGCCACACCGGGGCCATCTTCGAGAGCAGGCGGTGGCGTTGCTTGCTCGCGTCCCGGTACGCCGCGAGCGACAGGTCGCGAGCTTCCTCGAGACCCTCGTGGAGCGCTCCAACGGCCTTGGCTCCGGCCTCGTTCAGGCCCTTCTGCTTGAGCAGCTCCTTGGCCGCCTGCAATGCCGAATCCCAGGCCTCGGGGTCGGGCGGCGCGTCCGTGGAGCGCCGGAAGTCCTCCTCGATGAGCGTGACCTGCTCCGTCAGCTTTCGGTGCAGGGCGGGGTAGCGTGCGAGGTCCCGGTCCACCGTGGCCGAGATGCGCCGGAACTCCTGTTCGATCTGCCGCTCCGTGTCCTCGAGACCACTGCTCAGGATGACTTCCCGGTTGCGGGCGGCCAACCTCGTCTGGAGCTCCGCCAGGGCCCTGGACGAGAGGCGGCACCCCTGGGCCACGGTGCGCGCGAGCGCGAGAATGGCATGGTGGGCCGGGGTTCTTGCGCCGTAGAGCACCAGGACGGCAAGAAGTACCCACATCAGAACGGAAAGACCTGGGTTCTGGGGCCAAGGAAATACGTCGATGGGCATGGTGATTCCTCCACTGGACGTGCGGAGCCCGCCCCCGTTCCCGGGGGTCGCCGACGAGCGGCGAATGGTTGGTGAAAAAGCAGGAAGCGTGCCATGCACAGGCCGCCGGGTGGGGCTCGGACCGCGAAAGTGCTGGTGGGTTCTGGCCCTTCGGCCGGCCGCGCGATATTCTGGGATTCCACGGATCACCGTTCCGCAGGAGTCCAAGATGAGGTCGCACCTTCGCCCCTCCGGCCCGCGCGCCCGCCCGAGCCTTGTTTCGCCTCTCACGGCTCTCGTGGTCGCTGGATTGGCCTTCGCGCCGGCATCCGTGGAGGCCCAGCCGCGCCCCACCCGGCCGGACGTGGCTTCCACGTACGCGATCGTGGACGCGCGCATCGTCACGGTGTCCGGGCAGACTCTCGAGCGAGGCACCGTGCTGATCCGGGACGGACTGATCGCGGAGGTCGGGCCGAACGTCGAGGTCCCGGCGGGCGCCTGGGTCGTGGACGGGAGCGGCAAGGTCGTTTATCCCGGGCTGTTCGACGCCCTGACCACCCTCGGGCACCCATCGGATGAAGGGCAGGGTGAGCGGCCGCACTCCTGGGGAGCCCAGGACCGCCCGGGAACGACGAGCTGGCTGAGCGGGGCGGAGGACCTCTCGGAGAGCGACGGACGGTTCGGCGTCTGGCGGGACGCGGGCGTGACGACCGTGCTGAGCACCCGCGGAAGCGGGCTGGTGACGGGACAGGCGGCCGTGCTCGACCTGGTGGACTTCGAGCGGCCGCGCGAGATGGTGGTGGCGACGCCGGTCGCGATGCGTCTCAACCTCTCGTCCGACACCTACAGCGGATATCCTGGGTCGCTGATGGGGCGGTTCGCGTACTTCAAGCAGCTCTACCTGGACGCCGCGCACTACGGCGCGAGTTGGGACGCGTACGCGGTGGACCCGCGAGGCCTTTCCCGTCCCGAGTGGGATGCGACCCTCGAGCCGATCCGGCGCCAGCTCCAGGAGGGATGGCCGGTGCTGTTCCCGGCGGACGACCGCATCGAGATCGAGCGCGCCATCCGGACGTCGGACGAGATGGGGGTGCGACCGGTCATCTACGGCGCACAGGGCGGATATGATGCGGCGAGCCTGCTCTCGGGGCGTGATCTGCCGGTGCTCGTGAACGTGGACTGGCCCGAGCCGCCGAGTGGCGGCGACCCGGACGACGTGCCCGATCTGGCCGACCTGCGGATGTGGGACCGGGCGTCCACGACGCCGGGCGTGCTCGCCGCCTCGGGGGTGCGCTTCGCGTTCCATTCGGGTGGAGACGATCCGGGCGCCCTGGTCGATGGGGTGCGCCGCGCGGTCGCGCACGGTCTGTCCGAGGCGGACGCGATCCGGGCCCTCACGCTGTCGCCGGCCGAGATCTTCGGCGTCGCCGACCGGCTCGGATCCGTGGAAGCGGGGAAGATCGCCAACGTCGTGGTCGCGAGCGGTGACCTGTTCGAGCCCGGCACGCGAATCGAGACGGTCTTCGTGGACGGTGCGCGCTTCGACGTGACCCGCGCGGTGGTGGCTTCGGACGAGACGGAGCAGCGAGACGAAGAATCCACGACGGCATCGCCGGTCGCGATGGCGACGCTCGACGGGCCGTACCGATCGGATCCCGTGACCTTCATCGACGGCGCCACCCTTCTCACGGCCTCGAACGGGACGATCGAGGACGGGGACATCCTGATCCGTGACGGACGCATCGCGGAGGTCGGGACGGGTCTCACCGCGCCGAGCGGCGCCCGCGTGGTCGACGGGACCGGCCTGTACGTCACGCCCGGCATCATCGACGCGCACTCCCACCTCGCGGCGGCGTCCATCAACGAAGGCTCGGTGAACGTCTCGTCGATGGTGGGCATCCGCGACGTGCTCGATCCGAGCGACGTCGGACTCTACTGGGCGCTCGCGGGCGGCGTGACCACGATCAATATCCTCCACGGCTCCGCCAACCCGATCGGGGGCAAGAACGCCGTCATCAAGCTGCGCTGGGGCGCCGACGGAGAGGAGATGCTCTTCGCGGGTGCCATGCCGGGCATCAAGTTCGCGCTGGGCGAGAACCCGAAGCGCGACCGGGATCCCGACCGGTATCCGGCGTCCCGCATGGGCGTGATCGACGTGATCCGCCAGGCGTTCATCGACGCGGAGGCCTATGCCGCGGCATGGGGGGCCTGGGAGTCCGGCGGGCGCAGCGGTGTGCCGCCCCGACGCGATCTCGAGCTCGAGACGCTCGCGGAGGTGCTGTCCGGCGAGCGGTGGGTGCATGCGCACTCCTACCGCGCCGACGAGATCCTGCAGCTCCTGCGGGTGGCCGAAGAGTTCGACGTGACCATCCGCACGCTGCAGCACGTGCTCGAGGGATACAAGGTGGCCGACGAGATCGCGCAGCACGGTGCCGGAGCCTCCACGTTCTCGGACTGGTGGGCCTACAAGGTCGAGGCATACGACGCGATCCCGCACAACGCCGCGCTCATGGCCGAGCGGGGCGTGCTCACGTCCATCAACTCGGACTCGGGCGAGGAGATCCGTCACCTGAACCAGGAGGCCGCCAAGGCCGTGAAATGGGGCGGGATCGAAGAGGAGGAGGCGCTCCGGCTCGTGACGCTCAACCCGGCCATCCAGCTCGGCATCGATGATCGCGTGGGGTCCATCGAGGTTGGCAAGGACGCCGATCTTGCCGTGTTCGACGGGCATCCGCTGAGCATGCTCTCGAAGGTCGTGCAGACCTACGTGGACGGCGCGCTCTACTTCGACATCGAGCTGGACCGGGAACGACAGACCGCACTCGAGAACGAGAAGCGCATGCTCATGGAGAAGCACGGCTTGGGAGTCCCCCCGACCTATACGGACGCGTCGCGGGGAGGTGGACGATGAGGCCGGCGATGGCGATGAAATCCGTGCTCGTGGCAGGCGCGCTTGGGCTCGCTCCGGCCCTCCCGGCCGACGCCCAGACCTATGCCATCCAGGGAGGTACCGTGCACACGCTGTCGGGTGAGTCGTTCGTGGGCACCGTGGTGATTCGCGACGGCCGCATCGATGCCGTCGGGCCCGAGGTGAGCCCTCCGCTCGGAGCCGAGATCGTCGACGCGACGGGTCGGCACGTCTATCCCGGAATGTTCGACGCGGTGACCCGCCTCGGCCTCACCGAGATCGGGGCGGTGGACGTCACGAACGACGCGCGCGAGCAGGGCGACTTCAACCCGCACCTGCGGGCGGCCACCGCCGTGCACCCCGCGAGCGAGCACATTCCCGTGGCCCGCGCCAACGGCGTCACCGTTACCATGAGCGCGCCGCAGGGCGGGGACGGATCGATCGCGGGGCAGGCGTCGCTCATCGGGCTCGACGGGTGGACCGTGGAGGAGATGGCCATCGAGCCGGGCGCGGCGCTCGTCGTGAACTTCCCGAGCCAGGCCGCGGGTGGAAATACGACCTGGAGCGACGCCCAGACCCGGTACGAAGAGGCCGTTCAGCGTCTCGATACCTGGATGGAAGCGGGCCGTCAGCACGCCCGGGCGCTCGAGTCCGGAGGATCCGTCCCGCGCGATCTCAAGCTGGAGGCGATGGCCGACGTGGCCCACGGATCGCTGCCGGTCCTGCTCGCGGCCGACGGAGCCCGAAACATCCGCAACGCGGTCGAGTGGGCCGAGGCACAGGGCATTCGCTACGTGATCACGGGGGGCAGGGAAGGGTGGCGGATCGCCGAGTGGCTGGCCGAGCGCGACGTCGACATGATCCTGTCCGGAGCCCAGGCGATGCCGAGCGGACCCGATGCGTCCTACGCCGAGCCCTACGCCAACGCGGCGCGGTTGCACGCTGCCGGCGTCCGGATCGCGATCTCCACATTCGACTCGTCGGACTCGAGGTTGCTGCCCTACGAAGCGGCCATGTCGGTTCCCTACGGCCTGCCGAGGGAGGCCGCCCTGGCGGCGGTCACCCGGAACGCGGCGGATATGCTTGGCTTCGGCGACCGGATCGGGACCCTCGAGACCGGCAAGCTCGCCAACGTGATCGTGACCGACGGTGACCCGCTCGAGATCCGGACACAGATTCTGGACGTGTTCATCCTGGGCCGGCGAGTAAGCACCGACAACCGGCACGAGGAGCTCTACGAGCGGTATCGGGCGAGGCCTGGGAGGCGGTTGGCTTCGTAGGGGGGGCTGCTGGCGACCCGGCGTCGACCCACGGCGGCAGCCGTCACGACATTGCACGGGAGAGCTTTCGAGGTCACTTTTGAGTGCTTCCACTCGCCCGGATGGCCGGGAGATTTCCCAGAATCCGGTGCTCCGCTCCTCGAACCCGATGACCGTGTCGACGCCTCAAGACCACCTTGCGATCGCGCCCGAGCTTAGCCGGGACGACATCCTTTCCGACTACCGTCTCGCCTACCTCAGCCGCCAGATGAGCATGGTGGCCCGACGTGAGGTGCACGCGGGCCGGGCGAAGTTCGGCATCTTCGGGGACGGCAAGGAGGTCGCGCAGGTCGCGATGGCCCGGGCGTTCGAGCCGGGAGACTGGCGGTCGGGCTACTACCGCGACCAGACGCTGATGATGGCGTTGGGCCTCCTGACGCCTCAGGAGTACTTCGCGCAGCTCTATGCGCACGCGGACACCAAGGCGGATCCTGCGAGCGGCGGCCGCTCCATGGGTGGCCATTTCGGTAGCCGCCTCCTGGATGAGCGGGGTCAATGGACGAGCCACATGGCGCGTCCAAACTCCTCGGCCGACGTCTCTCCCACAGGCGAGCAGATGCCGCGCCTGGTCGGACTGGGCTACGCCTCGCGTCTCTACCGGGAGCTCGAGTCGCTCCACCACCTGACCGAGTTCTCGAATCAGGGGAACGAGGTCGTGTTCGGGACCATCGGGAACGCGAGCTGCGCCGAGGGCCTCTTCTGGGAGTCCCTCAACGCCATTGGCGTGCTCCAGGCACCCGTCATCGTCTCGATCTGGGACGACGGGTACGGGATTTCGGTTCCGAACGACCTCCAGGTGCTCGGCGGCAATCTGACCGAGCTTCTTCAGGGATTCCGGCGCCGGGACGACCTGCCGAGCGGATATCACCTGCATACCGTGCGGGGGTGGGACTACGCAACGCTGCTGTCGGTCTATCGCCGGGCCGCGGAGAACGCACGCCACGGCCGCATCCCGGGCATCGTGCACGTCGTCGAGATGACTCAGCCGCAGGGGCACTCGACGTCGGGCAGCCACGAGCGTTACAAGCCGGCGGACCGCTTGGAGTGGGAGGTCGCGTTCGACCCGATCACGAAGATGCGCGCATGGATGATCGAGGAAGGAATTGCGGCCGCGGCGGATCTCGACGCGCTCGAAGCGACGCTCGACAAGAAGGTGTTCGAGTACCGGGACGAGGCATTCGAGGCGTATCGCGCGGGTCCGGTTCGTGAGGCCGGAGAGCTCGCTGATCTGATCGACGAGGCGGCCGGCCATTCCGGGCAGGCCGACGAGCTCGGTTCGTTGGCGAAGACCCTACGCGGCATGAAGACGCCGCTCCGCAAGCAACTCGTCGACACCTGCAGGTCGGCCTTGATGCTGGTCCGCGCTGAGGACAATCCCGTCGCACCGCGGCTCGCCGAGTGGAACCGGCAGGCTCTGCAGAAGGGACGGGCGATCTTCGCTCGCTACCTGACGAGCGAGTCGGACGAGTCGCCCCTTCTCGTCCAGGGTGTGCCTCCCGTCTATGGTGACGATCCTGAGAAGATCCGTGGCTTCGAGCTGCTGAACAAGGCATTCGACGCCATCCTGGAGCGTGATCCGCGCGTGCTCATCTTCGGTGAGGACGTGGGCCAACTCGGGGGTGTGAACGCGAGCCTGACCGGAATGCAGGAGAAATACGGGGCCCTCCGCGTCAGCGATACGGGCATCCGCGAGGCCACCATCGCCGGGCAGGCGGTGGGCCTCGCCGTTCGGGGACTCCGGCCGATCGCCGAGATCCAGTATCTCGATTACATCCTCTACGCGATCCAAGTACTGTCGGACGACCTGGCCATGATGCAGTGGCGCTCCGCGGGCGGGCAGAAGGCTCCCGCGATCATCCGGACGCGCGGACATCGTCTCGAGGGGATCTGGCACTCAGGCTCACCGATGGCCGCGCTGATGTCCCTCCTACGGGGTATGCACCTGATCGTGCCCCGCGATATGACGCGGGCCGCGGGCTTCTATAACACGCTCCTGAAGGGCGACGATCCCGCGCTGGTCATCGAGGTGCTCAACGGGTACCGGCTCCGCGAGCCACTGCCGGAGAACCTGACCGAGTTCACGATTCCGCTCGGCCAGCCCGAGGTGCTTCGCGAAGGCCGTGACGTGACGCTCGTCACCTACGGGGCCTGCTGCCGGATCGCCGAGGCAGCCGCCGACCTGCTGCGCGAGGCGGACATCGACATCGAGATCATCGACGTGCAGTGCCTACTCCCGTTCGACCTCGACCACAGCATCGTGGAGTCGCTCAAGAAGACGAGCCGTCTCGTGGTGCTCGACGAGGACGTACCCGGTGGCGCGTCGGCCCACATCGTCCAGAAGGTCGTGGAAGAGCAGGGAGGCTTCGTCTGGCTCGATGCGCCGCCCACCACCATCACGGCGCAGGAGCACCGTCCGGCTTATGGTTCGGATGGCGACTTCTTCAGCAAGCCGGGCGTCGAAGATGTCTACAACACGGTCTACGCGCTCATGCGCGAGGCGAATCCGAGGAAATACCCCGACACCGGCTGAGGGTCTGCCCCTGTTCTGAAGTCTTTCCCGTCCCCGCAGCTCTGAGGTCTTCCATGGAAGAGACGCACGAGCCAGTGGACGTTCTCGTCGTCGACGACGTGCCCGAGAATCTCTTGGAATTGGAGACCCTTCTCGAGGCACAGAACCGGAATCTGATCCTCGTCGAGTCGGGTGAAGAGGCGCTGGACGCCCTCGCCGACCACGATGTGGCGACCGTCGTCCTCGACGTACATCTGCCGGGGATGAGCGGGTTCGACGTGGCGGAGCATATGCGCTCCAATGCCCGCACCCAGCACGTTCCGATCTTGTTCGTCACGGCCGTCAAGCAGCAGCCCCATCACGTGTTCGTCGGATACGAGATCGGCGCCGTGGACTACCTCTTCCGTCCCTTCGATCCGCACGTGCTGCGCAGCAAGGTGGGCATCCTGTGCGATCTGTGGATGCAGCGCCACCTGATCGAACAGAAGAATGCACAGTTGGAGCAACAGTTCGCCGAAATCAAGACGCTGCGGGGGTTGATCGCCGTTTGTGCCGTGTGTCATCGCATTCGCGACGAACAGGGCCTCTGGGAGCGATGCATGAGCTACGTCGCCCGACACACGGAAGCCGAGTTCACGCACGCCATCTGCGAGAGCTGTGCCGAGGAGGTTTACCCCGACGAGTGACGTGACCCGCGCCGTCACCGTCCCCGCAACGTCCGTGCGCGAACCACCCGTTCGACGGCGATGAGGTAGGCGGCGGCGCGGAACGACACGTCTTCGGCTTCCGCCCGGGCGAGGACTGCCTCCCACGCGCCGCGCATTCTCGATTCCAGGTCGTCGAGCACCCGCTCGCGCGACCACGCTTCGCCCTGCCGATTCTGGACCCATTCGAAATAGGAGGCGGTCACCCCCCCAGCGTTGGCGAGCAGGTCCGGCACGACCCGGATGCCCCTCGACGTCAACTCGGACTCGCTCTCGCAGGTGATGGGCGCGTTGCTGCCTTCCACGACGAGCTTTGCCTGGACCTCGCCTTGATTGTCGCGGTCGATGGCTCCTTCGAGCGCCGCCAACACGAGGATGTCCACGTCGAGCGAGAGGAGCTCCTGTCCGTCGATCTCGTCGGCCTCGGCATGCTCTCGCAACACGATGCCGCCTTCCGCTTCATGGTGAGCCCGGCGATCATCGCGACGCCGCGCCCCGTCGCTTCCCCGCCACCGGCCGAGCCACCGAGCTCTTCGGGCTTCCCGGTCACGACGGCCGGCTGAAGGCCGTGGCGTTCCGCGTAAGCATCCAGAAGGCTGTTGAAGAAGGCAGACGACCAGGATTGCAGCGCCACGGGTTCAGCCT
>JBBDSN010000214.1:61988-71584 GCA_040904885.1 Gemmatimonadota bacterium | reverse complement strand
GTAAACGTCATGGTGTCACGGGTTCGGGGGGAAAGATGTTCATCCTAGATGGGGCGCGAGTGGAGGGCAACGCAAAATGAGCTGTCCGCTATGCGGAAGTGCGGGTGCGCCTCTCTTCGCAGAAGCCGGAGGGCGGGCGTATCACCGTTGCGAGTTGTGCGGCCTCGTCTTCCTCCACCCGTCGTTCCGGCTCGACCCGCGGGACGAACGGGCGCGGTACGAGACCCACGAGAACGATCCGGCGGATCCTCGCTACCGGGCCTTCCTGGACCGGCTCGCGGAGCCCCTGGTGGAGCGCCTTCCCCCCGGGGGCGAGGGGCTCGACTACGGATCGGGCCCCGGCCCGACACTTTCGGTCATGCTGGAAGAACGGGGCTTCACGATGACGGTCTACGACCCGTTCTTCGCGCCGGACGCGCAGGTGCTCGGCCGACGCTACGACTTCGTGACATGTACGGAGACCGCGGAGCACTTCTTCGAGCCCGGCCTGGAGTTCGAGCGCTTCGACGGACTGCTGCGACCCGGTGGTTGGCTCGGGGTGATGACCGGCCTGCTCACGCCCGACATCGTGTTCGAGGATTGGTGGTACGTGCGGGACCCCACGCACGTCTGCTTCTACACACCCGAAACGCTCGGTTGGATCGCGGAAAGGCACGGGTGGCGTCTCGTGATCCCACGACCGAACGTCGCGCTGTTCGAGAAGCCGGGGGACGACTGACCGGAACGCCCTTCAGGAAGATCGGGTACTGGGACCCGCTTCGTCAGAGCCCGCTTTTCCAGCAGAAGGAGCACCCCTCGACATGTGCATCCCCTTTCGCGCCACGCTCGTGGCGCTGCTCTTCGCGGTGCTTCTTCCGGCTCCGGCACGGGTGGCCGCCCAGATGGAGGCGTTCGGCGACCCGGCCCGATTGGTGGGCGCTGCCCCGTTGGCCGTTCGCGCGGTCGTCGAGTGGGACGAGCTGATCACCGAGACCGCGGGTGGCGCGACCGAGGACCAGTTCCACCAGGCCGTGATCGAGACGTTCGAAGCCTCTCTCGGCGAGATGGGCGTGCCGGTCGACGATGCGGCGGAGCGTATGCTGGTGTGCCGCGTCGAGACCTTCTACAACAGCGGATCGATCGCGTTCGCGGCACGGGTCGAGTTCCACGAGCCGTTCGGCCGGCCCGGCCAGACCGCGATCACCTGGCACCGTACCTGGATCGGAACGACATCGGTGCAGGGCATGCACCTGCTGTTCAGGATCGGTGAGCAGTGTGCGGAAGACTTCGCGGAAGCGTGGAGGGCGGCCAACCCGGGCTGAAAGTGAATGCGACGGGCAGCGCCTCCGGGCCAGCAGGCGACGATCCCGGTGGCGAGGATCGAACCGCGCAGACCGGGGTGGAACAGATACCGCACTCAGACCCGGGCAACAATCCGGGCTTGGCTTGGCGACCCGTACGCGCATAGCTTGTGAAGGCCGTTTACCCATTGATCGAGCTCCAGTGACGCCCGAATCCTCATCTTCCGCCGGAACCGACGCGATGCCGGGTCTGGGCTTCGCGAGGCACGCAGCACCGGCGCATCGCTTCACGATCCTGGTCGCCGACGACGACGAATTGGCGCGCACGTTGCACGCGGAATTCGTCCGTGGCTTCGGCTACGATGTCGAGGTGGCCGCGGACGGGATCGAAGCACTGGCCAAGGTGGCGCTCGGGGTCGATCTGGTGTTGACCGATGCGCACATGCCGAACATGGACGGCTTCGACGTGGCGCGCCGTATCCGCGAGACGCGCTCGCCGCAGGATCTCCCGATCGTCATGGTGACGAGCCTGGAGGCCCGGGAAGATCGGCTCCGCGCGTATCAAGCGGGAATCAACGATTTCATCAACAAGCCGGTCGATCACGTCGAGCTTCGCCTTCGTCTGCACTGGCTGCTCGAGCTGAAGGCGGCGCAGGACCAGCTTCTCGCCAGCCAGGCGACCCTCGAGGCGACGGTCGAGCGGCGCACGCGAGAGCTCCGTAGCGCCCTCGAGGACGTGACGGCGGCACAGCGGCGTATCCAGGAAGGTCATCTCGACACCATCTACCGGCTCACGCTCGCCGCGGAATACAAGGACCACGACACGGCCGGTCACATCGAGCGCATTGGCCGCTACTCGGAGGTCATGGCCCGCGCGATGCACCTCGCGCCTGGCCTCATCGACACCATCCGGCATGCCGCACCCATGCACGACGTGGGCAAGCTCGGCATCCCGGATCACATCCTTCTCAAGCCGGGCCCGCTGACCGACGAGGAGCGTGGCATCATGAACACGCACACCTCCATCGGCGGTCAGATCCTCGCGGGCTCCACGTCGCCGGTCATCCAGATGGGGCAGCGGATCGCGATGGCCCATCACGAGAAGTGGGACGGGACGGGCTATCCCAACGGTATTTCGGGGGATGAGATCCCGGTCGAGGCACGCATCTGTACCGTCGTCGACTTCTTCGATGCGCTCACCTTCGACCGGCCCTACCGGAAGGCCGTGCCGAACGAGGAGGTGCGCGAGATGATGCGGGAGGAGAGCAGCACCCGGTTCGATGCCGACGTGCTCGACGTCTTCTTTTCGATTCAGGACGAGGTCGAGGCGATTCAGGCGGACGCCTCGGGACACTGACCCGTGATCGGGAATCGCGGCTCGACGCGGTCCGCGCGCGTCGTCCGGTATCGTGAAGGTGACCGAGAGCGCATCCGGGACACGCTCGTCGTGGAAGAGCCGCTCGAGATCCGTCTCTCATGGGTCGACCCCGACGGGAGGCGCGCGACGGAGCCGCTCGCGGTGACCATGCGCACGCCCGGAGACGACTTCGAGCTGGTCGCGGGTTTCCTGCACGGAGAAGGTGTCGTCTCGGAGGCCGCCGACGTGCTGGAGCTCACGTATTGCCGGGGTGACCATAGCCAGGAGTACAACACGGTCGAAGCACGCCTCAGGCCCGGCGTGGCGTTCGACCTCGAACGGACCCGCCGCAACTTCTACGCGACATCGAGCTGCGGCGTATGCGGCAAGGCGTCACTCGACGCGGTCACCACGCTCGGATGTCGCACGCTTCCGGAGGGCTTCACGGTCGACCCTACGCTTCTGCCTGAGCTTCCCGACCTGCTCCGCGACCGCCAGGACGCGTTCGAGCGGACGGGTGGACTCCACGCCGCCGGCCTGTTCGGAGCGGACGGCACCTGTCTCGGCGTCCGGGAGGACGTGGGAAGACACAACGCCGTCGACAAGGTGCTCGGCGCGGCGTTCCTGGAGCGACGGCTGCCCGCTTCGGAGGCGGTGCTGGTCGTGAGTGGACGGGCATCGTTCGAGCTCGTGCAGAAGGCGGTCATGG
The DNA here is from genome assembly GCA_040904885.1 of Gemmatimonadota bacterium. Classification (GTDB taxonomy): domain Bacteria; phylum Gemmatimonadota; class Gemmatimonadetes; order Longimicrobiales; family Gaopeijiaceae; genus JAWLHJ01. The sequence continues at coordinate 68,238 of JBBDSN010000214.1, read as the reverse complement.
CCGGGGTACCGATGCTGGTCGCGGTCGGGGCCCCATCGACGCTGGCGGTCGATCTGGCTCGCCGGTTCGGTCAGACCCTGGTCGGGTTCGCCCGCGACGGGGGCTGCAACGTGTACACCGGGGAAGAACGGGTCGCGTGATCGACGGCGCTCGCTATCTGGGTGCGGTCCTTGCCGGAGGGAAGAGCACGCGCTTCGGCCGGGACAAAGCCCAGGCCGTGGTCGGCGGTGAGCGGCTGCTCGACCGGGCCACATCGGTGCTCGGGGAAGTCTGCGCGGAGGTGGTGGTCGTCTCGTCGCGGTCCGAGCACGACGGAGCCGGCTGGACCCGTGTTCCCGACCTGCGGGCCGATATGGGTCCGTTGGCCGGCATCGAAGCGGCGCTCCGGCACGCCGAGGAGACCGGTGCGGCGGGGGTGGTGGTGCTGGCTTGTGACCTCCCAGGGGTCGGAGCGGATGCGCTTCGTAGGTTGTTGCGTGAGATCGGGAGCGCCGCGGCCGTCGCACCGGAGCGTGACGGCACCCCGGGTTTCGAGCCCCTCTGCGCCGTATATGCGACAGGTTGCGCCGGTCCCGCCGCCGAGCTGCTCGACGAGGGTGTTCGAAGTGCGCATCGGCTGCTCGACGCCGTGGATGGACACGTCGTGCGCGGGACGATGTCCGCTGCCGTCAACGTGAACACTCCGGCCGACCTCGAGCGAGCGGCCAGGCAGCACGAGCCGGGGCGGGGTCCGTCCGACACGGAGTCTGGTCCACCCACGGGACCGACCGTCGTCTGCGTCGTCGGGAAGAAGAAGTCGGGCAAGACGACCACCGTGGTCGGGCTCGTCGCCGAGCTCGCACGGCGAGGCCACGAGGTCATGACCGTCAAGCACGGCCACGGCTTCGACCTCGACCGGCAGGGGACCGACTCCTGGAAGCACCGGCATTCCGGCGGCGCTTCGCGGGTCGTCATGGCGGGTCCCGAGGGGTTTGCGGTGATGGGCGGCTGGGGTGGACAGGACGCGGGCGCCGAGCAGCCGCTCGAGGAGCTCGTCCGGAGATACCTCGTCGACGCGGACATCGTGATCGCCGAAGGGTTCAAGACTTCCCGGTTTCCCCGCTTCGAGGTCTTCCGGAGCGTGGCGCACGCCGCTCCGATCTACGGGAGTGGGGAGGGGGGCGAGCCCGGCGATTACCTCGGCATGCTCAGCGACGATCTTTCCTTTCCGGCCGAGTGTCCGGTATGGAACGTGGACGATCCCGACCGCTTCTCGCTGCTCGCCGACGTCGTGGAGGCGCTACACCGCGTCCGGTGGCGGCATCGGGCGCGCTGACCGAGCTTGCCGACCGAGCTTGCCGACGTAGTTCGATTTCGGTCATGTTAGTCATCCATTTGTCCGTCACCTCGCAGATCCAGGCCCGATGCGCACCTCCACGAAACTGTTGTCATTGCTCTCGTTTCTCGCCCTGTCGGCGTGCTCCTCGACCCCGGCTCCCGCAGCGAGCGCATCGCCTGCCGCACCCGAGAGGAGCCCGGCTCCGGAAGCCGCGGTGGCAGGTGCGGCGATGATCGTTCCGGCGGATCAGGCGCGGAGAGGCCAGAACGCCTTCCTGAGCTCGTGCACCACATGTCACTCTTCGAGTGAGTTCAGCGACACCGCGTTCCAGACGAGGTGGCGCAACCGTACGGCCGCAGATTTGTTCGACCTCACGGCGGCCACCATGCCCGAGGACGCGCCGAACAGCCTACCGGCCGAGCGCTACGTGGAGATCGTGGCCTATCTTCTACGGTTGAATGGCTTCGAGTCCTCGGATGTCCCGGAGGCGTGGGACGTCGAGGCGCTCGGAAACGTGAGCCTGACGACGCTCGGGGGACGCTGATCCTCACAGGCGAATGGAGCCCACCTCGGGCTCAGGAGAGCCGCGTGTAGAAGATGAGCCGAGTTCGAGGTGACGACCCGAACGGGGTCGAAGCGCGTGCTCGTGGGCTATGGGCGCTCTGGTTCGTGGCGGGCGCGCTCATCGCTCTGGCTGCCGTGCCCGCGTACATGAACGACCTCGTGGAGGAGGCCCAGAGCCACATCAACGAAATCCTCCAGCCGGCGAGCGCGAGGAGTTCCGAGCTGTCCCTCCTCCAGTCCCGCCAAATGGCGCGCTTCGAAGGATTCGTGCTCTCGGGAGACGGGTCCTTCCACCTCTCGTACGTCGGGGCGATTCCTGAGGAGGACAGGGTGTTCGCCGAGCTTCGGGCGTTGTCACAGAACCTTGACCTGGAAGTCCGGGAGAGGGTGGCGGAGCTCTCCGCGGCCACGGCCCGCTGGCACCTCGAGAATCAGGAAGTGTTCCTGGACGACCCCGAGGAGCGCCTCGCCGCGCTCAGCGGGAGTCGAGCGGCTTACGCGTCCCTACAACGCGGGACGGAGCTCCTCCACGCCGCGATGCAAAGTGCGGTAGAAGCGGGCCAGGGCGAAATGGCCGACGCCCGCGAGCTGCAGTCCCACATCACCATGGGACTCGCGCTGCTCGCGCTGGGCGCGACGTTCATGGTCGGCCGGGTCGGCTTCCGGTTGAAGGGACTGACCCGGGAGGCACAAGCTCGGCGACGGGATGCGGTTCGCGCGCGACGGGAGATGGACGCGTTGCTCGAAGCGACCGGCGATGGTGTGCTCGGCATCGATCTCGAGGGGCATTGCATCTCTTTGAACCGGGCGGGGTCGCAGCTGCTGGGATACACGGACCGGGACATCCAGGGGAAGCACTTCCACGACACCCTCCACTCCGTGCGACCGGACGGCTCGGCGAGATCCCGAGACGACTCTCCGGTCCTCGCCGCGCTCCGAGTGGGCGAGGCGGCGGATTCCGACGGGGTCGATGTCCTCCAGCGCCGCGACGGCACGTCCCTGCCGGTCAAGTGGACGCAGCGTCCGCTGATCGACGGCAGGGAGCTGCGAGGCTCGGTGTTGACGTTTACCGATATGACCGAGGTTCAGCTCAAGGAAGAGGCGCTCAAGGAAGCCATTCGTCAGCGTGAGGATATGGTCTCCATCGTCTCGCACGACCTCCGCAACCCGCTCGGGGTCGTCTTCGGCGCCACCGATATCCTTCTCGAGCTTCCGCTCGACGATGCGGGGCGCATGCGGCAGGCCGAGCTCATCGGCCGGGCCGCCCAGCGCATGAGCAACCTCATCGAGAACCTGCTCGATGTCGCGCGCATCCAGGACGGCGCGCTCGTCGTGCGCCGTGCACAGGAGGAGTTGCCGGAGATCCTCGAGGAAGTCGTCGACCTGTTCAGGGAGCAGGCCGAGCGGAAGGACATCACGCTCGGGTTGGAGATCCGGGGTCGTCGCGTGCGTGCGCGTGTCGATCGGGACCGGTTGCTGCAGGCCCTCGCGAACCTCCTCGACAACGCGATCCGGCTCACGCCGGAAGGGGGCTGGGTCACGCTCACGGCTGAGAGCCTGGGCGATCAGGTCGCGATCCACGTCACGGATACGGGTCCGGGCATCGAGCCCGAGATGCTCGAGCACGTGTTCGACCGCTACTGGCAGACGGAGGATGGAGCTCGAGGGTCCTCCGGCCTCGGGCTCACCATCGTGAAGGGTGTCGTCGAGGCGCACGGCGGAGAGGTTCGCGTCGTGTCCGAGGTCGGCGAGGGCTCGACCTTCACCCTCATCTTTCCTGGCACGGTGTCGGAAGCGGCTCGGGTGTCGAGAGGATGAGCGCGATGATGCCCTACGCGCTCACACCGACCCACTTCCTCGAGCGCGCTGCGGACCTGTTCGGGCGGAGGGAGGTCGTGACCGCTTCCGGAAGCACATCGGTCCGCCACGGCTGGTCGGAGGTGGCGGAGCGGGCGCGCCGGGCGTCGTCGGTGCTTGCCGACCTCGGCGCCGAGCCCGGCGACCGGGTCGCCACCCTGGCATGGAACACGCACCGGCACCTCGAGCTGTACTTCGCCGTGCCGGCGATGGGCTGCGTGCTGCACACCGTGAACCTCCGGCTCGCGTCCGGTCAGGTGGCCGAGGTGCTGCGGCACGGCGGCGCGCGGATCCTGCTGGCCGATCCCGAAGGCGCCCGGGATGCGGACCGGGAAGGACTCCGAGCGGCAGGCATCGAACACTTCGTGTGCCTTGGGCAGGCGGGTGAAGCCCCCGACGGTTGGCTCGCCTATGAGGCCTTGCTGACCGAAGCGCCCGAGGCGAGCTGGGAGCCGGTCGACGAGCAGAAGCCGGCGGCGCTCTGCTACACGTCGGGGACGACGGGGGAGCCCAAGGGGGTCGCGTACACGCATCGCGCGATCGCTCTCCACACCCTGGCGATCTCCTTGCCGGATGGCTTCGGCATCTCGGAGCGCGACGTCGTTTTGCCGGCCGTCCCCATGTTCCACGCCAACGCGTGGGGCCTTCCCTTCGCCGCGGCGATGGCCGGAGCGGGCCTCGTTCTACCTGGGGTGCACCCGGATGCGCGCCGGTTCGCGGATCTGCTCTCGGCCGAGGGGGTCACGTTCGCAGCAGGCGTGCCGACGGTCTGGATGGAGGTGCTCGCGGAGCTTCGAGCCCGCCCGCGGTCGCTCCATCCGGAGCTTCGCATCCACGCGGGTGGCGCGCCCACACCGCCTTCCCTCATCGAGGCGTACCGGCGTGAGCTCGACGTGGAGATCCTCACGGGATGGGGCATGACCGAGCTGACCCCCGTGGGCATGGTCACCCACCCTCGAGCGGAGATGGCCTCCTGGCCCGAGGACGAAGTCCTTCACGTGCGCACCAGCCAGGGGACACCGCTTCCCTTCGTCGAAGCCCGGGTCGTGCGGGACGACGGGACGATGGCGCCGGCGGATGGCGAGACACCGGGTGAGCTCGAGGTGCGCGGACCATGGGTGACGGCCGGATACTACCGGCGGGCCGCCTCGGACTCCTTCCGCGACGGATGGCTGCGGACCGGTGACGTCGCGACCCGCGATGCGCACGGCTACTTCCGGCTCGTGGACCGCACCAAGGATCTCATCCGTAGCGGCGGCGAATGGATTTCGAGCGTACGCCTCGAACACGCCCTCATGGGTCGACCCGGCGTCGCCGAGGCCGTCGTGGTCGCGGTCCCGGACCCCAAGTGGCAGGAGCGTCCCTGGGCCTTCGTCGTGCTCGAGAACGGATCGGACCGCGACGCGGGGGCACTGCTCGATCCGCTGCGGGGAGCGTTTCCGCGATGGTGGCTCCCGGACCGGATCGTGCTCGTCGACGAGATCCCGCGGACGTCGACCGGCAAGTTCGACAAGAAGGTGCTGCGCGACCGGGCGCTCAGGATGACCCTGGACGAGGCCCCTTCAGCCGGAGGTTAGAAGGCCGGCCTTCCAAGCGACCATCCTCGCCACCTGATTGGTCGTGATGCGTGAGACGCCGACGTCGAGGAGCCGGTTTGCGTCGGCCGGGTCGTCCACCGTCCAGGCCGCCATCGGAATCCGGAGCGCTGCGGCCCTCGCTGCGGCGGAGCGGTCTCGGACCGGGATCGACCTCTCGAAGTCTAGAAGTGCCCACCGGTCCTGCTGTGCCCGCCCGATGGCGTCCTCGGTCTGACGGGCCTTACGCACGATGTACCCGATGCCGGCCCGCGGCGCGCTGACGCGCACACGGTCGAGCAGCGACCAGTCCATGGCGATGAACACGGTCCGCTCGAGCAACCCGCGCCGCGCCACTTCGTCGACGATGCGGTCGACATCCCGCGCGCTGTCGACCCCCTTCAGCTCGGGATAGATGCGGCCGTGCCACGGGAGGAGCAGATCGAGCGCGTCTCCGAGCTCCGGCACGGGCTCGCCCGCGAAGGCTTCGGAGAACCACGAGCCCGCGTCCAGCGCCCGGATCTCTTCGACCGTGTGAGCGCGGACCGCGCCGCTTCCGTCCGTCGTCCGCTCGAGCGTGTCATCGTGGAAGAGCAGCGGTACGCCCTCCGACGTCATCTGGAGGTCGAATTCCACCGCGTCGGCTTTGGCCGTGATCGCGGCGGACAGCGCCGCGAGTGTGTTTTCCGGGGCCTGGGCGCTGAAGCCTCGGTGGGCGATGACCTCCGCGGGGCCGGCGTGGGCGAAGCGATTCACCGCGTTGCGAATCCCGGAGCCACCCTCACACCGTAGGGTCGGTCGAGGTGTCGGTCTCGGACGCGACCGACCGTTCCCTGGATTCGAGGAGCTTCCTGTCGAACTCGCTGCTTTCGGAAAGACGACGGATGGTGCTCTCGAGGGATTCGATCTGATGCTCCTGGAAGTCGATACGACGCTC
>JBBDSN010000214.1:59016-61888 GCA_040904885.1 Gemmatimonadota bacterium | reverse complement strand
GAATGGTGGCCCACGGCGTGGAGTCGCGCAACGATCAGGTTCAGGCGCGTTCCAACCCGGGGAGGCATGGTCGTGTCTCACCCGGGTGAGCGATCCTCGAAAGATCTTCATCCCGGGAGGCCCGTGGGCGGGACGGTGGTGGCGGGGCAGGAGCATGGCGATGTGCGCAGGGCGGTGGACGGAGACGGAGAGGCGTTCGAGCGCCTGTACCGCTCGCACGTCGACCGCGTGTACGCGCTCGCCGTGCGCCTCGTGGACGCAGAGCGGGCCGAGGATCTCACACAGGAGGTGTTCATCCGGGCCTGGAACAAGCTCGGCACGTTCCGCGGACAGGCCCGCTTCGGCACGTGGCTGCACCGCCTGGCCGTGAACCTCATCCTCAGCCGGAGAGGTACGTTGCGGAATCGGGAGAAGCGGAGGGGTGGGGGTGAGGACGTCGTGGCCTTGGCCGCGAGCCCCCGCAGGGACATGCCGTGCACCCGGCTCGATCTCGAAACGGCGGTGCGAATGCTGCCGGACCGGGCCCGGGAGGTGTTCGTGCTCTACGACGTGGAAGGGTACAGCCACGAGGAGATCGCGAATCTCATGAAAGTCTCGATCGGGACCTCGAAGTCCCAGCTCCACAGGGCGCGTATGCTGATGCGGGAATATCTGGAGTTATGAGCATGGACGAGCGACACGAACGGGTCGTGGCAAGGCTTTCGGAGCATCTCGACGGTGCCCTGTCGGAAAGAGAAGCCGCCGATGTCGAGCGACACCTCGTCGAATGTGGGGCGTGCCGGGACGTGTTGTCGGGCCTGTCCGAGGTTCGGGCGCTGGCGCGAACCCTCGGGCCGGTAGCACCACCGAGGGATCTGTGGTCCGGCATCGCTCGGGCGAGAACGCGAGCCCGACCCGCTCGGTTCACGTTCAGCGTCCCACAGCTCGCGGCGGCGGCCGCGGTGTTGATCACCCTGTCGGCTTCGTCCGCCTGGTGGGCCCTGGGCGGTGGCGATCGCGCCGGCTCCGACCTCGAGCCTCCCACCCGCGCCTCGAGCAGCGTGGCGACCGGAGCGGCGGTGCCGATTCCCGAGGAGTGGGCCACCGAGCTCGACATGCTGGAGGCGGTCCTGGCGGAGACGTACGACCGGCTCGACCCGAGCACCGTCGACGCGCTCGAGCGGAATCTCCTGGTCATCGAGCGGGCCATCGAGGATTCCTACCATGCCCTGGCACTCGACCCGGAGAACGATTTCGTGCGCGATCACCTCGAGCGGACCTACGAGCGCAAGCTCGAATACCTCCGCGAGGTGTCCCGGATGGTGGAGTTCGCTGGATGACGCTTCTGGCCCTCCTCACCACGCTCGTGATCGCGCCGTGCGTGCCGGGTCCGGTTGCCGTGGCCTCGCCCGCGCTCGACACCATCGTCGAGTTGCGACCAGGCGACCGCGTGGTGCTGCGCGACCTCTCAGGGTCGGTGACCGTCGAGGCCGTCGACGGCGATCGTATGGAGGTGAAGACCGGCCGGCAGAGCGACGAGATCGGGCTGCGCCGCACCGACGGACGCGTCGTGATCGGAACCGCGGGTAAGGGAGCGTCCGAGCGCACGGTCGATGTCGCGCTGCGGGTGCCGGTGTGGGCGGACCTCGAGATCGAGGGTCACCACCTGGACGTGTCGGTACGGGGCATGGCCGGAGCGATCACCGTCGGGAGCGTCTCGGGAGACGTCAGGGTCGAGGGCACGAGCGGGCCGGTACGGGCCTGGACCATGGCGGGTGAAATCGTGGCCGAATCCACGAGCGGTGCGCTGTATCTCTCGTCGCACAGCGACGACGTGCGTGTTCGCGCCGCGTCGGGACCGGTCGAGGCCCAGAGTCTGGCGGGGGACCTCTTCTTCGAGGCCCTCAGCTCGGCGAGCGTGCGCGGGGAGACGCAGGCGGGCGACATGATCTTCACGGGCGACATCGTGGCGGGAGGGCGCTACCACTTCTTCCTGCACGCCGGCGATGCGCGGCTCGAGTTGCCGCGGGATCTGAGCGCGCGTGTTCGCGTCTCGACGTTCCATGGGACGTTCGAGTCCGACTTCCCGGTCAGAGTGTCGGGGTTCACGAGCGGACGCCCGTTCGAGTTCACGGTGGGGGAGGGAGGGGCGGAGGTGCGAGTGGAGGTGTTCGACGGAGCGATCCGGTTGGTGCGGGGAAATCGATGACATGACGATGACGACGAGAGGAGGGTGACGATGACGACGAGGATGAGAAGGATGAGAACGACGAAGCGTTTGCTGGCGGGCGCGGCGCTCGCGGTCGGACTGGCATTGGGGGCTTCGACGCCCTCGAGCGCCCAGGAGGTCGCCCGCCTGTCGAGCGCCGACGTCGCCATCTACAACCTGGCCGGCCGGGTGGACGTCGTGTCCGGGACCGGGTCGGAAGTCGTGGTGCGGATGAGCCGTGGCGGGCGCGACGGAGCACAGTTGACCCTCGAGCAGGGGACGTCCGGCGGGCGCGAGACGCTCAGCGTCCGGTATCCGTCCGACGAGGTCGTCTATCCCGCGATGGGGAGAGGCTCGACGACGACGCTCAACGTGCGGCCGGACGGCACGTTCTCGGGCGGCTGGCGCATCGGGGGAGATCGGGTCCGGGTGCGAGGGTCGGGAGACGGCCTCGAAGCCTGGGCCGACCTGGTCGTGGAGATCCCGGTGGGCCGTGATACCGAGATCTATCTCGCGACCGGGGAGTTGGAGGCGAGCGGCGTCACCGGCGACCTGCGTCTCGACACCGGGTCCGGGAGTGTCCGTGCGGTCGACATCACCGGGTCCGTCACGATCGACACCGGATCGGGCCGGGTCGAGGTCGCCGACATCCGCGGTGACGTGATGGTGGACACCGGCTCCGGC
>JBBDSN010000214.1:0-58916 GCA_040904885.1 Gemmatimonadota bacterium | reverse complement strand
CCGGGTCGAGGTCGCCGACATCCGCGGTGACGTGATGGTGGACACCGGCTCCGGCCGGATCGACGCAATGCGCATCGCCGGAGGCGAAGTCGAGCTGGACACGGGCTCGGGCGGTATCGTCGTCGACGACGTCGAGGCGCTCATGCTGCGTATCGACACCGGATCGGGCGGCGTGCGTGTGCGTGGTGCGCGCAGCGAGGACGTCGAGGTCGACACGGGGAGCGGTGGGGTCGAGGTGGAAGTGCTTTCCGGCCTCAGGCGCTTGCTCGTCGATACCGGCTCGGGTTCCGTGACGCTCCGGGTCCCGAGTGACTTCGGCGCGGACATCGACCTCGAGACGGGAAGTGGCCGCATCGACGTGGACCTCCCCATGGAGGTCCGCACGGCCCGCCGTGACGTACTGCGCGGCACGATCGGGGACGGATCGGGCACCATCTCGGTGGATACCGGGTCCGGGGGGATCCGCATTCTCGGGGGCGGCTGACCCGCACCCGCGTGGGTCCGGTTCAGTCCGACTCCGCGAGCGTTCCACCCAGACGTAGCCGGGCGGTCCGCTCGAGGGCCGCCCGCGCCTCGGAGAAGCCGGGGTCGGTCGCCAGCGCTGCCTGGTAGCCGATCCGGGCTTCCTCCCACCGCCACCGCTCTTCCGCGGCGAGCCCGCGCAGGAAGTGCTCCACGCCCGCTCGTGAGACCGGCTGCCCGTTGGGCTCGGCGTCGCCGGTCCGGCGGGGTGTGGGCGGGCGAAGGTCGAGCTCGGAGAGGCGGGTCAACAGGCCCTCGATCACCGTGCGCGCGAGCGCGACGGGGCCGGCGTCCGCGCTCGTGGTGACACGCCAAGCGTCGCGCACGGCTCCGGTGGCCGGATCGGTGAGGCGCATCTCCAGCTGACCGCCGGTCGCGTCCAGCGCGGACCACGTGACGGCGAAGACGAAGTCCGGCCGCACGGAGACGCCGGCCGGGGGCGCTTCCGGTGCGCGGTCGCCCGTACGCTCCGCTTCGGCCGCCACCGTGAAGCGCCGCCGCTCGACCCACGTTACGTCGGATCGCGGCAGGAGGTTCGTGGCGATCAACTCCGAGACGGCCAACCGCGGCGCGACCGGGACGGGCATGCGCCAGTCGGGACCCCCCAGCAGGTCGACGTCGCCGAGTGCGATCCGTTGCGCGCCCGGAAGCGGAGCGGGCCTCGGTGCGGCCAGGGCCCGCCATTCCGATACCTCGAGCACGGGCGTGGACTCCGCCATCACGGCGCCTCCCACGCACCCCGTGAGCCCAATGCAAGCCGAGGCCGGCAGGAGGCGCGTCCAGCGCCAGAGATCGATCGTATGGATGGAGGCCTCCCTCTGGGTGAGCTTCTTCTTGAAGCTACGGCCGACGCGAAGCTCGATGAAAGGGTTTCCCGGCCGGACCCGGCGTGAGATGATCCGTTACCGTGGTCGTCATCCTTCTTTCACCTGTCACCTGTAGGTGTCCCAGTGTCCGAGTCGCCCTCCGCGTTCCGCTTCCATCACCCGGTCACGGTCCGCTTCCGGGACATCGACGTCGGCGGGCATGCGCACCACTCCGAGGCGCTCATGTATTTCGAGGAAGCGCGCTGGGCCTACTGGCGGAAGATCGTGGGACGGGGCGGCATCGAGGACATCGACTACGTGATCGCGGAGGCACGCATCCGTTGGCACCAGCGGGTGCTGTGGCCGCAGACCGTCCAGGTCGGCGTCCGTGTCAGCCGGCTTGGGCGCAAGCACTTCGACATCGACTACGAGGTCCGCAGTGAGGACGGAGCGCTGTTGGTGAGCGGCGCGACCGTGCAGGTCATGTTCGACTACGCCGCGGAGCGATCGGTCGGGCTCCCGGACGACCTGCGTGCGACGCTGACCGAATTCGACGGACCCTTCGCACGATCCCGCGATGAAACCTCGAAGCTTGATTGATGTAGTAGGCGATGTGTGCTCGGCGGTGCTCCGGGGGCGTGAGAAAAACCCCCTGGCGTGACCGCTGCTCCCCCCATACTTTGTGCCGCGCTTTCCTCGGCCAGGGATGGAGGGAGGACCTCCATCCCCGGCTGGGGTTATGTAGGTAGCGAACAGAAGCGTGCGGTTCGGGCCGAACAGGTCCGTCCGGTGGGCTGAGACCAAGACGGGGTTTTCCCCGAGGAGATGAATGATGCTCGGACGGCTTAAGACGACACTGATTTTGGCGGTGGCTGCCATGGTTTTCGGACCGGCGACCGTCGCCGAGGCCCAGGACGGCGGCAGGTTCCGCGTTCTGGTTCCCTACTTCGAGCCGCTCGAAGGTGCGAGGGACAACTTCGGTAAGGACGCCTCCAAGGAGCTCCGAGAGCTGATGGACGACCTGGCGACGCACCGTGCGATCCCGGAGAACGACATCAAGGACGCAGTCCGGGACTTCGACATGAAGATCGAAGATCTGAACTGCATCCGGACGCGTCAGCTCGCTTCACAGATCGACGCGCCCGTCGCGGTCTGCGCCAGCTACACAGAGACGCCCGACGAGAACGTGGTGGTGAACGCGCAGGTCTGGAACATCCAGGCCAGCGAGTCGTTCGACATCGAGGAGTTCACGGTCCACCGGGACGAGAAAGAGGAAGCGGCCGCGCGCATCTTCGAAGCCTTCGACCGTTACAACACGCAGGTGCGGGCCGCCGCGATCTGTGCCGACTACGCGGCCAGCCAGCAGTGGGAGAACGCCCTGCGCAACTGTGACGAGGCGCTGACCATCAATCCGGATGCGGTCAGCGTTCTGTTCCAGCGGGCGCGGATTCTCTACGAGATGGAAACCTATCCGGAGGCGCTGACCGAGCTCCAGACCGTGCTCGAGAGCGATCCGTTCCACGAGGACGCGCTCCAGCTCGCGGGTTACATCGCCGCGGTCACCGAGCAGAACGATCTCGCGCGGGACTATTACTCGCAGTATCTGGAGCTCCAGCCCGGTGACGCCGCCATCCGCATGCGCATCGCATACGAGTTGGCGCAGGCCGGAGACCCCGTCGGGGCCATGCAGTTCATCAAGGTCGGTCTCGACGTCGACGGCGAGAACGTCGATCTCTGGGAGCAGTACGGAGGCTTCGCGTTCGCGGCAGCCCTTCGTGTTCAGGAAGAGCAGGCCGTCGGTGCCGAGGACAGCGGGTCCATCTCCCCCGCCGCCGCGGAGTACTACCGTGAGGCCATCACCGCGTACGAGAACGTCTTCGAAGCGCGGGGAGCCGATACGCGGGTCGGTCAGCTCCGGAACATCATCTCCGCCTACATCCAGCTCGGTGAGTTGGATCAGGCCATCGCGACCAGCGAGCGCGTCCTCGAAACGCACCCGCAGGAGGACCAGCTCTGGTCGGTCTACGCCGACGCGCTGCAGCGCGTCGACCGGCTGGACGACGCGATCACGGCGCTCGATCGGGTCCGGGAGATCAACCCCGAGCACCCGAGCGCGGCGCTCCGCCAGGGTAACTGGCTGATCCAGGCCGGCCGGATTCCCGACGCGGTGGAGATTCTCAGCGTCGTGGCCCAGGGGAGCCCGCAGCAGGCCGAGCAGGCTGGACGTCTCATCTTCAACGAGGCGTACCAGAACGGATATCAGCAGGACAACTACACCTACGCGGTCGAGGGGCTCAGCGCCGCGAAAGAGCTCCCGAACCTTCCGGAGAGCCTGGTCAGCCAGCTGAACTTCTGGCATGGCTTCAGCCTCTATCAGCTGGCCGTGCAGGAGCAGGAGCCGCAGACGCTCCCGACAGCCGAGGCGACGCTTCCGAAGTTCCAGGCGGCCCAGCGCCTCCTGAACGCTTCGGGCGACTACCCGTCGACGGTGAACGTGAACCTCTCACAGCTGCTCGAGAACGCGAATACGTACATCGAGATCCAGGAAGCCATCATCGAGCGGGGTGGTATGCGGTAGGTCCAGGACCCCACGGGGGTCTCGAGCGCCGCGGGGAGCTTCTCTCCCCGCGGCGCTTTTTTTTAGCCTACGATTTTCGCGGGATTCCCCCACTTCCCCCCACCGTGTGCTGAACCTCGCGTCCTCGACCTTCGGTTTTTGTTCGCATTTTTTGGGAATTGGAAATCGGGGTGAATCGGAGTGTGTCAGGCGGCTCAACGCCTTTCGGCCCAATCGTGCCTCGGACGACGGTCTGATAATTCCCAAAAATCGACTCTTGACGTTGCCCTCCATCGACCCGTATTATCCCCCCATCGCTTCCCACTTCTCCCCACTCCATGCCACCTGGACATTGAGTGAACGGCTTCGTCGGTCAATACGAGCATCAGATGGACCCGAAGGGGCGGGTCAGTCTGCCATCCGCCTTCCGGCGGGAGGCGGACAGCGACCGCTTCGTCCTGCTGCAGTGGGAGAAGCCGTACCTCACGCTCTTTCCCGAAGCGAAGTGGGTCGAGGTTCAGGAACGCCTGCTCGAATTCCGTCGGACCGACCCGAAGGCCTGGAACCAGGTGAGGATCATCGTCTCGCAAGCGGTGGAGGCGTCGCCCGACAAACAGGGCCGCATCCTGATCCCCGCCGGACTCCAGGAGGCGGCGTCGCTGGATGCCGCGGTGCTGCTGAGCGGGAACCTCGACCGGGTCGAGCTCTGGGATCCGGCCACGTACCGGAAAGCCGTCGAGGGAGCCGTGGGCTCCATCGATGACTTCGCCCACAAGCTCTTCGGATGATCATGGTCGAGCTCCACGACTACCACGACGCCGTCCTCGTCGACGAGGTTCTCGAGCTTCTGGAGCCGCGCGGGGAAGGGTTCGTCCTGGACGGCACGGTCGGAGGCGGTGGACACGCGCTCGCCATCCTGGAGGCGTGTGGGGGGTGCCGACTTCTCGCGGTCGACCGCGACCCCGAGGCACTCGAGCAGGCGAAGCGGACGCTGGCGGAGCACCGCGACCGGGTGCGCTACCTGCACGCCCGCTTCGATGAGGCGCCGCTCGACCCGGAGGTGCGCGACCGGGGCCTGGATGGCGCCCTCTTCGATCTGGGCGTCAGCTCGCACCAACTCGACGCCGACGAGCGTGGGTTCGCCTTCCGGCGCGGCGTGGCGCTGGACATGCGCATGGATCAGGCCGTGGAGCGGGGGGCTCGGGTTTTCCTGCAGGAGAGCGACGAGGACCGGCTCATCGAAGTCTTCCGCGAATACGGTGAGGAGCAGCGGGCTCGCAGGCTGGCCCGGGAAGTGATCAAGCGTCGGCAGACCGAAGCGTTCGAGACGAGCGACCAGCTCGTGGCCGCCATGGCGGTGACCTACGACCGGCCGCCGTCGGCACGGGACAAGGCCCGAATCTTCCAGGCCGTGCGGATTGCCGTGAACGACGAGCTCGGCGCGCTCGAGCGAGCGCTCCCCGCCGTTCGGGATTCCCTGAACGACGGGAGTGTCCTCGTGGTCATCGCGTACCACTCGCTCGAAGACCGGATCGTGAAGAACGCGTTCCGCGAGTGGAGCCGCTCGTGCGTGTGTCCGCCCGAGATTCCGATTTGCATGTGTCGCGGCGAGGCGTTGGGCGAGACGCTGACACGCAAGCCGATTCGTCCTTCCGAAGACGAGGTCGAGCGGAATCCACGGGCTCGGAGCGCACGGCTGCGGGCCTGGAGGAGGGCCGCATGATCGATCCGTCCTTTCTCGGGCGTGCCGCGTTGACCCTCGCCGTGCTGCTGCTGTCCCTGGGCTTCGTGACGTGGCGCCAGAGCCGGACGTTCGAAGTCCTCCGTGATCTGGAGGACGTCCGCCGGGCCTCCGCCGAGGTCAGGGCGGAGCGGATCGACCTGGAGCGCGGCATCCAGACGCTCGAAAGCCGTTCTCACGTCGTACCTGCGGCCCGGAGTCGTTTGGGCATGCACACACCCGACGCTTCCGAGCTTGTCATCCTGCCTGGGGAACCCATCTCGTGAGGGACACCGTGAACGTTTCGAGCCCTTGGCGTCGCCGCACGCTGTTGGTCGGGTGGTTGTTGGCGCTGGCCCTGATCTGCGTGCGCGCGGCCCAGGTTCAGGTCGTGCAGGCCGCCGACTGGAAGCGGATCGCGGAGGCGCAGCACCGCACCGATGCCGAGGTGCCGGCGTTCCGCGGCGCGGTGCTGGACCGCGACGGGATGCCGTTGGCCGTATCCCGGGAGCGCTACCGGATGAGCTTCTCCACCCGGGAGCTGAGCGACGTGGAGGGTACGCGGCGCATGCTCACCGAGACGCTGGGGATTCCGCAGCGGCAGGCGAACACCCTCACCGCGGCGTCGCGGGCTTGGAGCGTCGTTCCCGGCCTTCACCCCCCCGGCATCCAGGAGCGGGCGCGGGGCCTGCGCGGCATCCGGCTCCAGCGTGAGCTCCAGCGCTACCATCCGCATGGTGGGCTGGCCCGTGGTGTGCTCGGTCGTGTGCTCGAGGAGCAGGGTGAGGGGGGTATCGAGCAGGCGTTCGACGGCATCCTGAGGGGCACCCCGGGCCGAGAAGTCGTCGCCCGGGACCACCTCGGCGTGCCCATTCCGGGAGAGCGGCTCACGGTGAGCCCGCCCATGTCCGGAAACGACGTCGTGCTGACCCTCGACATGGATCTCCAGGAGATCGCCCACGAGGCGCTCGAAGAGGCGATCGAGTCGACGGGCGCGCACGGCGGCGACGTCCTGGTCACCGACCCACGGACGGGGGAGATCCTCGCGCTGGTCTCGGTCCGTGACGGTGAGGCTGCCTCGCTTTCCGCCATCCATACCCCGTTCGAGCCGGGCTCCACGCTGAAGCCGTTCACGGTGGCCGGCCTGTTGGCCGACGACCTCGTCTCTCTGTACGACAGCGTAGACGTGGGCGACGGGACATGGACCGTGGAAGGCCGGACCCTTCACGACGTCCATTCCGAAGGGGTGATGACCGTCGGGGAGGCGCTCCGGGTGTCGTCCAATGTCGGTATCGCGAAGTCGGCCCAGGCGCTCACGCCGGGACGTCAATACGAGAATCTGCGTGACTTCGGTTTCGGCGTGCAGACCGGCATCGAGCTTCCCGGTGAAGCTGCGGGCCTGCTCCGGCGCCCCGAGCAGTGGACGTCGCAGTCTGCGGCGTCGCTCGCGATCGGGTACGAGATCTCCGTGACCCCCCTCCAGATGGCGATGGCATACGGAGCACTCGCCAACGGGGGCCGGCTCATGAAGCCGCACCTCGTACGAGAAGTGCGGAGCCCCGACGGGCGGGTCGTGGAGCGCACCGAGCCCCGAGCCATCCGGCGCGTGGTCTCAGAGCGTGTGGCCCATGCTGTGAGCCGTGAGCTCGTGGGCGCGGTGGAGGACGGGACCGGTGGTTCCGCGAGGCTGGCAACCTTCCAGGTGGCCGGTAAGAGCGGCACCGCCCGCGCCTATACCGCGGACGGCTATGAGGAGGGCGCCTACTACTCGTCCTTCGTGGGCTTCTTTCCGGCCGACGACCCGCAGCTGGTCGTCGTCGTGAAGCTCGACCGCCCGAGCGGCGCGTACTACGGTGGCGCGGTGGCGGCCCCGGTGACCCGGGCCACCATGGAAGCCGCACTCGCCGCTAGAGCCACGCCGCTCGACCGCGCGGCGCTGATCCGCTCGGCCGCCCGGAACGAGGGGCGCCGCCCGGCCATCACGTCGACCGCGCAGTTCGCGGATCAGCCGCTCGACCCGCCGCTTCCGCCGTTCAGCGTGCAGGACGGAGACGTTCGAGGCATTCCCGGACTCGGAGACGGGGTCACGCTTCCCGACGTGCGCGGGCTCCCGGCACGCATAGCCGTTCGTCGCCTGCATGCCCTCGGGCTGCGGGTCGAGCGCCCGGCTGGCCACGACATCGTGGGGTCGGTTCCCCCTCCGGGTGCGCGTGTGCTTCCGGGCGATACCATCCGACTGCGGTTGGGCCAGCGGTCCAATGACTGACGCGCTGCGGTCCCTCGGTGCGGTAGGCGACGTCCTCCGGTCGGCCGGTCTCCTGGTGGAGGCGCCAGGCCCGGGGGACGTCGCCGTTATGGGTGTAGCGCAGGATTCGCGCACGGTGAAGCCCGGCGATCTTTTCCTCGCATGGCGGGGGACCGTCCACGACGGACACGACCACGTCGCCGAGGCGCGTGACCGAGGGGCGGTGGCCTGTGTGGTGGAACGCCCCGTGGACGTCGACCTGCCGCAGCTGGTCGTCGCCGATGGCCGGCGGGCCGCGGCGCTCGCAGCCGCGGGCATCCTGGGTTTTCCGTCTGAGGAACTCCGGACGGTGGGCATCACCGGCACCAACGGCAAGACCACCACCACGCTGCTCTTGCGGGATCTTCTGGCGAGCCGGATGCGCACCGCGGCGATCGGGACTCTGGGGTTGGTTGACGACGACGGTGTCCGCCCGGGGTCTGAGGCGCTCACCACACCGGGACCGGTACAGCTCGCCGGCTGGCTCAGAAATCTGGCGGACGAGGGCTTCGAGGCGGTCGTGCTCGAGGCGTCATCCCACGCGCTCGAGCAGCGGCGCCTGGATGGAATGACCTTCGACGTCGCCGTGTTCACCAACCTCAGCCAGGATCACCTCGACTACCACGGCGATCTCGACAGCTACCGCGCCGCGAAGGTACGCCTGGTCGATCTCGTCGCCCCGGCAGGCGTCGTGGCGTTGAATGGGGACGAGCGCGCGTGGGACGGCGTGGACGTCGGAAGCCGCCGGCGGGTGACGTTCGCGGTCGGGAGCGATGCCGAGGTCGGGGCGGAATCCGTCGAGCTCGGCCCGGGCGGCTCGTCGTTCGTGCTCCGTGTCGGCGAAGACCGGCGCCGCGTCCGATTCCCGCTCCTGGGTCGCTACAACGTGGAGAACGCGCTCGCCGCTTCGGCCGCTGCCTCGGCGCTGGGTCTCCCGATCGACGAGATCGCCTGGGCGCTCGAGCGTGCTCGGCAGGTGCCCGGCCGGCTCGAGGTGGTGTGCGAGCGTCCGTTCGGCGTCCTCATCGACTTTGCTCACACGCCCGCCGCACTCGAAGGGATGCTCGGGACGGTCCGGCGGCTCACGCAAGGGCGTCTCATCGTGCTCTTCGGGGCCGGCGGAGACCGCGATCGGGCGAAGAGGGCCCCCATGGCCGAGGCGGTCGCACGCCACGCGGACGTCATCGTGCTCACGTCCGACAACCCGCGCACAGAGGATCCGGAGGGCATCCTGGACGACCTCGAAACGGGGCTCGCCGATCGCCGCCGCGAGCGTATCCCGGACCGTGCCCTCGCCATCCGGCGCGCGCTCGAGCTCGCCGCACCGGGCGATACGGTGGTCCTGGCCGGCAAGGGGCACGAGACCTACCAGCTCGTGGGCACGGAGAAACGCCCGCTCGACGAGCGGGCGATCGTGCGTGACGCCCTCCGAGCCATGGGAATCGCCTGATGGAGTTCTCCTGGACCGACCTCGAAGTGCGCCGCGCGCTCGGCCTCCGGACGGATCTCGGACAGGAAGACGTCGCGTACTCGGAGATCTCGACGGACTCCCGGACCCTTCAGCCCGGCGCGCTCTATGTCGCGTTGGTCGGTGACCGCTTCGATGGACACGACTACGTGGCCGACGCGGTGGCCGGCGGCGCGGCCGGAGTCGTCGTGACGCGTCTGGTGCCGGGGGCGCGCGAGGTCACCGTGTACCCTGTCCAGGACACGCTGGTGGCGCTGGGCGCGCTCGCGAGCCATCGGCGCCAGCAGCTCGAATGTCCGGTCGTGGCATTGACGGGCTCCACGGGGAAGACCACCACCAAGGACTTTCTCGCGGCGGCTCTCGGCGGCGTGTTGCGCACCCATGCCACGCGTGGAAACCGGAACAACCGCGTCGGGGTTCCGCTCACCCTGCTCGAGGTTTCCGACGACGCGGAAGCCGTGGTCCTCGAGTTGGGGACGAACGAGCCCGGAGAGATCCGGACGCTGACGGACATCGTTCGGCCGGACGTGGCCGTTATCACGAACGTGGGGGAGAGCCACCTCGAACGGCTCGGGTCGGTCGCCGGTGTGATGGAGGAGAAGCTCGATCTGCTGCGCGGCCTCCCGGACGGCGCTCGTGCCGTGGTCGGGGATGAGCCGCCCGAGCTCGCGCCCGCCGCGCGGGCCGTGCGGGCGGACGTGAAGGTCGCCGGCTGGAGTGACCGGGCCGACGAGGACGCCCGGCCCGACGGGGTCGAGACGGACACCTTCGGTCACCATCGCTTCCGCTGGCACGGTGCTCCCGTCGCCATGCCGCTCCCCGGACGTCACGCCGTCTCCAACGCGGTACTCGCGCTGACCGTGGCCGAGTTGCTCGGGGTGTCCGCAGAGGCCGCCGCTCGGGGTCTCCAGGCCGCCAGGACCGGCGACATGCGAGGTCAGGTGCGGACCATCGGCGGGCTCACGGTCATCGTCGACTGCTACAACGCGAATCCCCCGAGCGTTCGCGCGGCCCTCGGCCTGCTCGAGGCCTACCAGGCTTCGTCCCGGAAGGTCGCGGTCCTCGGCACGATGCTGGAGCTCGGCGACGCCACGAGCCGGCTTCACGACGAGGTGCTCGACTCGGCGCTCGCCCGGAAGATCGATCTCGTCGTCGCGACGGGCGGATTCGCGGAGGCCGCGCGCCGGCGGGGCGGGGCGCTCGGAGATCGCGTGATCGTCGGCACCGATTGGCGCGAATCCTATCCTGCCTTGCGGGACCGCCTGGCAGGCGACGAGGTCATGCTCCTCAAAGCTTCCCGTGGGATCGCCCTCGAGGGGATGCTTCCCATGCTCGAGGCGGACTTCGCGGACCATGCCGAGCAGGAAGGAGGCGCCTGATGCTCTACCACCTCCTGCCCGGCCTGACCGACGTCCACACGGTGTTCAACGTGTTCGTCTACATCACGTTCCGCGCCGCGGGCGCCATGGTGACGTCGCTGCTCATCGCCTTCGCGTTCGGCCCGATGGTCATCCACCGCCTGCAGCGTGCGAACGTCGGTCAGATTGTGCGGGACGTGGGACCCGAGTCCCACCTCGTCAAGGCGGGCACTCCGACCATGGGCGGCCTCATCATCATCGCGGCCGCGACCTTGTCGACGTTGCTCTGGGCCAACCTGACCAACCTGTACGTCCTCGTGGCGCTCGTCTCGTTGCTCTGGATGGGCGCGATCGGCTTCCTCGACGACTACCTCAAGGTCGTACAGGGCAAGACCCGGGGGCTCGTCGGACGCTACAAGATGGTGGGGCAGTGGACGTTCGGCCTGGCGCTCGGAGCGTTCCTCCTCTGGAACCCGCTCTCGCCGCACCCGACGACATGGACGACGGTACCGTTCTTCTCGGACGTGGCGGCCGCGTTCGTCGCTCCGGTGTTCGTCCTGTTCACCGGCGCGGTCGTTTCGGGCTCCTCGAACGCCGTGAACCTCACGGACGGGCTCGACGGGCTTGCTGCGGGCCTCACGGGGATCGCCGCCGCGACGTTCGGCATCTTCGCCTACATCGCGGGTCGCGTCGACACGTCCGCCTATCTGGGCTTCTTCTATCTGCCGGGCGCTGGGGAGCTGACCATCTTCGCGGTCGCGCTCGCTGGAGGTGCTATCGGCTTTCTCTGGTTCAATGCCCATCCCGCCCAGGTCTTCATGGGCGACACCGGATCGCTCGCCCTCGGCGGGGCGATCGGTGTGATGGCCATCCTGCTCAAGGCCGAGTTCCTGCTCGTGATCGTGGGTGGTGTGTTCGTGCTGGAAACGGTCTCGGTGATCCTCCAGACCGGGTACTTCAAGTACACGAGGCGCCGGTTTGGCGAAGGTCGCCGGATCTTCAGGATGGCCCCCATTCACCACCACTTCGAGAAGCTCGGCTGGCCTGAAACCAAGGTCGTCGTCCGCTTCTGGATCCTGGGTCTGATGTGCGCGATGGTCGCCATCAGCACGCTGAAGATCAGGTAGGCGGATATGACGCACACACTGGATCACGGATCTGCGGCGGGGGATCTCGCCGGCAAGAGCGTGGCCATCATCGGCCTCGGAGCGAGCGGCATGTCCGCCGCCCGACTGGCCCTCGCCAAGGGAGGAGACGTTTATGTCTCGGATCTGCGCACTGACCCCTCAACTGCAGCTCGTGGAGCCGACCTCGAAGCCGCGGGAGCACGGGTGGAGCTCGGAACACACGACCTCGACCGCCTGGAGAGCGCCGGCATCGTCGTGGTCAGCCCCGGAATCCCGCCGGACGCTCCGGTGCTCAGGCATCTCATGCATCGGGGCATCCGTTGGATCACTGAGCCCGAGCTCGCCGTTCGGTTCTACAAAGGTCCACTGATCGCGGTCACCGGAACCAACGGCAAGACCACCACGACGCTTCTGGTGGCGCACCTTCTCGAATCCGCCGGCGTGCAGGCCGCGGCCGGCGGTAACGTGGGCGGCGGCCTCGCTCCCGCGGCGTCCGAGCTTGCCCTCCTCGAGCGGGAACCGGCCTGGTACGTGCTCGAGATGAGCTCGTTCCAGCTCGCCGGCATCGACCAATTCCGTGCGAACATCGGGGTGGTGACCAACCTCTCGCCGGACCACCTCGACCGGTACGAATCGGTGGAGGCGTACTATGCGGACAAGGCACGTCTGTTTGCCAACGCGGGACGTGAGAGCATCTGGGTGTTGCCCTGCGGAGACGAGGCCGTCGAGGCGCTCGCGGGCGACGTGCCCGGTGCCCGCTACCGCTTCGGAGGGTCGGCAGAGGACCGATCGCACGCCTTCGTCGCGGATGGCAACCTGACCCTGCGGCTGGACGGAGAGCTCGAGCCACTCATCGCCGAGGTGGAGCTTCCCCTCTTGGGTCGTCACAACGTTCTGAACGCGCTCGCCGCGTCCCTCGTGGCACGGCTGGCCGGCGCCGACGCGGAGGGGATCGCGAAAGGGCTCCGGACGGCACGCGCCCTACCGCACCGTATGGAGCCCGTAGCCGATCGTGGCGGCGTGCTCTGGGTGAACGACTCGAAGGCCACCAACGTCTCGGCGACGTTGAGCGCGCTCGAGAGTCTCGACCGGCCGGTCGTGGCGCTGCTCGGTGGCAAGGACAAGGGCGAGCCTTTCGCGCAGCTCGCTCCGGTTCTGGCCGGGCGCGCGCGCGCGGTGCTCACGTTCGGAGCGGCCGGCCCGCGTATCGCGGACGAGCTGGGAGACACGGTGGTCGCCGAGCGGCTGGGCGACGATTTCCGTGTCGTGCTCGAGCGTGCCGCACAGCTGGCCGTTCCCGGGGACGTGGTGCTGCTGTCTCCGGCCTGCTCCAGCTTCGACATGTTCGAGAACTACGAACACCGTGGGCGGCTGTTCACCGAGATCGCCAGGGACGTGGCATGAGCGCCCGCCCGCTCGACGTCGCGCCGACCCGGCACGTCCGTCTTCCCGACTCCGGGCTGGGGCGGGGATGGGAGTCGGCCGTCCTCCTCACGGCGACCGTGCTCCTCCTCTCCGGCGGCTTGGTCGTGCTGTACAGCGCGTCGTCGGTGCTGGCCATGCGCCAGAACCTTCCGGACACCTACTACGTGCTCCGACAGGCGGCTGGAGCGGTGGTGGGGTTGGTGGCGCTCGTCATTTGCGCCTGGCTTCCCTATCGAATCTGGGCCCGTCTGGCTTGGCCGCTCCTGGGTGTGATCCTGGTCGGCCTCACGCTGGTCGTGCTTCCCTGGACGCACGGGATCGCCCCGGAGATCAACGGTGCCCGAAGGTGGCTCCGGGTCGGCGTCACCATCCAACCCTCCGAGTTCGCCAAGATCGCGGTGGTCGTGTGGACGGCGGCGATGGCGGTCAAGAAGGCTCCGCTCTTCCGGTCGATGTCCCGCGGCATGCTCCCCTTCCTGGTGATCTGGAGCATCGTCGTGACCCTGGTGGCGCTCCAGCCCGACCTCTCCACGGCGTTCCTCATCGCGCTGCTGGGCGGCCTCGTGGTCTTCTGTGCCGGGGGGCGTCTCGCGCACTTCGCGTTCCTCGCGTTGTTCGCGATTCCGTTGATGCAACGGCAGTTCGCCGTGGGCTTCCGAGCCGACCGGCTCGCGGCGTTCTTCGACCCGACGACGGACCCGACCGGCGCCGGGTTCCAGGTGCGCCAGTCGCTTGTTGCGCTGGGCTCCGGTGGGGTGTCCGGGGTCGGGATCGGGGAGGGACGTCAGAAGTTCGGCTTTCTCCCGGAGTCCCACAACGACTTCATCTTCGCGATGGTCGGTGAAGAGTGGGGCCTGCTCGGCGTCCTCACGCTGGTGGTGCTCTACGGGAGCGTCATCCTGGTCGGGTTCCGTGTCGCGGGACGCGCCCCGGATCTCTTCGGCGAGCTCCTCGCGGTCGGGCTCACGAGCCTCATCGCGCTCCAGGCCCTGTTGCACATGGCGGTCGGGCTCGCGCTCGTGCCGGCGACGGGGTTGTCCCTGCCGCTCGTGTCCTACGGCCGCTCCAACCTGCTCGTCACGTGCGTCGCGTTGGGCATTCTGATGTCCGTGGCCAGAGCTTGCGGGGGCGGCGGGCATGGGCCCGCCGGACGCGGCGCGCAGGGGAGGGCCCGTGCATGACGGTCCGGTGGTCGTGTTTTCGGGTGGCGGAACGGGTGGACACCTCTACCCGGCCCTGGCCGTGGCCGACGCGCTGCGGCTCCGGCGTCCGGACGTCCGTGTTCTCTTCGTCGGGTCGAGACGCGGCATCGAGGGGCGCATCCTCACCGAGCGTGGCGAGTGGCACGCCTTGCTCCCCGTGCGCGGCCTCGATCGGTCCAGCCTCGTTCGGAGTCTCGCCGGCGTCGGCGGATCCCTGCTCTCCATCGGTCGTGCGGTGCGTCTTTTCGCCGAGATCCGGCCGGAGGTGGTGGTCGTGACCGGCGGCTACGCGAGTGCGCCGGCCGGTATCGCCGCCGCGTTCAAGGGCATCCCGGTCGTGCTGCAGGAGCAGAATGCGATCCCCGGGCTCGTGACGAAGATGTTGTCCCGCGTGGCCAAGACCATCCATGTGGCGTTCCCTGAAGCGATCGATCGGCTTCCCGCCGGGCGTGAGCGGGCCCGGGTGACCGGAAATCCGGTGCGCCCCGCCGCGACGCTGGGCCGGGCACGGGCGCGTGAGCGCTTGGGCGTTCCGGAGGGAACCACCGTATTGCTCGTGGTCGGCGGGAGCCAGGGCTCGCTCGCGTTGAACCGGGCGCTGCTCGACGCCGTCCGTGCGGCCACCATCGATCCGGCGCTCCGGCCCGAGGGGCTCCACGTCGTATGGGCGACCGGTCCCGCCCACCACGGGTCGATCGTCGCGGAACTCGACACGCTCGACGGTGCGGCGGCCTGGGTGTCGACCCGCGCCTATATCGAGGAGATGCCCGTGGCCCTCGCGGCCGCGGATCTCGCGTTGGCGCGTGCGGGTGCGACGTTCACCGCCGAGCTTCTGGTGCAGGGGCTGCCGGCGGCGCTGGTGCCGCTCCCCACTGCGGCGGAAGACCACCAGACGCTCAACGCCGAGGCGCTCGTCGCGGCGGGGGCGGCCGTGCTGTTACCCCAAGCGGAGCTCGACGCCCAAACGCTCTGGCGCTCGTTGCACGAGCTCGTGGGAACCCCTGACCGGCTCGCGCGGATGAGCGAGGCGGCGCTCGCCTTGGCCCGCCCTGGGGCCGCGGACGAAATCGCCGGCTCGATCGTCGAGATGCTCCCTCCCGCGGTGGAGGCGGCATGACGGAGCGCGCGACGGATCTCAGGGCGCTCGCCGCGACCGGACCCATCCACTTCATGGGCATCGGGGGGGCCGGGATGTGCGCTCTCGCCGAGCTGTTGGCGCGCAGAGGCGTCATGGTGACCGGGTGCGACGCAAAGCGGACCCGTGCGCTCGCCGACCTCGAGGCGCTGGGGGTCACGGTATGGACCGGGCACGCACCCGAGCACGTCGACGAGGCCGCGGCCCTCGTGGTCACCTCTGCGGTGCCTGCCGAGCATCCGGAGCTGGCGCGTGCCGCAACGCTCGGTGTTCCGGTGGTGAAGCGGGCGGCGGCTCTCGGGGCATGGGTGGCCGGTGGGACGGTGGTCGGTATCGCCGGAACCCACGGGAAAACGACCACCACGGCCATGACGACCGAGATCCTCGCTCACGCGGGGCGCAACCCGACGGGCCTCGTCGGTGGCCGGGTGGCGGGATGGGGCGGAAACCTGCGCGCCGGGGCCGACGACCTCTTCGTCGTCGAGGCGGACGAGTACGACCGCTCGTTCCTGACGCTCCGTCCCGACGTGGCGGTGGTCACCAACCTCGAGGCGGATCACCTCGACATCTACGGCGATCTCGCCGGGGTGCGGGAGGGTTTCCGAGCGTTCCTCCGGGGCGTGAAGCCGGGTGGCCGGATCGTCGTGTGCGCGGACGATCATGGGGCGTCTTCGCTGCTGCCCGAGTTCGCCGCGTCGGGCTACACCTACGGACTGGCCGCCGGCGCCATGCTGCGCGCGACGGACGTGGAGGTCGTCGACGGACGGACGCGCTGCATCGTATACGAGGAAGGGACCCGTCGTGGCAGGCTGGATCTGCCGGTCGCCGGCCGGCACAACCTCCTGAACGCCCTGGGGGCTGCCGCGGCCGCCCGCCTGCTCGGCGTCGAGTGGCCGGACGTGGCGGGTGCGCTCGCCGCGTTCCGGGGTGTCGGCCGCCGCTTCGAGAGGCTCGGTACGGTCGGCGGCGTCACGATCATCGACGACTACGCGCATCATCCCACCGAGGTCGCGGCTACGTTGCAGGGCGCACGGTCGCTGTTCCCGGGCCGGCGGTTGGTCGTCGCGTTCCAGCCGCACCTGTACTCGCGGACGCGTGACTTTGCCGACGACTTCGGTCGCGTGCTGGCGGAAGCGGACGTGGTTTGGGTGACCGACGTGTTCCCGGCCCGCGAGGCGCCCATCGCCGGAATCACTGGAGCGATCGTGGCGGACGCCGTCCGTGCGACGGAAGGACAGTCGGTGCACTACCACCCGGAACTCGAGACCCTCGCGCCGGTGCTGGCCGAATCACTCCGGGTTGGCGACGTCCTGATCACGATGGGGGCCGGCTCTATCGAGGTCCTGGGTGCTGCGGTTCTCGAGCACAGGCGGGAGGTGTCCCATGCGTAGGGACCTCAAGATCCTGCTCGCCACGCTGGTATCCGGAGGCGCGCTCCTCGCCTACGAGCATGGCAAGGAGACCGTCGTCGACATGGAAACCTTCAGGGTGCGAACGGTGGACGTGCGGGGCGCGAATCTGGTCGGCCATGACGCAGTGGTCGACCTGCTCGCCCTCGAACCCACGAGCTCCATCTGGAACGACTCCGACGTGTGGATCGAACGGCTCGAGCGGCATCCGATGATCAAGGACGCCGAGATCTCCAGACGGTTCCCCGGGGGGTTGACCGTGTCCGTGACGGAGCGTCAGCCCATCGCGCTAGCGCCGACCCCCACGCTCGAACCGATCGACATCGATGGGTACCGCCTGGCTGTCGATCCCTCACGGCACCGGCTCGATCTCCCGGTGCTCGCAACGGACCGGACGCCCGCACGTGGAGCCCGCTTCGTGCCGTCGCAGGTCCGTGCGCTGGCCGCCGAGGTCGGACGCATGATGAGCGCCGACACCGCGTTCCTGCAGCGCGTGTCGGAGCTGGGATGGACGGAGGACGGGATGCTCCGTGTGCGTTGGACGGAGCCCCCGGTGGACTTCCTGCTGCCGGCGGGCACACCGGCCGTACGGCTCCAGGAAGGCCTGGCGGCCCTCGCCGACGCCATGGCGCGCCGGCCGATGGATCCGCCGGAAGAGATCGATCTGAGATTCGCGGACCAGGTCGTGGTCCGCCGCACTCGTGATAAGTGACGGAACTGATATGCGCTCCAACCTGATCGCGGGACTCGACATCGGGACGACCAACACGTGTGCGGTCATCGGCGAGGTCATCACGGATCCGCGCCGTCCGGGGCTCACGATCCTGGGTGTCGGACAGGCTCGCACCGGGGGGCTCCGGGGCGATATGGTCACCAACATCGACGAGATGACCGAGTCCGTACGTTCGGCGATGAAGGAAGCCGAGCTGATGGCCGGCGTCACGGTGGACCGGGTCTACGCCGGCATCGGCGGCGATCATGTCCGTGCCACGAACTCCATGGGCGTGGTGGCGATCTCCGACGACGAGGTGAGCGCCGACGACGTCGAGCGCGTGCACATCGTGGCGCGTGCGGTGGCTCTTCCTCCGGATCGCGAGATGGTGCACGCGATCCCGCAGGAGTACCGGGTCGATCTCCAGGGCGGGATCAAGGATCCGCTGGGCATGGCGGGCGTGCGCCTCGAGGCCGAGGTCTTCCTCGTCACGTGCCAGGTGACCGCGTCCGCCAACATCCGGAAGGCCGTGAACCGCGCCGGCTACCGGGTGCAGGAGTTGGTGCTCGAGCCGCTGGCCGGCGCGCGAGCGGTCCTGACCGAGGACGAGAAGGAGGTTGGCGTCGCGATGATCGAGATCGGGGCGTCGACCACGGACTTGGCGGCGTACTACGAGGGGAAGGTGCAGCACGTCTCCATTCTTCCCTTCGGCGGCGGAACGCTGACGACGGACCTCGTGCGGGGGCTTTCGATCCCCTACACCGAGGCACGCCGGGCGAAGGAGCGATACGGCATCGCGCTGACGCAGATGGTCGATCCGCGTGAGACCGTCGAGCTGCCGGGGCCCGCGCCTGGCCAGACCCGCGCCGTCGCCCGCGAGCTCATCGCCCACATCCTCGAGCAGAGGCTGGACGAGCTGTTCGGCATCGTGCAGCAGGACCTCGAAGAGCGTGACCTCCTCGACCGGCTCGGGGCCGGCATTGTGCTCACGGGTGGCACCGCCGCCATCCCGGGCCTCGTCGAGCTGGCGCAGCAGATCTTCGCCTGCCCCGTGCGCCTGGGGGTGCCGGCGGAGGGGTTGGGAGGGCTCGCGGACTCGGTGGGGCGACCCCGTTTCACCGTTGCGGCGGGGCTTTCGCTATGGGGCGCCGACCGGTTCGCGGAGACGGGAAAAGGCGCTTCGACCATGACGTCGGGCGTGCTGACGAAGCTGGGCACTTGGCTGAAAGAATTTTTCTAAACCATTCCTGAACAGGAGGAGACATCATGATCTTCGAATTCGAAGAGACGCCCGTCCGGAACGCACGGATGAAGGTCGTCGGCGTCGGTGGCGCCGGTGGCAACGCAGTGAACCGCATGATCGACGAGCAGCTCGATGGCGTCGAGTTCATCTCGATGAACACCGACGCACAGGCCCTCAAGACCTCGAGGGCCCAGGTCAACCTGCAGATCGGGAAGAAGCTGACGCGTGGGCTCGGTGCGGGCGCGCGCCCCGAAGTGGGACGGCAGGCACTGGCCGAGAGCGAGCAGGAGGTCCGTCGCGCGCTGGAGGGCGCCGACCTGGTCTTCGTCGCTGCCGGCATGGGTGGCGGGACCGGGACCGGGGCGGCGCCGCTCGTCGCGGAGATCGCGCGGGACATGGGTGCGCTCACCATCGGTGTGGTGACGCGGCCGTTCTCGTTCGAAGGCAAGAAGCGCGAGCGTCAGGCACAGCAGGGGCTCGCGGAGCTCCGCCGCTGCGTCGACACGATGATCCTCGTGCCGAACGACCGTCTCCTTGCGGTCGTGCCGAAGGGGACGTCGTTCCGGGACGCGTTGAAGAAGGCCGATGAGGTGCTTCTGAACGCCACCCAGGGGATCTCCGATCTCATCAGCGTGACCGGAGAGGTGAACGTGGACTTCGCGGATGTGCGCACCATCATGTCGGCGCGCGGACCCGCGCTCATGGGTTCGGGCTTCGGTGAGGGTGACAATCGGGCCCAGGAGGCCGCTCAGGAGGCGATCTCGTCTCCGCTGCTCGACGACATCTCCATCAGCGGAGCGCGCGGCGTGCTCATCAATATCACCGGAGGCATGGATCTCGCCATTGACGAGGTCACCACGATATCTTCGATTATCCAGGAAGAAGCTGGCGACGAGGCCGAAATCATCTTCGGTGCGGTACATGATCCCGCGCTCGAAGGCAAGATCCGGGTCACGGTCATCGCCACCGGCTTCGACCAGGTCGAGGACGAAAAGGTCATCTCGGGTAACTTTCTGCGGACCCGTGCGCCGAAGCACGCGAAGCCCGCGGCGGCTCCCGAGCCGCCCAAGGCACACGAAGCCGAAATGCCGAGGCACGCGCCTGCACGTGTCGCGGTGGGTGGAGGAGGTTCGGAGGAGGTACTCCCGTTGAACCGCTTCCCCGAGCGCAACGTGTCTCGTGGACCGATCGCGGGTCTGGACATTCCGACGTTCATCCGACGCCAGATGGACTGATTCGCTAGCCCTTCAATACCGGAACCGGAGCGACTTCGAGTGCGACGACACGCCTGGGACACCGGCCGACTCTGTGCGGTCGCGGTGTGCGCCACGGTGCTGACCGCGTGCGATTTGGGCAACGTGCCCGAGGTCGGCGTGTTGGCGGCCGTGGTCGTGCCTCCGGCGGAGCACGTCGACATCCACCAGATGCGTTCGGGACAGACCTTCGGCGAGCTGCTCGACGGGCGTATCTCGATGAACGAGCAGGCTTCGTTGCTGCTCGCGTTCCAGGAGCACGCGAGTCCCCGGCGGATGCGTCCCGGTACCGAAGTGTCGTTCCGATACCTCCCTGAGCTCCAGGCCCTTCGGGGTGTGGACGTGCAGGTCAGTCGTGACGAGACAGTCCGCCTGACGCGGGAGGCCGCGGGATGGTCCGCCGACCTGGTGGAGACGCCGATCTACGTGGACACGCTCTACGCGTCCGGGTCGATCGAGACCGTGCTCTGGACTTCGGTGGTCGGGAACCCCGACCTGGCGGCCATGCCGGTCGCGGACCGGAACCGGATCATCGACTATCTGGACCGGGTCTTCCAATGGCAGGTCGACTTCTCGCGCCAGATCCGCGTGGGCGACACGTACCGGTTCGCGTTCGAGCGGGAGGTTCGTCCCGACGGATCGCTCAGGGCGGGCCAGCTCATCTCGGCCGAGCTCGTGAACAGTGGCACAGCGTATCACGCCATTTGGTTCGATCCCAATGGGGACGGCCAGGGATCCTACTTCGATCTG
The DNA here is from genome assembly GCA_040904885.1 of Gemmatimonadota bacterium. Lineage (GTDB taxonomy): Bacteria > Gemmatimonadota > Gemmatimonadetes > Longimicrobiales > Gaopeijiaceae > JAWLHJ01. The sequence continues at coordinate 37,945 of JBBDSN010000214.1, read as the reverse complement.
GAAGGCAAGTCGGTGCGGAGGGCCTTCTTGCTCAGGCCGCTCACGTATCGTCGCATCTCCTCCCGGTTCACCAGCGGGCGCTTCCACCCGGTTCTGAAGATGTGGCGCGCGCATCGGGGCGTGGACTACGCGGCCGATACCGGAACCGAGATCATGGCGACGTCCGACGGCGTCGTGATCCACCGTGGCCCGAAGGGCGGCCTGGGGAACGCGGTCGAAATCCGTCACCCGAACGGATTCGTCACCCGATACGGTCACATGAGCCGATTCCACCCGTCGGTCGTCCAGGGTACCCGGGTCCACCAGGGCGACGTCATCGGGTACGTGGGCATGACAGGGTTGGCCACAGGGCCCCACCTCCACTACGAGATGCTGCGGGGTGGGCGGCACATCGACCCGCTGTCGGTCGATCTCCCCGCCGGGGATCCCGTCCCGGCGGACGACATGGTCCGCTGGATGGACGAGATGATGGCGCGTGTCGCGCTGCTCGAGTCGATTCCGGGTGCCGGGCCGGTGCGCACGGCGGCCGGCGACGATTCCGACGAAGCCGCGGAGAACGACGATGCGTCCCGGATCCGAGCGGGCATTCGTGCCCTCGACACCGACGGAGGGATGCGGTAGGCGGCCCGTTTCCGCCTGACACGTGATGCGCTGGATCCTCTTCGCCCTGCTCGCGGCGGGCGCCGCCCTGTATGCTCGCTGGGTGTATCGGCGCGTGGATCTACCCGTACCGGGGACACGCTTCCTCTGGCCGATCCGTGCGGCCGCCCTCGTCCTCGTCCTCCTCCTGCTCTTCGATCCCCTGGTGCCCTGGGGTGGCCCGGGCTCGGCCGACCGCTGGGTGCTTCTCGACGCGTCGCTGAGCATGACGGCTGGCGAGGATGGCTCGACCCCCTGGGACCAGGCCATCAGCCGCGCCGAAGCTCTGCGTGCAGAGGGATGGCGGGTCGTCACCTTCGGTGGATCGGTCGAGCGCATGGACAGCCCTCTGGAAGCCGGCGCCGATCAGCCAGTCACCCGGTTGGCCCCCGCGCTGTCGTTGGCCGCCGAAGGCGGTGCGCGTGAGATCCGGGTGCTCACCGACATGCGGCTCGAGGACGAGGTGGCGGTGCGCTCGGCGCTCGGAGCGCTGTCGTCGACGGTCGCATTCGAACCGTTCGGTGGCCCGGTCGACAACGCCGGGATCCTGGGTCTCGAGGTGGGCGACCGGACCGCTGCCGCTGCCGAAGGGACCGCGGTGGTCGAGGTGCATGGGGGAAGCGAGGGGGACACGCTCATGGTCGAGGTCTACGAGGAAGGAGCGCTCGTGGCCCAGGGGTCGACCCCAGCACCCGGTGCAGGACTCCGCCGCTCGGTCGAGATCCCCCTTCCCGCCGCCGCCGCGTCCGGCCTGCTGCGCTACGAGGCCGTGCTCGTCGACCCCGCCCCCGACGACTTCACGACCGACGACCGCGCTTCGAGCTACGGACGGATCGGCGTCGCGGAGGAGGGTGGGGTTGTGCTCGTATCGTTCTCCGCCGATTGGGAGCCGCGCTATCTCCTTCCGGCGCTCGGACGGAGCACGGGTCTGTCCACGGCCGGATATCTCCGTGTCGGTGCGGACCGGTTCGTGCCCATGGGCCGGGCGATCGACAGGGGTGCGCCCGTCGATTCGACCGCCGTCCGTCTTGCGGTGGACGAAGCCGCGCTGCTGGTCCTCCACGGCGTGCATGGGGGGCTCGATGCGTGGGCCCGGAGCCTGGCCGCCCGTGGGGGACGCAAGATCGTGCTCCCCTCGGACGCTGCCGGAGCCGCGCTCGTGGATCTGAGCACGTCCGGCGCGCGTTCCGGCGAGTGGTACGTGACCCCGGATCTACCCCCCTCTCCGATCGCGGGTGAGCTCGCGGCGGTCACGTACGACGGCCTCCCACCACTCCGCCGGCTCCTGGTGCCGACGAGCCCCGAGGGCCTCGTACGCCCGCTTCTCGTTCAGATGCGCGGAGGCGGTCCGCTCGAGGCCCCGCTCGTGCTGCGCGTGGGCGACGAGGGCAGGGTCGCGGTGACCCTCGCGTCGGGGTTCTGGCGGTGGGCTGCGCGGGAGGGTCAGCGCGGCGCGTACGAAGCCTTGTGGGCCGGGGTGGCCGGATGGCTCCTGCGCGACCGCCCAGTGACCGGCGCGGAAGTGCGACCCGGCCGACTTGTCGTGCCCAGAGGGGAGGACGTGGATTGGCGGGTGCCTCCCAATCGGACAGGTTACGGAGTGCGGGTGCACTCGGGCGAACAGGCCGTGCTCGACGCGGTGTTCGGCGCCGAAGGCGTCGTGCCGACCGCAGCGCTGGCTCCGGGAACCTACCGTTATGCGGTATTCGCTCCCGAGGGCGACAGCGTGAGCGGAGGGAGGTTCGACGTTGCCGAGACCACAGCCGACATGGTCCCGTCCGCATCAGACCCTGACCGGCTCTCGACCTCGACCCCGGGGGAAGGGGGCTCCGTGTTCGGCGGGAGGCCGCTTCGCACCCTGCCCTGGCCCTATATCATGATCATCGGGCTCCTGTGCCTCGAGTGGTACGGGCGCCGGAGATCCGGACTACGCTGAGACCGAACACATCCATGGCTCGTCTGTTCAAGAACAAGCTCGAGAAGAAGAAGGGGATCTGGCGCCGGGTCGTGGATCTCGCGCTCACCGACGTACGCGTGGCCGCGACCGGGCTGGATCACGCCTCGCTCGAGGATCTCGAGGAGCGTCTACTGGCCGCGGACTTCGGCGTGCCGGCGACCCTCAGGCTCGTCGACCACGCGGAACACGCGATGCGGCGCGGTAAGGCGCGCGGAGGCAAGGCCCTGGTCGAAGCGCTGCGGAGCGAGATCTCGACGATCCTGGAGCCTTCGCGGGACGCCGAGTTGAGTGCGGCGGATTCGGGGACGACGGTCTACCTGATGGTCGGCGTGAATGGGGTGGGCAAGACGACGTCCGTGGCCAAGCTCGCCCACTACCTGGTGGAGGACGGCCAGCGGGTCATGGTCGCGGCAGCGGATACGTTCCGGGCCGGAGCCGTGGCGCAGCTCGAGACGTGGGCCAAACGGATCGGCGCGGACTTCCTGAGAGGGCAGCAAGGCGGCGATCCCGCGGCGGTGGCGTTCGATGCGCTCGAAGCAGCCGAGGCACGGGGCGTCGACGTCCTCCTCATCGATACCGCGGGCCGACTCCACACGAACGCGGGGCTCATGCAGGAGCTCGAGAAGATCGATCGGGTCGTGCGGCGACGCCTGGGTGGGCCGCCTCACGAGACCCTGCTCGTCCTCGACGCCACGGTGGGCCAGAACGCGGTTCGCCAGCTCGAGGCCTTCAAGAAGGTCGTGGACGTGAGCGGGATCGTGCTCGCCAAGATGGACTCCTCGGCGCGCGGCGGCATTGTGGTCGCCCTGCAGGAGGAGTTCGGCGTTCCCGTGAAGCTGGTGGGCACGGGCGAGAAGATCGGCGACCTGGAGACGTTCGATCCAGACGCCTTCATCGAGGCCGTGTTCGGCGTGTGACGTGGGAGCCTACTCGCGCCTCGACGGTCCGGTCCAGTTCCTCAAGGGCGTAGGTCCCAAGCGCGCCGATGCGCTCGTGGGGCTCGGGATCGCGACCGCGCGTGACATGTTGTACCACGTGCCCCGGAGGTACGACGACGCTTCGACAGTGACCCCCATCGGTCAGGCCGACGTCGGCATGGACGTGACCGTCGTCGGGACCGTGCGGAGCAAGGGCGTCATCCCGACGCGCGCCGGCCTCCGCATTTTCCAGGCGGTCCTCCAGGACGACTCGGGGCTCGTCACGGTGGCGTGGCCCGGTCAGCCCTGGCTCGACCGCAAGCTGCGCGAGGGCGACATGCTCCTCGTGACCGGCCGGGTCAAGTTCTTCCACGGGAGGCAGCTGCAGCCTCGCGAATTCACGGTGATCGGGCGCAAGGGCGGAGGCGAGGCCCGCCAGGGCACGGTCTTCGTGACGTATCCCGCCAGCGAGGAGGTGCCGCAGTGGGTGATACGCGGGATCTTCGAGCGGAACCTCGACGCGCTGCTCGCCTCCGCCGACCAAGACGAATATCTGTCGGACGAAGCCCGCGCGAAGCTCGGCCTACCCAAGCTCTCCGAAGCGTTGGAGCGGCTCCACCGGCCCCGGCAACCCACCGATGCCGAAGAGGGACGAGCCCGGCTCGCCTTCGACGAGCTCTTCTTCCTGCAGCTCGTCCAGGCACGGGCTCGCAGGGAGGCGCTCGAGACCCGCCCTGGTATCCCGCATGAACGGAGTAACGCGTTGATCCGCCCGCTCCACGAGTCCTTGCCGTTTTCGTTGACGGACGCACAGGCGCGGGTCCTCCGCGACATCTCGACCGACATGGTGTCGGATCGCCGCATGAACCGCCTTTTGCAGGGCGACGTCGGCTCCGGCAAGACGTTGGTGGCGCTCTTTGCCATGCTGATTGCCGTCGAGGGCGGACATCAGGCGGCACTCATGGCGCCGACGGAGATCCTCGCCGAGCAGCACGCGCGGCGCATCCGCGAGCTGGTGGAGCCCCTCGGTGTGGAGGTCGCGCTCCTGTCGGGCAGCCTGGGAGCCGCCGAGCGGCGTGAAGCGTTGGCGCGCGTGGCATCGGGCCGAGCCGGGCTCGTGGTCGGGACGCACGCGCTGATCCAGGACACCGTGGCGTTCGCCGGGCTCGGGCTCGTCGTCGTCGACGAGCAGCACCGCTTCGGCGTGCGTCAGCGCATGGCCCTCCTCGAGCGGAACGACGCGGTCCCGGACGTGCTCGTGATGTCGGCCACGCCGATCCCCCGGTCCATGGCGATGGCGCTCTACGGGGACCTGGACCTCAGCGTGCTCGACGAGATGCCGCCCGGTCGCAAGCCCGTGACGACATCGCTCCGGCCCCCGGAGCGGCGCGACCAGGTCTACGGCTTCGTCGACGAGGAGGTCGAGCAGGGTCGCCAGGCCTACATCGTCTATCCGCTCGTGACCGAGTCCGAGAAGGTCGACCTCTTGGCCGCCACCGAGGAGTACGAGCGGCTACGCACCCGGGTGTTTCCGGACCGCCGCATGGGGCTCATCCACGGGCAGCTCGCCGCGTCGGAGAAGGACCAGGTCATGCGGAGCTTCCTGGCGGGCGACATCGACATCCTCGTCGCGACCACCGTCATCGAGGTCGGCATCGACGTGGCCAACGCCAGCGTCATGATCATCGAGCACGCCGAGCGCTTCGGGCTGTCCCAGCTTCACCAGTTGCGGGGGCGGGTGGGGCGGGGGAGCGCGGAGAGCCACTGCATTCTCGTCGCCGATCCCGGAGAGGACGCCCTCGAGCGGCTCAAGATCTTCAGGGACACCTCCGACGGATTCGAGGTCGCGCGGGCCGACCTCCGGATCCGGGGGGAAGGCGACCTGTTCGGCAGCCGGCAGCACGGGCGCGATCCGGTGCTTCGCTTCGCGAACCTCCTCACGGACGAGCGCATCATCGAGGTCGCGCAGCGTGAAGCCCGCGCGCTCATCGAGGAAGACCCCGATCTGAAACGGCCGGAGCACGAGCGGGTGCGGGAGATCCTGGTGGACCGCTATGGCGAGCGGATGGAGATGTTCGGCGTGGGTTGAGGGTAGGCGGGACCGCCGACGCACCTTAGCTTCGAGCCGCGACGGACGGCGGCTCCAGCCGCCTCCATGAACCTGCACGAACGAGATCGAGTCGAGCCGTATGGTCGAGATCAGGGAGCTGGGTGAGCACGTCGGAAAGAGCGTGACGGTCCGTGGCTGGGTCGAAGCGACCCGGGCGCACGGAAAAGTCGCGTTCCTGGTGGTTCGGGACGGGACCGGGCTGCTGCAGGGCGTTCTGCTCAAGAAGGACGTGGACGAGGAGACGTGGGAGCTGCACGGGTCGCTCTCGGCCGAGTCGGTGGTCTCGATCACCGGCGAGGTGCGTCCCGACGACCGGGCTCCCGGCGGGTACGAGCTCGGGATCTCCGCGCTCGAGGTCACGTCGGCGGCAGAGGAGTATCCCATTCAGCCGAAGGAGCATGGGACCGAGTTCCTTCTCGATCACCGGCACCTCTGGCTCCGCTCGTCCATGCAGCGTGCGGGGCTCAAGGTCCGTGCGGAAATCGAGCAGGCCGTGCACGACTTCTACTACGACCGGGGCTTCGTGCGCATCGACACGCCGATCCTCACCGGCGCGATCGGCGAGCACGCGGGGACCCTCTTCAAGACCGACTACTTCGGGCAGCCCGCATATCTGGCCCAGACCGGGCAGCTTTACGTCGAGGCTGCCTGCCCGGCGTTCAGGAAAGTGTACTGCTTCGGTCCGACCTTCCGTGCCGAGAAGTCCAAGACCCGTCGCCATCTGACCGAGTTCTGGATGGTCGAGCCGGAAGTCGCGTTCGCGGATTCCGACGACAACATGCGCCTCCAGGAGGCGTTCGTCTCGTATCTGGTCGAGCGCGCCCTCGAGCGGTGCGGCGAGGAGCTGAAGGTCCTCGAGCGCGACACGTCGCTGCTCGAGAACGTGCGTACACCGTTCCCGCGCCTCAGCTATTCGGAGGCCGTCGATCAGTTGAACGCGAACGGAAGCGACGTGGAATGGGGCTCGGACCTCGGCGCTCCCGACGAGATGGCGCTCACGGAGGGACGCGACCTTCCCCTTTTCGTGTACAACTACCCGAAGCAGGCGAAGGCCTTCTACATGAAGGAGAATCCGGACGACCCCCGTACGGTGCTGTGCAACGATATGCTGGCGCCCGAGGGATACGGCGAGATCATCGGCGGGAGCCAGCGGGAGGACGACCTCGACCGTCTGCGCGCGCGGATCCGTGAAGAGGGATTGCCCGAGGATGCATACGCCTGGTATCTGGATCTCCGGCGCTACGGGTCGTTCCCGCACTCCGGGTTCGGTCTCGGCATCGAGCGGACCGTGGCGTGGATCACCGGCAGGAAGCACGTGCGGGAGCTGATCCCCTTCCCGCGCGTGATGAACCGGCTGTACCCGTAATGACCGCGGCGCGGTCGGGGTGCGACGTGGGCCGCGGGTCATGACGATGCGTCGCGCGGTGCTCGACATGAAGGACCACCGGCCGGTCTGGGCGATGCCGGCATGGGTGCCGGAGGCGCTTCGCGAAGCCTTGCCGTCGGACTGGGAGCTCGTCGTGATCGACGAGCCGACCGATGGCTCCGGGGACGGCGCCGCACGGGTCTCCCCGGGGGTGCTCGCCGCGGTCGAGGACGCGGAGATCTACTTCGGATACGGGATCCCGGCCGAGATCCTGGAGACGGGTCGGAAGCTGCGCTGGGTGCATTCGGGCGCCGCCGGTGTCGGAGGGTCGCTGCACGACGCGATGAAGGCGAGCGACGTCGTCTTCACCAACTCGGCGGGGATCCATGCTCCGCCCATGGCCGAGACGGTGTTGGCCATGATCCTCTACTTCGGGAGAGGGCTCGACTTCGCGGTCGCGAACCAGCGTCGAAGGCGATGGTCGACTGATCGCTTCTACCAAGCGTCCGCGCCGCCGATCGAGCTCAGCGAGTCGACCGTGGGGATCGTGGGCTTCGGCGGCATCGGGCGGCAAGTCGCTCGCCGCGTGGCCTCACTCGGCGCCAGGGTCATCGCGGTGAAACGCTCGCCCGCCCGGGAGGGGGAGGCGAACCTCGAGCCCGTCGCGGGCGGAGGCGAGCTCGGAAGCCGCATCGAGGTCGTCCATGGCGAGAGCGGGCTCGACGCGGTTCTTTGCGAGAGCGATATCGTGGTTCTGGCCCTGCCGGACACGCCGGAGACCCGCGGGTCGATCGACGCCGACGCCCTCGCACGCATGCGGCCCGGAGCCCTGCTCGTCAATGTGGCCCGTGGGCGCATCGTCGACGAGGAAGCACTCGTCGAAGCGCTCCGTGAGGGGCGCCTCCGAGGAGCCGGACTCGACGTGTTCGCCGAGGAGCCGCTGCCGGAGGAGCATCCCCTCTGGGGCTTCGAGCACGTGCTCGTCACGCCCCACGTGTCCGCGGTCTCCGAGGGGTTCTGGCGGCGGGAAACGGAGCTCATCGTACGCAACATCGCGCGTTACGTGACAGGCGCTCCCCTCGATGCGTGGGAGAACGTCGTCGACAAAGAGGCGGGGTACTGAGCGGGGCGCGTCAGCGCTCCGCCTTCAACTCGTCCCAGAGCCGGTCGAGCGCCTCGAGCCCGGCCTCTTCGAGCCGGATGCCCCGTTCGACCGCCATCGCCTCGAGCCGCTCGAAGCGTTGCCGGAACTTGTCGTTGGCCCGGGCGAGCACGGTCGTGGGGTGCGTCCCCGCGAGCCGGACGAGGTTCACCGCGGCGAAGAGGAGGTCGCCGAGCTCCTCCTCCACGTCCTCCGGGGATCCTGTCTCGAGCGCCACGCGTGATTCCTCGAGCTCTTCGCGCACCTTGTCGAAGGCTCCCTCGTAGTCGGGCCAGTCGAAGCCCACCGCCGCGACGCGTTCCTGGATCCGGTATGCCTTCGTGAGCGGGTCGAGTCCGCGCGCGAGCCCGGACAGGACGCCGAGCCCGGCTCCGTCCGTAGCCTTGCGTTCCTCCCGCTCGCGTGCCTTGAGGGTTTCCCAATCTTCTCGGGGACCCGTCCCGAACAGGTGGGGATGCCGGGCCACCATCTTCGCCTCGAGCGCCCCGTAAACCGCATTCGCGTCGCAGGTACCGTCCTCTTCGGCCACCACGACCTGGAACGCCAGATTCAGCAGGAGGTCCCCGAGCTCGTCGGCGAGATCCTCCGTGCGGCCTTCGTGGATGGCGTCGGCGACTTCGTGCGCCTCTTCGAGGAGGTGCGGGACGAGGGACGCGGCGGTCTGCTCGCGGTCCCATGGGCACTCGGCTCGAAGGAACCGGACGAGGGCCAGCGCCCGGTCCATGGTTCCGGGGCCGGGAAAGCGATGCGTCGCATGTGGGTCGGTCATATCGGGGCGGGTTCCCGCGCGGGGGTCGTGTAGGTGACCTCTTCTTGGCATCTTTCACGGCTCATGTCAACGAATCCTGAGGTCCGGGCGTGGCTCGATGTGGATGCGGGCGCCCTCCTGTCCAACTATGCGCACATGCGCCAGGCCGTCGGTTCGGCAGTCCGGATGCTGCCGATGGTCAAAGCGGACGCGTACGGGTTGGGGGTGGCGAAGGTGGCCGCGCTCCTCGAGCGGAGCGCAGATCCGTGGGCGTTCGGCGTCGCGACCGTCGAGGAGGGCATCCGGCTCCGTGAGTTGGGCGTGACCCGCCCGGTCGTGGTCTTCAGCCCGGCGCCTCCGGGCGCGAGGTGTGACGCGGTCCGAGCCGGGCTCACGCTTTCCGTCGGCGATCTGGACGCTGTCCGGGCCATCGCGGCATGCTGCGTTCGCCTCGGGACCAGTTGCGACGTCCATCTGGAGGTCGATACCGGGATGGGACGATCCGGAGTCGACTGGCGGGCGTGCGAGGATTGGCTTCCTCGCTTTCAGGACGAGGTGCGGAGCGTTGCCGTCCGGTGGAGGGGACTCTACACCCATCTCCATTCCGCCGAGAACGATGAGGAGAGCGTTTGGTCCCAGGAAGCGCGGTTCGCCAGATGGATCGAAGCCGTGGGTCCGCTCCGCGAAGGGCTGGTGTGTCACAGCCTCAACAGTGCGGGCGTTCTCAGGGCACCGGAACTCGCTCGGGACGCCGTCCGTCCGGGTATTTTCCTTTACGGGGGCGCGTGCGGCACGGAGTTGCCGGCCCCGCAGGCCGTCGTATCGCTGCGGGCCAGGGTCGTCCACGTTCGCGACGTCTTGCCCGGGACCACGGTCGGATACGGCGCCACACACACGGCCGAGACGCGCGAGCGTTGGGCGACCCTCTCCATCGGCTACGGCGACGGCCTCCCACGCGCGCTCGGCAACCGGGGGTACGCGCTGATCCATGGAGTCCGGGTACCGATCGTGGGCCGGGTCTCGATGGATGTCACGGTCGTGAACATCACCGGTGTGGACGGGGTAGGGGTCGGCGACGTCGCGACGCTGATCGGTCGAGACGGATCCCTGGAAATCACGGTGGACGAGGTCTCGGCGCAAGCGGATACGATCTCCTACGAAGTCCTGACCGGCTTCACCCCCCGTCTGCCGAGGGTGTGGGAGCACGTCGATGGATGATGAGCGTCTGTTGGAGGAAGCACGCCGGGTCATGAACGCGGCGTACGCACCCTACTCGGGATTCCGGGTGGGGGCGGCGCTGCTCGGGCGCGATGGCACGATATCGACAGGATGCAATGTCGAGAATGCGTCCTACGGGCTCACGATGTGCGCGGAACGCGTGGCGGTGTTCGAGGCGGTGGCCGGGGGGAGGCGTTCCTTCGAGGCCCTCGCGCTCGTCTCCGACGCCACCGAGCCGGTTCCCCCGTGCGGGGCTTGTCTGCAGGTGTTGGCGGAATTCGCGTCCGAGCTGCACGTGGTCTCGGAAGCGGCTGGGTTACGTAGGGCATGGACTTTGGGTGAGCTGCTCCCCGAACGCTTCGGGGCCTCGCCGGGATGGTTGTCGCGAACAGAAGAGAAGGGTACGTGAGACGTTCGAACGAGAGACGAAGCGGGGTTCGATGCGCCGGCATGGCGGCCGTGTCGTTGGCTGTCTTTGCGGCATGCTCCGAGCAGACGCCGACCTCCATCGGGAACGATGTGCTTCCTGGCGAGCCCATCACCCTGTCCATCGAGATTCCTTGGGAGGAATTCGGATCGGATCTCGTAGTCCTGGGTGGCTACGGAGCTCCCAGCGACATCGGCACCGGGGTCGTCGCCAACGCGTTCGCGGGAACCCTGAACGCCCGCACCCTGGTCCGCTTCGGGGCCTACCCACAGTCCGCGTCGGTCGTGGATACGGAGGGGACGACGGTGACCGACACGGACCTGACGATCATCGGAGGGCGCGTCGTGGCGACCATCAACCGGCGGGCCAGCGTGTTCGCCGGTCCGCTCAGCTTGACTCTGGGCGCCACGCAGGACACCTGGGATCTCGCCTCGGCGGACTGGGAGCATGCCGTCGATACGATCGGCGCCCAGCTCCCCTGGACGGAGCTCGGTGGCGGTCCGGTGACCCCGCTCGATACCGCGACATGGGATCCGTCAGCCGCGGGAGATACGATCTCCTTCGTACTCGATTCGGCCGAGGTGGCCGACTGGTCGGATGCGTCCGACCCGAGCCGCGGCGGCCGGCTGGACCTGGTCACCGAAGGGCATCGCCTCGCCATCAGTTCCGTCCAGCTGCGCCTCGACGCGCGACCCAGCGTGAACCCCGACACGATCGTCTCGCTCAATGTGGCCGAGCGGGAGATCACGTTCATCTACGACCCGGAGCCGGAGGTGCCGACGGACGGAATCCGGGTCGGGGGCGCTCCGGCCTGGCGCACCGTGTTCGATCTCCAGGCCCCGACCGAGCTGACGGGTCCCCCCGAGCTCTGTAGCGCCGTGGGTTGTCCGGTCACGTTGGAGCCCGGCCAGATTAGTTACGCGGCCCTCGTTCTCCGGTCGCGCCCCACGGAGGCGGCGTTCCAGCCCAGGGACTCGCTCGGTCTTGACGTGCGCGAGGTTCTGAGTCGTGATGCGCTCCCCAAGGCCCCGCTGGGAAGTCCGATCTTCGGATCGCAGGGACTCCGGTATGCGGCCTCGCTGTTCGGCGACGATGGGGGAACGGCGGTCGAGATCCCCATCACGCCCCTCGTTCGTAACCTGGTGGAGGGGGTCGATCCAGAGACGCAGATCCCCTTCCCGAACACGATCGCGCTCCTGTCCGCGTTCGAGCCTCGCTCAATTGCCTATGGGTCGTTCTACGGTCCCGGTAGCGGTGCAAACGCACCTGTCCTCAAGCTGATCGTCACGGTCGGCGCCTCGGTGGAACTCCCATGATGCAGCTTCGCACCGGTCTCGCGGCGATCGCGTTGCTCGCGGCTCCCTTTGCCGTCGAGGCGCAGTCGATCTTCAACTCCGCGGGCCTCGGACGGCCGGTCGACGCGGTCGATGCGCGCGCGCGCTCGCTCGGGAGCCTCGGGATCGGACTGCAGGGTGGATACCTGTCCCCCGCGGATCCGGCGGCCGCCGGACGACTCGGATTCGCCAGCGCCGTGATGGTGACGCAGCCCAGCTGGGTCGAAGCCTCTCGGGATGGCACGCCCGTGGGCGACTTCCGAGGCACCCGCTTCCCGCTGATGGGCGTCGCCTACCCCGTGCTCAGTGGGATGGCGACGGTTCAGCTCGGTTCGTACCTCGATCAACGCTTCGCGGGTCAGCGGGTGGTGAGTGTGGATCTGGGAGGGACGTCCCACGACGTCATCGACGACTTCACGCAGGAAGGAGGCGTGTCGAGCGCCTCGTTCGGCTTCGCACGCATGGTCGGGTCGGACGTGTCGGTGGGCCTGAACGTGGCCCGCTACACGGGCTCCGTGATCCGGGAGCTCGCGCGGAGCTTCGAGGGCTTGGATCTCGAAGGGACGCAGTCGTTCACTTCGAGCGGCTTCTGGAGCTATTCCGGTACGTCGGTGACGGCCGGAGCGACGGCGGACGTCGGCAGCGTGGGTCGCCTCGCGGCGAGCGTCCGATGGTCGTCCGCCCTGGATGCCGACGCTTCCGAGGGCACGTTGGGCGGTAGCCGCTCCTTTGACATGCCGCTCGAGATCCGTGTGGGGGGCAGCGCCGTGCTCATGCCCGGTCTGATTCTGGCGGCGAGTGCCGTCCATGCCGATTGGGCGGACATCCAAGACGATCTCGCGGTCGCGACCGGCGTCGGTGACACGAGCGGGTTCGGCGTCGGCATGGAGCTCGCCCAGGTGCGCTTCCTCGGCCGGAGCGCGCCGCTTCGGTTCGGATATCGGTACAACGGGCTACCGTTCGCGCTGGGAACCGAGGGTACGGGTTCCGAAAAGACGTTCTCCGGCGGTATGGGCTTCGCATTCAACGAGACCAACGGCGTGCTTCTCGCTGCTGCTGATCTCGCCCTGGAACGGGGCGAGCGGAGTGCCGGGACCCTGTCCGAGCGCTTCTGGAGGTTGACTGCGACCATCCGGGTCGCCGGCTTCTAGACAAGCCGCTCGACCCTACCGCTCGGGGGTTTTCATGCGCGTCCACTACCAGACGTTCGGTTGCAAAGCCAATCAGTACGACACCGAGCGCATGCGGCAGGAGATCGAGGCCCGAGGTGGGGGCACGACCGACGCCCGCTCGGACGCGGACGTGGTGGTCGTGAACACCTGCACCGTCACCAACCAGGCGGACGCCGAGGCACGTCGATATATCCGTCGCGTGCGTCGGGAGAATCCTGCGGCCCGTGTCGTGGTGGCCGGGTGCTCCGCGGCCCTCCTTGCGGATCGCTACGAAGCCATGGAGGGTGTCGCCGCCGTGGTGCCCGGCCACGATCCGGTCAGCGTCGCAGAAGGAACGACGGGGGGCGGGCTCGTCCAGCTCGGCCTTGCACGGAGCCTCGACCGGATCGACTCGGAGCCGATCGGCGCGTCGTTGCTGCGTGAGCGCCGAGGCGCGACCCGCGGGTGGCTCAAGGTGCAGGACGGGTGCGACAGGAAGTGCTCCTTCTGTGCGACCCGCCTGGCGAGAGGCGTATCCCGGTCCCGGGATCCGGAAGAAGTCGTCGCCGAGGCCCGCGTCCTGGCCGAGACGCACGCGGAACTCGTCGTGACCGGTATCCACATCGGTCACTACGGGCTGGACCTCGAGCCACGCTGGACACTCGGGCGTCTGGTCGCGCTTTTGCTCGACCGCCTTCCCGACGTCCGCTTCCGGCTCGGCAGCGTCGAGGCCACCGAGGTGGACGAGGTGCTGCTCGGGTTGCTGGAGGGCTCCGGGGGGCAACTGGCGCCGCACCTGCACATGCCCCTTCAGAGTGGGGCGGACCCCGTCCTCAAACGCATGCGGCGTTGGCACACCCGGGAGCAGTACCGCTCGCGGGCGCTCGAGATCGCCTCGCGGATGCACCCCCTCGGGCTCGGTGCGGACGTCATCACGGGCTTCCCCGGAGAGACGGACGCGGACCATGCGAACACCGTTCGGCTGATCGAAGAGCTTCCCTTCACCTATCTCCATGTGTTCCCGTTTTCTCCGCGCTCCGGGACGGTCGCCGACGCGTTGTCACGCGAGATGCCGGTGCCGCAGCGGGTGGCCGGCGAGCGCGCGCGCGAGCTCCGCGATCTGGCCATCGAGAAGGGCCATGCGTACCGGGGCCGACGCTCGGGCTCGGAGGCGGTCGTCGCGCCGGAGGGCCAGGGCGACAACGGGCTCACGGGCGACTACTTGAGGGTGGACGTTCCCGGTACCGAAGGACCGGTCCCGGCCGGACTCTTTCGGGGCACCCTGCGGGGAGACGCGGACCATCTGTATATTGCGTCGCCCGGAACTCCAGCGCGAATTGAGACATGAGCAGCACACCGAAACAGAAGCGCGCGTACGTCGAGACGTACGGGTGCCAGATGAACATCAGCGATGGCGAGCTGATGCAGGGCGTCCTCGCGGACGGCGGCTATCGGATCGTCGATACGCCGGAAGACGCGGACGTCGTGCTCGTGAACACCTGCGCCATCCGGGAGCACGCCGAGCGGCGGGTGCTCGGCCGCGTCTCCCAGCTGAACGGACTCAAACGCGAGCGCCCCGATCTGGTGATCGGTGTGACCGGTTGTATGGCACAGCGGATGGGGGACCAGCTCCTCGAAGACGCGCCGTACGTGGATCTCGTGATGGGACCGGACGGGTACCGGAATCTCCCCGACTCGCTCCGGAAACTTCGCCCCGATCTCCCGGGATCGGAGGGAGTGGGCGAGGATCGGTCGGATCGTGACCGGGTGGCCAGGGCGGCTCCGGGTGTCGACGAGCCGACGGGGACGGGTTCCTCCGGCAAGAGGGGGCGCCAACTCGCGGTCCTGGACCTGAACCTCGGCGAGAACTACGACGGGCTCGAGCAGCGCCGGGCGGACGGCCCCAGCGCATGGCTCCCGATCCAGCGCGGCTGCGATCACCGCTGCACGTACTGCATCGTTCCGTACGTGCGGGGACCCGAGAAGAACCGCGACGCGCTCGGCATCCTGGACGAGGTTCGTGGCCTCGCGGGGCGGGGCGTGTCGGAGGTCACCCTGCTCGGACAGACCGTGAACTCCTACGTCTGGGAGGATTGGAGCTTTCCCGAGCTGCTGCGGGCGGTGGGCCGGGTGGACGGCATCCGCCGGGTGCGCTTCACGTCTCCGCATCCGAACGACGTCACCCCGGAGCTCGTCGAGGTCATGGCCGTGGAGCCCGCGGTGTGCGAGCAGTTGCATCTTCCGGCGCAGTCGGGCAGCAACCGCACCCTGAAACGCATGCTCCGTCGCTACACGGTGGAGTCGCTGATGGAGAAGATCGATTTGGTGCGGGAGTCGATTCCGGACATCTCGCTCTCCACGGACATCATCGTGGCGTTCCCCGGGGAAACCGACGACGAGTTCCGCGAGACGTTGGCCTTGATGCGTGAGGTCCGATTCGACGAAGCGTTCACCTACCGGTACTCCATGCGGGACGGCACGCCGGCCACGCGCCTCCCCTCCGAGGACTTCATCGATCCAGAGGAAGGCCAGGCGCGGCTGGCCGAGCTGATCGAAGTGAGCCGGGGCATCCAAGCCGAGATCAACCGGTCGGAGGTGGGGCGGGTCGAGGAAGTGCTCATCGAGAAAGCCGGACGGGATGCCGGACAGGTGCTCGGGCGCACCCGCCGGAACAAGGTGGTCGTGTTCGATGGTGAGCTGAGCCGGGTCGGGACCTATGCCCGGGCAGAGCTCGAGCAGACCACCGGAGCCACGTTCATCGGCCGCGAAGTGAGCCGAAGTGTGTTGACGGCCACGCCGTGAGCCGGCTTCTGAGCGCGCTTGGGGTCGTGGTGATCCTGTTCCTTTCCATGGGGTTCGCGTCGCTCAACTCGGGGCAGAGGGTCACCCTGAGGCTGGGGATCGCGACGTTCTACGGGATCCCGTTGACCGTCGTCGCGTTCGGAAGCCTGATCGTGGGCATGCTGGTGATGCTCGTCGCCGGAATTCGCTCGGACCTCAAGGTCCGCAGGATCCTCCGGGCTCGCCTCGTGGAGGAGGACCTGGAGGAGCGGGAGCGGTTCGTGGATAGGGATCAGCAAGATCTCTTCGAGGAGGCAGGGGAGGGAGACTGACAACGACGGAGTGCGGGAGGCGCTGAGTCCCTTTGGGTCACGCGCCACCCGTAGTGAGGTTGGCCCTGGCGTTCGCCGTCGGGGTCGCCTGGGCCGAAACCGGCGTGCCCTGGGGGCTGCTGCCGCTCGTGGCCGCCCTCTTCCTCTTCCTGCCCATTCCGGCATGGTCGGGTCGCAGTTCGAACCGGGCGTGGCTCTCCCTGGCCGCGGGTGCGGGGCTCCTGATGGCCTCGGCCGGTCCCGCCGGCTCGACCTGCGGGTCGCCGTCGGCCGGAGACCGGGTGGAGCTGCGCGGACGCTTCCTGGCCACCCCGCGCGCGGGCTCCGCGCCGTTCGTGGTGTCGTCCGGGTGCGGCGTCGTGACCGTGGTGCTCGACGCGACCGACGTGCCGGCTGGCCGCTCGGTCGACATCGGGGGCGTGTGGCGACAGGGGAGCCGCGGATTCTGGTTTCTGGCGTCGTCGTGGAGGGCTGGTCCGGACACGGGTGACACATCGCCCCGCTGGAGGGTCGTGCGCTGGCGCGATTCGCTGGTGGACCGTATCGAAGGGCTCTATGGAGCGCGGGCGCCCATGGTCGCCGCACTCACGCTCGCCCGGCGAGAAGGGTTCGACCCGCAGCTCCGGGACACGTTCGCCCGCACGGGCCTCGCGCATCTGCTCGCGATCTCCGGCTTCCACGTCGGGGTGATCGCGGGCCTCTTCCTCGCCGCACTTCGTCTAGCGGGAGCGCGCCCGCAGAGCGCCAGGCTCGGCGCAGCGCTGGGCGCGTGGTGTTACGTGGCGCTCATCGGGTTTCCCGACGCCGCCTGCCGGGCCGCGCTCATTCTCGCGTTCCTGTCGGCGTCGACGGCCCGGGGACGTCCGCCGGCACGCTGGGGTGCGCTCGCATCGGCTTGGTTGGTCCTGCTCGTGCTCGATCCCACCCGGCTCGCATCTCCTGGATTCCAGCTCTCGTTCGCCGGGGCGGGGGGGCTCGTCGCCTGGGCCGCTCCGCTGCGAAGCACGCTGCGCAGAATCGGACGGGGTCGGATCCCGGACTCGTTGATCGGCGGGGTCGCATCGGGCGTCGCGGCGACGTTGGCGACCACGCCGGTGGTCGCGTGGCACTTCGAGCAGGTGTCCCTGGTCGGCGTGCCCGCGACCCTTGTCGCCAGCCCGATGGTCGCGATCGCGCTTCCGGGCGCCATCATGACCGTGGCGCTCGACTTCGTCTCGCATGGAGCCGCGAGCTTCTTGGCCGGAGGGGTGGCATTGTTGCTTCACGCCCTCGAGCGGGGCGCCCTCTGGCTCGGCGACCTGCCCTGGGTCGCCGTCTGGACGTCCCCCACGTCGGTGGTGGCGATGCTGGCGGGGATCGGCTTGGCCAGCTTCCTGGCGAGCCGGCCTTGGATCGGGGGTCTGTCCCGTCGGGTGCTCACGCTCATCTACGTCTGCGTCTTCCTGCTCGCGTGGCCGGTGCTTCTGTCGGTGCAGGGCCGGGGTACGGTCGAGGTCGTGATGATCGATGTCGGGCAGGGCGACGCGACCGCAATTCGGGGTCCGGATGGGCGGTGGATCCTGATCGACGCCGGCCCGCCGGTCCGGACCGGTGATCCTCGGGGGCATCCGGTGCTGCGGGCCCTGCGGGCTCGGGGCGTCCGCAGGCTCGAGGCGCTCGTCCTCACCCACGCCGATCTGGATCACATCGGGGGAGCTGGCCCGTTGCTCGGCTTGGTCCGGGTGGGGGCCGTCTACGATCCGGCGCTGCCTGCCGGTAAGGAGGATTTCGTGGACGTGCTCGCGATCGCCCGAGCACGGGGTGTCCCCTGGCTCGCGGCGCGCCCCGGGGTGCGCATCGACCTCGGAGAGCTCACGATCGAGGTGCTCGCCCCGAGCGATTCAATTCTCGCGGCCGGTGCCGAGACGAACGAAGCTTCCGTCGTGCTCCGACTCCGCTACGGAGACTTCGACGCGCTGCTTACAGGCGACGCCTACAAGGCCCAGGAGCGCGCCCTCGTGCCGATGCTCGAACCCGGGATCGAGGTCCTGAAGGTGGGGCATCACGGGAGCGATACGTCGACCGATCCGTCTCTTCTCGACCAGATACGGCCGGAGCTCGCCCTCATCTCCGCAGGCCGCGGCAACCGGTACGGACATCCGACGCCCACGGTGCTGGCCGACCTCGGAGCCAGAGGCATCCGAGTACGCCGGACCGATCGGGACGGCACGGTGACGGTGCTCGGTCGCGCGGATGGACGCTTCAGCGTGCGACACGGCGGGAGATGACCGGAGG
This sequence comes from Gemmatimonadota bacterium, assembly GCA_040904885.1. Classification (GTDB taxonomy): domain Bacteria; phylum Gemmatimonadota; class Gemmatimonadetes; order Longimicrobiales; family Gaopeijiaceae; genus JAWLHJ01. The sequence goes on along the minus strand of JBBDSN010000214.1, from coordinate 19,529 downwards.
AGCGCCCGTTGACCCCCCTCTCGGGGGACTCTATCGTCGTCTGCCGCCATCCGTTCCCGAGACCGAGCGCCCTATGCAGTCGATACCCAGCAGTCACGTCTTCACCATCTCCCGCTTCCTCATCGAGCAGGAGCGGAAGCATCCGAGCGCGACCGGGAAATTCACCAACCTTCTCCACGACATCGCGCTCGCCGCCAAAATGATCTCCCGCGAGGTCAATAAGGCCGGGATCGTCGACATCCTGGGGGGGGCCGGGGGCGAGAACGTGCATGGGGAGACGGTGCAGAAGCTCGACGTCTTCGCCAACGATGTCATGTATCGCGCCCTGGACCACACGGGCCTCGTCGCGTGCATGGCTTCGGAGGAGAACGAGACCTTCATCCCGATCCCCGATAAGTTTCCCGCCGGGGATTACGTGGTGATCTTCGACCCGCTCGACGGTTCCTCGAACATCGACGTGAACGTCTCGATCGGGACCATCTTCAGCATCCATCGGAAGATCACGACCGGAGACCGGGGGACGCTGGACGACTGTCTCCAAGCCGGCTCACGGCAGGTGGCTGCGGGTTACGTGCTGTACGGCTCGTCGACCATGATGGTGTACACGAGCGGTGCCGGAGTGCACGGCTTCACGCTCGACCCGTCCATCGGCGAGTTCGTGCTGAGCCACCCGCAGATGCGGTTTCCGGAGCCTCCGAAGAAGGTGTATTCGGTGAACGAGGCGTACTACCACCGGTGGACGCGTGGACAGCAGCGGTTGGTCAGTCACATGAAGACGGACGGCGGCTTCGGCTCGCGCTATATCGGCTCACTCGTCTCGGATCTGCACCGTACGCTGTTGCAGGGCGGGATCTTCATGTACCCCGGTGAGCGCGAGAACCCCGAGGGCAAGCTCCGGCTGCTCTACGAGTCGGCACCCATGGCCATGATCGCGGTGCAGGCCGGGGGGCGTGCCACGGACGGCACCAGGGACATCCTCGACATCGAGCCCAACTCGTTGCACCAGCGTTCACCGCTCTACGTGGGGTCGAGCGAGTTCGTAGACATGGCGGAGCGTTTCCTGGCGGAAGATCGGGACGCCGCGAGCTGATCGCTCGCCGGGCGGGCCGGGAGACACCTCAATCCAGCGTGGCCAGTCGTTCCTCGAACGTGCCCACGAGGGCGGCCCGGCCCTCCGGCGACGCGAACGCACGTTGGAATCCGTTGCGTGCGATGCCGACCAGCTCGTCCCACGAGAAACCGAGTGCATCCCGGGCGTGAACGTACTCGTCGGTGAGCGTGACCCCCGAGACGAGACGGTTGTCGGTGGCGAGCGTCACGCTGACGCCGGCGTCGTGGTATTGGCGGAGCGGGTGGATCTCATAGGAGGGCACAGCCCCAGTCTGCACGTTCGACGTCAGACATACCTCGAGGGTGACGCCGGCATCGCGCACGCGGCGGAGTAGCTCCGGGTCGTCCGCGAGGTGGGTGCCGTGTCCGATGCGCACCGCGTGCCCCAGGTCGAGGGCCTGTTGGATCGATTCGGGACCGTAGGCCTCCCCGGCATGGATGGTCACCGGAAGGCCGTGCGTATGGGCGACGGCGAACGCGTCGGCGTGCGCGCGAACCGGGTTGCCTGCCTCGGCGCCGGCAAGGTCGAAGCCGCAGACACCATGGTCCCGGTATTGAACCGCCAACTCGGCCAGGTCGACCGACGTCGAAGGCGTCAGGTGCCGGAGCGCGCACACGATCACCGCGCTGCGGGTTCCGTGGGCCGTGTCGGCCCTTCCGAGGCCCCGGAGCGCCGCGTCCAGCACCTGGTTGGGGGACAGGCCGCCCCGGGTGTTCAGGAGTGGGCAGAAGCGCACCTCGGCGTAGAACACGTGCTCGCGCGCGTGGTCTTCACCCAGCTCGAAGGCGATACGCTCGATTGCGTCGGTGTCCTGCATGACCGACACCGTGACGTCGAACGCCGCGAGGTATTCCTCCAGGCTGCCGGCGTCCGACGCGACGAGGTGCGCCTGCAGTCCTTCTACGTCGTCCGCGGGCATGGCGATGCCCCGTTCGCGCGCCAGCTCGAGCATCGTACCCGGGCGGAGTGAACCATCGAGATGGACATGGAGTTCGGGCTTGGGGAGCGCGTGGAGCCGGTGCCGGCCAGCGCCTGGATGCGGGTCCTTCCCTAGCACGCAGCAGGACCTTCGGCGGAGGCCAATCCCTTCTCGACGTCGACGAGTGGGGCGGGGTAATCGCCGGAAAAACAGGCCGTGCAGAACGGACCCTTCTCCTGGACGCACTCGGTCATGCCTTCCAACGACAGGTAACCGAGGGAGTCCACGCCCAACTCTTTCTCGATGGACGCGACGTCCATGTTCGAAGCGAGAAGCTCGGTACGGGTCGGCATGTCGATGCCGTAGAAGCATGGCCACCGCACCGGCGGGCTACCGATGCGGAAGTGCACCTCGGCCGCTCCGGCCTGGCGCATCATGCGGACCAGGCTTCGACTCGTGGTGCCGCGCACGAGCGAGTCGTCGACCACCACCACGCGCTTGCCCTCGAGCACCTCCCGTACCGGATTGTACTTCATGCGTGCGCCGAAGTCGCGGTCTTTCTGGGACGGCTTGATGAACGTCCGGCCGACGTAGTGGTTCCGGAGCAAGCCGAGCTCGAACGGGATGCCGCTCTCTTCCGCGTACCCGAGCGCCGCGGAGTTCGCGCTGTCCGGTACCGAGACGACGGCGTCCGCCTCTACCGCGTGCTCGCGGGCGAGCCTTCGGCCGAAGGCTCGCCGAGCACGGTCCACGCTGACGCTCCAGATTCGCGAGTCGGGACGAGCGAAGTAGACGAGCTCGAAGATGCACGGCGCCGGCGCGGTCGCCCGTGGGAGTGAGCGGAGCTCTTCCACCCGGTTGCCCTCCATCCGGAGGACCTCACCGGGCCGGATGTCGCGGACATACTCCGCGCCCAGGATGTCGAGGGCGCACGTCTCGCTGGTCGCGATGTGCCCGTTCTCGAGCTTGCCGAGGACCAGCGGACGAAAGCCACGCGGGTCGCAGGCGGCGTAGACGGCGTTCCCGATCGAGATGACGATGGAGAAGGCGCCCTCGAGCTGCGAAAGTGCGTCGTCCACATGCCCATCGATGGTGTCCCGGCGGGACTTCGCGATGAGGTGCACCACGGTCTCGGAGTCCGAAGAAGACCGGAAGATGGCCCCGTCGTCGACCAGCCGCCCGCGGAGGTCGAGCTGGTTGGTCAGGTTCCCGTTGTGCGCGAGCGCGAGGTCCCCGCGCGCGTAACGCGCAGTGATGGGCTGGACGTTGGCGAGCTCGCCTCCGCCGGCGGTGGAGTATCGGACGTGCCCCACCGCGGTCCGGCCCTCGAGTCGCGTCAACTCGGTCGCGCCGAAGACGTCGGACACCAGTCCGACCCCTTTGTGCGTCCGCGTCCGCCCGGCCTCGTCGACGGCCACGATCCCGGCCGCTTCCTGGCCCCGGTGCTGGAGGGCATACAGCGCGAGAAACGCCTTCTCGGCGGCGTTGTCCACGCCGGTGATGCCGACGACGCCGCATTCTTCACGCGGCCGGTCGTCGAGATCGTCGGATCGGATGTCTTCGAGCGGTTGGTGTATCGAGGGCAACAGCACTTCAGGATCCGGAGGCGGGAGGAGCGTTCATGATACCCGGGAGGGCGTTGAAGTATGCGTCGGCCACGGCAGTGACGTCCGAGGTGACCGAGCCCGCTCGAACCGCGATGCTGAACCCCTCTTCGCTAGACGTGACCTGTCCGATGCGTCCAGCCGGGACGCCGTGCTCACCGGCGATGCGGAGCACCGCGTCGGTGGACGCCGCGTCGCAGGACACGACGATGCGCCCCTGCGATTCGGAGAACAGCACCTGAACCGGCCTCAACGCGTCATCGACCTCGACTCTCACGCCGAGCGGTCGCTCTCCGTTTCCGAGCGCCGCTTCGGCCAGGGCGCACGCGAGGCCGCCCTCGGAACAGTCGTGCGCCGAACGGAGCACTCCTTCATGGATCATCCCGAGCACGGACTGCTGCAACGCCCGTTCCCGCTGGAGGTCCACGGTGGGTGGCTCTCCCGCCACCAGATCGGCCGTGACGTAGAGATACTCCGACCCACCCATTTCGCCGAGATTCTCTCCGAGGAGCACGATGTCGTCTCCGGGCTCCCGGAACGCCTGCTGCACGATCTTGTCGACGTCTTCGATGACGCCCACCATCCCGATCACGGGGGTCGGGTAGATCGCGCGCCCGTCCGTCTCGTTGAACAGCGATACGTTGCCCCCCGTCACCGGGGTCTCGAACATCTCGCAGGCCTCGGCCATCCCGAGCACTGCCTCGCGCAGCTGGAAGTAGATGTGAGGCTTGAGCGGATTGCCGAAGTTCAGGTTGTTGGTGATCGCAGTCGGAAGGGCCCCTACGCACACCAGGTTACGCGCGGCCTCGGCGACGGCGATCATCGCCCCGTTGCGCGGGCTGAGGTAGACGAACCGTCCGTTGCAGTCCGTGGTCGCCGCCACCGCGCGGTTCGTGCCACGGATCCGCACCACGCCCGCGTCTCCTCCGGGACGGATGGCCGTGCTCGTGCGCACGGTGGTGTCGTACTGCTCGTAGATCCAACGCTTCGACGCCACGTTGGGCGAGCCGAGGAGCATCAGGAAGGTTGGCGTCAGGTCACCTTCCGGAATGAGATGCTCCGTGAGATCCATCGCTCGTAACCGCTGGACTTCGTCTTCTTCCACACCTTCACGCTCGTAGGTTGGGCAGCCTTCGGTGAGCGGAAGGGCGGGAATGTCGGCGACGACCCGGCCGTCCTCGAGGACCCTGAACTTCCCATCGTCCGTCACGCTCCCGATGACGGCGGCCTCGAGCTCCCACTTCTCGAGAATCCGGTGCACTTCGTCTTCACGGCCCTTCTCGGCGACCACGAGCATCCGCTCCTGGGACTCCGAGAGAAGGATCTCGTAGGGGGTCATGCCTTCTTCCCGCACCGGCACGAGGGCCATGTCGATTTCGACGCCGCTTCCGCCCCGTCCGGCCATCTCCGACGCGGAGGACGTGATTCCGGCCGCGCCCATGTCCTGAATGCCGATGATGGCGCCACTCGCGATCAGCTCGAGGCTGGCCTCGAGCAACAGCTTCTCCGTGAACGGGTCACCGACCTGCACGCGGGGGCGGCTCGCCTCGTCCGAATCCGCGCTGAGCTCCTCGCTGGCGAAGGTCGCCCCATGGATGCCGTCCCGCCCGGTACGGGCGCCGACCGCCATGAGCGTATTCCCGACGCCCGTGGCCGACGCGGTGATCAACTCTTCCTTCTTCATCAGACCGAGGCACATCGCATTGACGATCGGGTTCCCCTCGTACCCGCGGTCGAACATCACTTCGCCACCGATGTTCGGGATGCCCACGCAGTTGCCGTAGTCGCCGACGCCCCGCACGACCCCTTCGAACAGGTAGCGGACACGAGGCGAATCGAGGTCGCCGAAGCGCAGGGAGTCGAGCACGGCCACGGGCCTGGCGCCCATGGTGAAGATGTCGCGCAGGATGCCCCCGACGCCCGTGGCCGCGCCCTGGTAGGGCTCGACCGCGGATGGGTGATTGTGGGACTCGATCTTGAAGACGAGCGCGTATCCGTCACCGACGTCGATTACGCCGGCGTTCTCTCCGGGGCCCTGGATGACCCAGGGAGCCTTGGTCGGCAGGAGTCGCAGGAGGCGCTTAGAGTTCTTGTACCCACAGTGCTCGGACCACATCGCGCTGAAGACACCGAGCTCCGTAAATGTCGGCGCGCGTCCCATGACGCCGCGCACCCGCTCGTACTCCTCCACCGATAGTCCATGCTCCGCCACCAACTCCGGAGTGATCTCCGGGTCGCCCTCACGTGGTGGAACGTGTGTCGCCGTGGCCGCGCCGTCGGCTGTGCTCACCGTATCGTTACCCCTGCTCTGAAGTGACTCGTCGAGATGTTCATGGCCGTGCCGGTCAACCGGTGGCCCCCGAAAGGGTGGCGACCATGGACGTGAAGACGCCGACCCCGTCGGTCGACCCCAGGACGTGCTCCATGGCGCGCTCGGGGTGGGGCATCATGCCGAGCACGTTGCCCTCCTCGTTCACGATGCCGGCAATGTTGTTGTGTGACCCGTTCGGATTCGACGCGGCGGTCGGCTCGCCAGCCGCGTCGGTGTAGCGGAAGACGACGTGCCCTTCGTCTTCGAGCCGACGGAGCGTGGCCGCGTCGGCTTCGTAGTTGCCGTCCCCGTGTGCGATGGGGACGCGGAGCACCTCGCCACGCTCGTAGTGGGTGGTGAACGGCGTATCCGTGCGCTCCACGCGCAGGAAGACATCGTGGCTCCTGAAGCGGATGTCCCGGTTCCGGACCAGCGCGCCCGGCAGGAGGCCGGCTTCACACAGAACCTGGAAGCCGTTGCAGACGCCGAGGACCGGGCCGCCCGACCCGGCGAATGCGATGACGTCCTCCATGATCGGGCTCAGATGCGCGATCGCTCCGGGGCGGAGGTAGTCGCCGTAGGAGAACCCGCCCGGAAGCAAGACGGCGTCGTATCCGTCGAGCCCACGGTCCCGGTGCCACACGAAGGACGGTGCCCCGTCGACCTGCTGGACCGCCTTGTAGAGGTCGTAGTCGCAGTTGGAGCCAGGGAATGTCACGACCGCGACTTTCATGACCCGGCTCCCTCCAGGGCTCCGATCACCGACACCTGATAGTCTTCGGTGACCGGGTTGGCCAGCAGCTTTCGGCACATGGCCTCGACCTTGTCGGTCGCCTCGGCTTCCGAGCCGGCTTCGACGTCGAGGTGGATCGCCTTACCCACCCGGGCCTCGACGACCTCCTGCCATCCCAACGAGTTGAGGGCGTGGTGGACCGCCTTGCCCTGCGGATCCAACAGGCCGGGCCTCGGTGTAACCAGTACTTCCAGTCGAAAACGGCTCAAAATCGATTCTCCGGATCGGGGTCGGAATCTTCGTCTTCAAGGGTCCTGCTTCGGCTGCCCGGACCGAGGTCCGCGTAGTCGAGTTCGCGTCCCCGGCTGCTACCCTCTTCTTCCTCCTCGTCGTCGGTGTCGAGGAGCGGGTCTCCGCCGGGAAGGCGATCGAGGAGCCCGATGAGCACGGAGCGAACCAGCGCCCACGTGATGTACAGCAATCCTGCGGCGAAGAAGTAGTATCGGGGCACCGCGAGGGCGGCGAACAGCGCCCCCAGCACCAACACGGTCATGGCGATGCCGCGCACCGATTTCAGCCCGATCTTCGGGAACTTGCTGTACGGAACGTGGCTCACCATGAGTACGCCGATCAGCACCATCCCCACGCCCATGATCTGCTGCCACGGAAGATGGGCCAGATACGTCTGGAACCAAGGGGTCTGGCTGAAGGGGTAGAACGTGGCCACGGTCACGCCCGCCGCCGGAGAGGGAAGGCCATGGAAGATGCGCTTGGCTTCCCCGCCTTGCTCCACGTTGAAGCGGGCGAGTCGGATGACCACCGCAGTCACGTAGACGAAGGTGAGGATCCAGCTCCACTGCGTGTCCGCGAAGAAGAGGCGGTACATGATGAAGGCCGGCGCCACACCGAACGAGATCGCGTCGACCAGCGAATCGAGCTCGGCTCCGAACTTCGACCCGGTCCGGGTGAAGCGGGCCACGCTCCCGTCCAACATGTCGAGCGTGGCGGCGAACACGATGAACCAGCCCGCCCAGATGAAGTCGCCGCGGGAGGCCGCGACCATCGCGTACATCCCGAAGAACAGGTTGCCGAGCGTGAACGCGGAAGGAAGGATGATGACGCCCCGCTGCAGCGTCTCCCGTCTCGGCGCGCGAGGAATCATGTGCGGTCGACCTCCGCGCGTCTCATCGGTCGTCTCCAAAGACGGGCATCTCGTACTCCGACAGGGGCACGCCGACCAGGCGCTCGAAGACGTCGAGGTATCGTCTCGAGGCGGCGACCACGACCTCGTCCGGGAGGTCGGGCGGCGGTGGCGTCTTGTCCCAGTCGTCCTGGCTGTCGAGCCAATCGCGGATCGGCTGCTTGTCGAGCGACGGCTGGCCACGGCCGACCTCGTAGTGCTCCTTGGGCCAGAACCGGGAGGAGTCCGGGGTCAACACCTCGTCGATCAGGAGCACGCGGCCCCAGGGGTCCTGCCCGAACTCGAACTTGGTGTCCGCGAGCAGGATGCCTTGTCTGGCGGCGACGTCCCGGCCGTAGGCGTAGATCCGCATCGACAGGTCGCGCAGGTGTGTCGCCGGCGCGCTCCCGATGAGATCGCACATGGTCGCGAACCCGATATTCTCGTCGTGACCCTCCTGCGCCTTGGTCGCCGGAGAGAAGATCGGCGGGTCGAGGCGCTCGCTTTCCTTCAGGCCAGCGCGTAAGCCTTCGCCCGCGAGGGTTCCGTGCTCCCGGTATTCCTTCCAAGCCGACCCCGAAATGTATCCGCGGACCACGCACTCGACGAGCACGGGATCGGTGCGGCGCACCAGCATCGCCCGGCGCTCCCAACGCTTCCGGCTCGATTCGAGGTAGGGGTAACGCGCCACGATGCGGTCCGGATCCACGGCGATCAGGTGATGGGGCACGAGCTGCTCGAGCTGCTCGAGCCACCACGCGGTGATCAACGTCAGGACCTCGCCCTTCTTCGGGATCGGTTGTCGCATCACGACATCGAAGGCGCTCACGCGGTCGCTCGCGACCATGAGCAGCGTCTCTTCGTCGATTTCGTAGACGTCTCGCACCTTGCCGCGGTGGATCAGCGGCAGGTCGAGACGGGACTCGGCCACCGCCTCTTCGATGGATGCGCGCTCTTGCTCAGACATGGATCTCCGGGGGTGCGACCTGTTGGGCTTGGGCGCCGAGGCGCTCGAGGACCGGAGCCACGTCCCGCTCGAGGAAGCGCGCGACCTGTTCCGGAGCACGGCCGACGAAGCGCATCGGATCGACGAGCTCGGCCAGCTCACCGGCCGTCAGCCCGAAGGCTTCATCTTCCGCGATCCGCTCGAGCAGGTCGGCGTCCGCACCTTCGTCCTTCATGCGGCCGGCAGCCGCCATCGAATGTTTGCGGATGCGCTCGTGCAGTGCCTGCCGGTCGCCGCCATGGCGCACGGCGTGCATGAGGATGGTCTCGGTCGCCATGAACGGAAGGTGCTCGGCGAGGTTCCGCCGGACGACCTCCGGGTTCACGATCAGGCCCTGGGACACGTTCTCCAGCAGGACGAGCGCGCCGTCGAGCGCGAGGAACGCGTCGGGCATGGAGACCCGCCGGTTCGCGGAATCGTCGAGCGTGCGCTCGAGCCACTGGGTCGCCGCTGTGAAGGCCGGGTCCTGGGCGAGGACGATGACGTGCCGCGTCAGCGCGCAGATGCGTTCGGCGCGCATCGGGTTGCGCTTGTAGGGCATGGCCGACGAGCCGATCTGCTCGGATTCGAACGGCTCCTCGACCTCCCTCAGGTGCGCCAGCAGCCGGAGGTCGTGTGCGATTTTGGAGGCCGAGGCTGCCACGCCCGCGAGCGATGCCTGGACCGCGTAGTCGACTTTGCGCGGGTAGGTCTGGCCGCTCACGGGATAGCTCTCCTCGAAGCCCATCCTGCGCCCGACCGCATCGTCGAGGCGGTCCACCTTGTCGTGGTCGCCGCTGAAGAGCTCCAGGAACGACGCCTGGGTGCCCGTCGTCCCCCGAACCCCCCGGAACCGCAACACGCCGATACGGTGGTCGAGTTCCTCGATATCGAGGAGGAGATCCTGGATCCAGAGCGTCGCCCGCTTCCCGACAGTCGTGGGCTGCGCGGGCTGGAAATGGGTGTAGCCCAGGGTGGGGAGGCGCGCATGGGTTCGCGCGAACCCGGAGAGCGCCGCCACGCAACGCACGAGTCGGGTCCGGATCAGCTCGAGCGCGGCACGGGCGAGGATGAGGTCCGTGTTGTCGCCGATGAACGCGCTCGTGGCGCCCAGGTGGATGATCCCCCGGGCCGCGGGAGCATCGTCGCCGAAGAGATGCACGTGCGCCATGACGTCGTGCCGGAAGCGGCGCTCGTACTCCGCCGCCGCATCGAGGTCGAGGGTGTCGAGCTTCTCCCTCATCTGCTCCAGCGCCTCCGGCGAGATATCCAGGCCCAACTCGGCCTCGGACTCCGCGAGGGCGAGCCAGAGGCGTCGCCACGTTCCGAACCGGCGTGCCGGCGAGAAGACGTCTTGCATCTCGCGCGACGCGTACCGCTCGGAGAGGGGATGAACGTACCGGTCGGGGGCGCTAGGACTCACTCATCGGCTCCAATAGAAGTTGCGCATGTTGTAGTCTCCGTTCCGCTCGAAGTACATGACGATGCGGCCCGTGCCGCGCAGGGACTCGAACACCGTGGCGGCGTCCTCCGCGCTCCGGACGCGGTTGCGGTTGATCTGCACGATGACGTCACCGGCCCGGAGTCCGAGTTGGGATTGGAGTTCGCCCGAGATGTCCGTGATCAGTGCACCGTCTGTGCTGGTCAGCCCCCGTTCGACCTGGATCTGGGGGGTCACCGTGACGAGCTCAATATCGCTGAGGACACGCACACGCTGTGCCGTCACCGAAGGGAAAGGTACCGCTTCGAGCGTCACCGGTCGGGTCTGCCCCTCGATCTCGAGCACGAGCCGGTCACCGGCGCGGAGGTCCATGACCGTGCCCTCGAAGTCCAGGGGACCCGTGAGGGCGCGGCCGTTGGCGTCGAGGAGGCGGTCCCCGACTTCGAGCGCGGCCTCGTCCGCGGGTGAGTCCGGCGCTACGCGGCTGATTCGCACGCCCCGGGTGCGCCCCCAGGCGTCGGCGTCCACCGGCTCGACGTCGATGCCGACCCAAGCGCGTCGCACTTCGCCGAAGCGGACCAGATCGTCCGCGATCCTGAGCGCGCGGTCGATGGGGATGGCGAAGCCCAACCCCTCGCTCCCTCCGCTGCGTGAGATGATCGACGCGTTGATGCCGATGATCTCGCCGAGGGCGTTCACCAGCGGACCTCCCGAGTTGCCGGGATTGATCGAGGCGTCCGTCTGGATCATCCCGAAGTAGAAGCCCCGCCCATCAGAAGAGGGGATGATGTTCCGCCCGACCGCCGAGACGACGCCGGCCGTGACTGTGGGTTCCGCGTCGGCCGCGTAGGTGCCGAGTGGATTCCCGATCGCGACGGCCCACTCTCCGATCATGAGCCCTTCGACCGTGCCCACCGGCGCGACGGGCAGGTTCTCACCTCGTATTCGGAGCACCGCGATGTCCGCCACAGCATCGGTGCCGACCAGCTCGGCGTCGAGATCTCTCCCGTCCGGCAGCGTGACGCGGATCTGCGAGGCGTCCCGGATCACGTGGTCGTTGGTCAGCACGATGCCGTCCTCACGAACGATGACCCCCGACCCGAAGCCGGCGCTGCGCCGCTGCGCGCCCGGAGGGAGAAAAAAGCTCTCCCAGGCGGTGCGCGGCCGAACCTGCTGCGTGCGTAGCACATTGATGCTCACGACCGCGGGTGCGACCCGGCTGGCCGCCCGCACGATCGCCGTGGACCGGCTGCGGTCGAGGGTGTCGGATACCGTGGCGGCGCGGTCCTGGGCCGACCCGTTCGCCGCGCGCGTCGCCGCGCGCGCGACGAAAAGCTCCGCGGGTTCGGCCTCGGCTCGGTCCGCCTCGGGCGCACCGTTCGCGGGGGTGCAGCCCACCCACGCGAGCGTGAGCGCGATGAACCTCCACCCCAGTCTGTGTTCTGTCATATGCCTTCCCCGCGAAAGCCGTCTAGATCTTCGCGTCCAGCTTGTCCCAGTCGGCCAGGAACGCTTCCAGGCCACGGTCCGTCAGCGGATGCTTGCCCAGCTGCCAAAGCACGGACGGCGGCAGTGTGCAGCAGTCGGCCCCGATGAGCATGCACTCGACGACGTGCGTAGGATGGCGAAGCGACGCGGCGAGGATCTCGGTGTCGAACCCGTAGTTGTCGTACATCTGGCGGATCTGGTGGATGAGCTGCATGCCTTCACCCGAGATGTCGTCGATCCGGCCCACGAAGGGGGAGATGTAGGTCGCTCCGGCCTTGGCCGCGAGCAGGGCCTGGGAGACGGAGAAGCAGAGGGTCACGTTGACCTTGTGTCCCTCGTTGACGAGGTCGCGGCACGCCTTGAGACCGTCTTCGGTGAGCGGCACCTTGACGACCACGTTCTCGTGGATGGCAGCGAGCTTGCGGCCCTCGGCCAGCATGGTGTCGCGGTCGACCCCGACCACCTCGAGGCTGACGGGGCCGTCCACCGCCTTGCAGATCTCGAGATAGATCTCCTTCGGGTCGCGATCGCCCGCGATCTTGGCCACGAGGGACGGGTTCGTGGTGATCCCGTCGATCAGGTTCGCGTCCGCGGCTCGGCGGATCTCGGTCAGGTCTGCGGTGTCGAGGAAAATCTTCATTCTTTGGTGTCGCTCCCGGTGGTCGGCGATGCGGCGGCTGAGGAGCTTGAAGAATACTCCACAAGCTCGAGGAAGAGCCCCTCCGGCGATGCGGGGGGGGAAGTCACGAGACCTGGCGCGCCGGAGAGGAGCCCTTCGACGTCCTCCAGCGGTCGCTTGCCCTGGCCGATCTCGATCATGGTCCCGACGAGGTATCGCACCATATGGCGCAGGTATCGGTTGGCGGTGATGCGGAAGCGGAGCCCCAGCGCCCAATCACTCCACTCGGCCCGTGTGACGCCGCATGTATAGCCTCGTTCCGGCTGCCCGCTCTTCGCGAATGCCCGGAACGAGTGAGTGCCCACGAGGCGGCTGGCGGCCTCGTCGAGCAGTGCGCGGTCGAGGGGGTCCGAGACGAGCCAGCACCAGCGTCGATGGAAGGGTGAGGCTGCTCCACGCGCCGTGCCGATGTCGTACCGATAGGTCCGGGCCGTGGCGTGGTAGCGCGGGTGGAAGTCCTGCCCGACGGACTCCACCCGCTCGACCCAGATGTCGCGGGGGAGTGTGGCGTTCAGCGAGCGGTAGAGGGACTCGGCGTTCCAGCCCACGGGCATGTCGACGGAGACCACCTGGCCGGTCGCGTGGACGCCCGTGTCCGTCCGTCCGGAGCCCAGGGCCGTCCGGGCGCTATCCGCCAGTCGGCTGAGGGTGGCCTCGATCTCGCCCTGGACCGTGCGTCGATCGGGTTGGTATTGCCAGCCGTGGAAGGCTGAACCGTCGTAGTGCACGGTGAGTCTCAGCCGTGTCGTTTCTGAGGGATCCACGGCGGAAAGGTAGGTCGGAACCCGGTCCTGTCAAGCGACCCGGAGGCCCGCGAGATTGACCGAAAACCCGCGTCTGCATTAGCCTTTTGGGCTTCATCGCCCTCATGTCAAGGAGACACCGCGTGTCCGACGCCGCGACCATCGCCGACTTTCCCGTACTTCTGGAGTGGATCGCCTCGGGGCAGGATCTGGCCCCGGACGTAGCCGAGCGGGCTTTCGATCTCGTCATGTCGGGAGACGCGTCCGAGTCGGAGATGGCCGCGCTCCTCATGGGTCTGCGCACGAAGGGATTGTCCGCGGGTGAGGTCGCCGGAGGCGTGCGGGCCCTGCGCAAGGCGATGCTGCCCGTCGCGGGGGGCGATCCGTCGACGCTGGTCGACACGGCAGGGACGGGTGGAGGGACGTTGACCACGTTCAACATCTCGACGGCCGCCGCGCTCGTCGCCGCCGGGGCCGGGGCACGCGTCGCGAAGCACGGGAACCGGTCGTTCACGTCACGGAGCGGGAGCGCGGACGTGCTCGAGGCTCTGGGGATTCGGATCGACCTCACGCCGGGCCGGATGGCCGAGGTCCTCGAGGAGGCGGGCATCGTCTTCATGTTCGCCCCACTCCTTCACCCGGCCATGCGTCATGTGGCGCCCGTGCGCCGCGCGCTCGGCATCACGACCGCCATGAACCTCCTCGGTCCACTGACGAACCCGGCGGGTGCCACACGGCAGGTGATCGGCGTGGCCGACCCCGGGTTGATTCCGCTCGTCTCCGGCGCGCTCCTCGAGTTGGGACATCTGAGCGCGTTGGTCGTGCACGGTGAGCCTGGGGTCGACGAGGTCAGCCCCATGGGCGTCACCCGGGTGGCCGAGCTGAAGGATGGAGTGCTCCGCGAATACGAGGTCACGCCCGAAGCCGTCGGGTTGGAGCGGGCAGGCCCGGGCGGGCTGGAGGGCGGCGAGCCGGAGGACAACGCCCGGATCATCGAGTCGGTGCTCGGGGGGGTAGGGGGCGCCGCTCGCATCGCGGTCGTCTTGAACGCGGCCGCCGCGCTCATCGCGGCCGGCATTGCCGCGGATTGGGCCGACGGCGTGCGTCGGGCCGAGGCATCGATCGACAAAGGGCTGGCGGGAGCGGCGTTGGAGCGGTTGCGGTCCGCGACCCGATCCTGACGCAAGGGGGTGTCACCAGCCGGTCCAGCCGGCTGTCAGTACTTCCGGATGACGCCCACCACCACGCCCTGGATGCGCACGTCGTTGGCGCTGACCACGATGGGTGCCATCGTGGGGTTCGCCGGTTGTAGCCGGATGCGGTTGCCGGTTTCCCGGTAGAGTTTCTTGACCGTCGCGGCCTCGCCGCCGATCAGCGCGACGACCATCTGGCCGTCCTCGGCGACTTCCTGGGCTTGCACGACGATGTAGTCCCCGTCGCGGATCTGCTCCTCGATCATCGAGTTCCCCTCCACGCGAAGGACGTAGTTGTCCTTTTTGCGGCGGATCATGTCGGGGGGCACGGCCAATGTCTCGTGTTCCTCGATGGCCTCGATGGGGAGCCCGGCCGCGACGGCGCCCAGCAGCGGAAGCTCGATGGTCGCCGGACTGGAGTGTCGCGGGACGAGCTCGAGCGACCGACTCTCGTTGTAGGACTTCCTTATGTAGCCCTTGCGTTCCAGATTGCTCAGGTGTTCGTGGACGGTCGCCAACGAGGAGTACCCGAAGGCTTCCGCGATCTCCTCGAAGCTGGGCGCGTACCCCTGATCCTCGATGAACGCGCTGATATAGTCCAGAATCTCTTTCTGTCGCTTCGTCAGCGGCATGGACGCCCTCCCTGGGCACCGGGATACCCGAATAGGAACCGAAGCAAGGATACGAGAACGTTGCCCGAATTGCAAGGTGCCGACGCGCTCCCGGGCGTCCTGGCGGACATTGTCGCGACCAAACGGTCGGAAGTGGAGCGCCTCGCCGCACGGCGTCCGTTGCTTGAAGCCGGAGTCGCGCGTGCCCCGAAACCGCGCGGCTTCCGGTCGGCCCTCGCCGTACCGGGTCGGGTGACCCTCATCGCCGAGTGCAAGCGGCGCTCACCCGGTGCGGGGGACATCCGCCCCGGGCTCGATCCCGTCGCGCTGACCTCCGGGTACGAGCGGGCGGGAGCGAGCGCGCTCAGCGTCCTGACCGACCAGACCTATTTCGGAGGATCACTGGGGGACCTGGCGTCGGTGCGTGAGGCGACCGGCATTCCAATTCTGCGGAAGGACTTCACCATCAGCCCGCTCCAGCTACTCGAAGCACGGGCGGCCGGAGCCGATGCGGTGCTGCTCATCGTACGGATCCTCTCTGACCGGGCTCTCATGGACCTCCACGCCGAAGCCCGCGTGCTCGGCCTGGACGTGCTGGTCGAGGTGCACGATGGATCGGAGCTCGAACGCGCCGTCGCGCTCGGCGCGGATCTGATCGGGATCAACAACCGGGACCTCTCGACGTTCACCACCGACCTCGGGACGACGCTCCGTCTGCTGGCCGACGTGCCCGACGCTACGGTGCTGGTCTCCGAGAGTGGGATCCGCTCGACCGAGGACGTCGTCAGACTCGGCGCGGCCGGCGTGGACGCCATCCTGGTGGGCGAGACACTCCTGCGTGCCCCGGACCCGGAAGCGGAGGCGCGGTCCCTTTCCGCCGCACCCAAGCGCGCACGATCTCGTGTCTGAGACCGTGCGACCCCGACCGCGGGTCAAGATCTGTGGCCTCACCCGGCGCGAGGACGCGGAGCTCGCCGTGCAATTGGGCGCTGACCTGGTGGGCTTCGTGCTGACGCGGGGCTTCGGTCGTTCGGTCGCGGAGTCCGACGCGGACGCGCTCACGCACGGACTGTCGGCCGAGCGGGTGGCGGTGCTGGTCGATGAGCCCGTGGCTCGAGCGGTCGCCCTCGCGGGCTCGATCGACGCTCGCGTCGTCCAACTCCACGGATCGGAGTCACCCGAGACGGTGCAGGCGGTCCGTGAAGCGGGCGGCTGGCGGGTCTGGAAGGCCGTCCGTGCCCGGACGCTCGAAGATGTGGCCCAGGCCGTGCTACATTACGGCAGCCTCGTCGACGGAATGCTCGTCGAGGGTTGGAGAGAGGGGGTGTTGGGAGGTGGGGGCGCCAAGCTCGCGGTCGCTCCCGCGACCTTGCGGACCGTGCTGCCCGAGGGGTTGGAGTTCGTGCTGGCCGGCGGACTTACCGCAGACTCTGTCGCCGCCGCGATCGAGGACTTCCGACCCGACGTGGTGGATGTCTCCTCGGGTGTCGAGGGTCGTCCGGGTCGGAAGGATGCGGCAGCGATGCGGCGCTTCGTGGCGGCCGCCAAAGACCCATGGAAAGGAAGTCGACTGTGAAGGACGTTGCGTATATGACGGCCCGATTCGGTGAATTCGGCGGCCGCTACGTACCCGAGACGCTGATGGAGGCGCTCGACGAGGTTGCCGCGGCCTACGCGGAGGCGTCCGGGGACCCGGACTTCATCGTTGAGCTCCAGGATCTCCTGGGTAATTTCGTCGGCCGCCCCACACCGCTCTACCACGCCCGACGCCTGGGAGAGGCAGCGGGGAACGACCAGGTGTATCTCAAGCGAGAGGACCTGAACCACACCGGCGCCCATAAGATCAACAACACGGTGGGCCAGGCGCTCCTGGCGCGCCGGATGGGCAAGCGGCGCATCATCGCCGAGACCGGCGCGGGCCAGCACGGCGTGGCGACGGCGACCGCCTGTGCGCTCTTCGATTTCGACTGCGTCGTGTACATGGGTGAGGAGGATGTCGAGCGGCAGGCACTCAACGTCTACCGCATGGAGCTGCTCGGAGCCGAAGTACGGCCGGTTTCGTCGGGGACGAAAACGCTCAAGGACGCGACCAATGAGGCGATTCGTGATTGGGTCACGAATGTCGATTCGACGCACTACATCATCGGCTCCGTCGTAGGTCCGGACCCCTTCCCGCGCATGGTTCGTGACTTCCAGGCGGTCATCGGCCGCGAGGCTCGTGAGCAGATGCTCGAAAGAGTCGGACGCTTGCCACAGGCGGTCGTGGCCTGCGTCGGCGGTGGTTCCAACGCGATGGGTATCTTCCACGCCTTCGTGCCCGACGAGGCTGTCGAGCTGGTCGGAGTGGAGGCAGCTGGCGAAGGGCTCGACAGCGGTCGGCACTCGGCATCACTCGCCGCCGGAGTCCCGGGTGTCCTCCACGGCTCACTCAGCTATCTTCTGCAGGACGCGGATGGACAGGTTGCCCCGGCGCACTCGGTGTCGGCGGGGCTCGACTATCCGGGCGTGGGACCCGAGCATTCGTTCCTCAGGGACTCCGGACGGGCGACCTATACGAGTGTCACCGACGAACAGGCGCTGGCAGCATTCCATCGACTCTCCGAGTTGGAGGGCATCATTCCGGCTCTCGAGTCGGCCCATGCCATCGCATGGGTGCTCGAGTCGGGAGCATCCCACGATGGGCCCGTCCTGGTTTCCCTTTCGGGACGCGGCGACAAGGACGTCGCCCATGTGGCCCGGGTGGAAGGCCGTGGGTCGCTCCTTTAGAACGGAGCCGCTGTCGTGAGCGAAATCGAAGCGCGGTTCGGCGAACCTCCGGACGACGGTGATCTGGAGTGGGACGACGACTTGCCGGTTGCCGACGTACGCCAACTCTTCGTGACCCTCGGTAAGGCGTTCCGCGCGTACCAACTCTACGACGAGAACAACCCGGTGCGGCGGCGCTTTCTCGAAGGTCTTCGGTCGGAGTTCCAGCGGCTCTGGGGCGAGTTCGACCGCATCGCTGTGACGGTCGACGAGGACCACCTCTATCTCGGCGGCCAGGAAGTGTACGGTTCCGAATCCCGGGCCGATTCTCTCGCTTTCCTGTTCTTCAAGGACGGTATCCGCGAGATCACGTTTACGCCCGGCATCGAGGTCGACGAGCTGGAGCGGTTTCTCGGCGTGCTCCAGCGTGCCAGGAAGTTGGTGCCCGAAGGCGACGACCTCCTCACGGTGCTCTGGGAAGAGGACCTCCATCACTTCACGTACCAGTACGTCGACCTCCTGGCCGAAGGCGTGGCGTTGCCCGAGCCGGGCGCGGGAAACACCCAGTCCGAGCTTCAGGCCGTGCTCGTGGCCGAGGACGTGGACGAGGAAGACGAGGAGGAAGCTGCAGCTTCCGGAGAAGCCGACGGGGAACCTCCCCCACCGCAGACGGTCAAGCAGGACGACTTCAACCCGACCCTCTATGCGCTCGATCCGCGTGAGATGGAGACGCTCCGTGCCGAGGTGCGCAAGGAGTTGGCCAGGGATACGAGAGGCGACGTTCTCTCGGCGCTTTTCGACCGGTTGGAGGAGTCCTCGAACCGGCCGCGTCAGCTCGAGATCCTGGCGGTGCTCGGAACGTTGCTGCCCAACTTCCTGAGTCGGGGCGCGATCGTCGCGGCGACCCGTGTGCTGGAGGAGCTACGTAACCTCGAGCGTGAGAAGGCTGTGTTCGACGAGCGAGGCCTCGCTGAATTACGCCGTATCCTGGATGCCGTGAGTGCTCCGGATACGATCGAAGAGCTCATCAAGGCGCTGTACGATGGCACCATCCGGGCCACGCCGACCCAGCTCGGCGGCTTCCTGATGTACCTTCGCGGTGGCGCGCTCGCGCCGCTCCTCCATGCGGCGGAGTCGGTCGATCACAAGGAGCTGCGCTCCGTGCTCCGCGCGGCGGTCCAGGGCATCGCCAACCACAATCGATCGGCGGTGTTGGGACTTCTCGAAGAGTCCGATCCGGTGGTCGCCGCGGGCGCGGCCCGCCTCGTCGGCGATCTGCAGATCACCGAGGCCGGCCCCGCTCTAGCCGACCTCCTGACCCACGACGACGCGTCCGTCCGACTGGCCGCGATCGAGGCGGCGATCAGCCTCAAGGCTTCCACCGTCGCCGGCGCCCTCCAGCACGCGCTCGACGATCCCGACCGGGACGTGCGGGTCGCCGCTGCCCGTGCCCTCGGCACGCTGCGATACGGACCGGCCGCCGACGCGCTGGCAGACATCGCCAAGAGCCGTGCGATCCGCAACGCGGACGTGGGCGAGAAGGTGGCGGTCTTCGAGGCCTTCGGCGCGGTCGCCTCGGACGGCGGCGTGCGCGTCCTGGACGATCTCCTGAACAGCCGGAGCTTTCTGGGTAAGCGTGAGCCGAGCGAGGTGCGGGCCGCAGCGGCGCTCGGGCTCGGACGCATCGCTAGTCCGGCCGCACGGACGGCGCTCGAGAAAGCCATCGACGACGAGGACCCGCTGGTGCGGAGCAACGTGGGCCGCGCTCTCAGGCGGGAGGACTAGA
>JBBDSN010000213.1:4056-15426 GCA_040904885.1 Gemmatimonadota bacterium | reverse complement strand
AGCAGGGTATCCACGTCGTCCAGGCGCGTGGCTTCGACCAGGAACTGGTATCCGAACATGGAGGGCCACATCCGCGCGAGCGCTCCGGCCACGGAATCGAGGGTGCGGAGCAACCACGAGCCGCCGATCATGTCCCGCACAGGGGGGCCGAACCCGCGCACCGACTCCACCCGGAAGCCCTCTCCCTCCAGGGTCCGGCAGAACGAACGGACGGTGAAGAGCCGCTGGTGGGTGAGGTCGAGAATCCCCTTCTTCCCGTAGTTGAACTGACCGAGCGCCAGCATCGCGCGGACCATGGCGAACGCCACGTTTCCCGTGCTGGCGACCAGCTTCGCGCCGGGCCTCATGACGCGGCGGATCTCCTGGAGGCTCCGCTCTGGCCGCTGCAGGTGCTCGATGACGTCGAGCGCCACGACCACGTCGGCCTTCCCTCCCTGGGCTTCGATGACCGCTTCCGAGAACGACTCGTCGAGGTCCCCGGCGAGGTACGGATAGGGGAAGTCCTGATCGGGCTTCAGGAGATCGAACGCCACCACGTCGGCACCGGCGTCGTGCAGGGCACGGCCGACCCGCCCGTGGCCGGCGCCGAGCTCGAGCACCTTCGTTCCCGGCTTCCACTTCCGGCCCAATACGTTCTGATGCACGGAGTTCGGCGCTTCCTTGAAGACGTATTCATCCGTGCCGAAGACATCGAACTTCGGATGATAGACGAGGTGATACCGGTTCGCCCGGGCACGCAGCACCGTCGCGACACAGTTCAGCGCATACGGGATTCCTTCGACGTGACAGATCTCGTCGCCGTAGTACGTCGGAATCGGCACCTCGACAATCTTCATCCTACGCGCCAGAAGCTGGATGATGATTTCGGTATCGAAGTGGAAGTCGTTCGTGTTGTACTGGAACGGGATCTCCCCGAGCGCAGACACCCGGTACGCGCGGTACCCGGAGTGGAACTCCGAGAGGTCTGCGTCGAGCAGCCGGTTTTCGATGAACGTCAGGACCCGGTTGCCGACATTCTTGTAGAGCGGCATGCCGCCCCGGTGCGCGGCTCCGGGCACCATCATCCTCGATCCGAACACGGCGGCGGTGTCGGGGTCGTCGAACGGCGCGAGCATCCGCGCCAGGAACTCGGGCGCGTACTGGCCGTCACCGTGCAGAAGCACCACCACGTCGAATCCCTGCTTCAACGCGTACTGATAGCCGAGCTTCTGGTTGCCGCCGTATCCCTGGTTGTAGGGCGTGCGGAACACGTCGAGCGCGGGGATCTCGCCCTTCAGATCGGTCGCGGTCCGGATGGTCGCGTCGCTGCTCGAGTCGTCGATGACGTAGATGCTCGTGAGTCGTTTCGCGAGGTCCGGTGGAATACGGCGCAGCGTCTGTTCGATGTGCGATTCGGCGTTGTACGCGACGACGAAGACGGCGACCCGGAGACGGGAGGCGACCGCGAGGCTGCGGGTCCATTCCTCTTCGGAGGGGCCGTCGGTCACGCTGGCAGGCGCGGATCGAGGCTCGGCGAGCGGAGCGGCTGGAAGTTCGTTCATGGGTGCCAAGATGGGGCGTGGCCAGCGCGGATGCCACGTCGTTCGACGCGCGGGTCTCTTGGCGTGGCTCCGGCCTCGACTCTACCTTGCGCCGGCGGGCGCGGACCGAGGCCGGGTTCCTCGCCGCCGACCCACGTCATCGCTCCTCGAGCCAGTCCCGCATGAATTCGACACCCGAACGCCCCTCGACCACTGCGGCCACGGTCGTGGAGGGACACCAGGGCCTGATCGCGGTGCTCGTGGGAGCGCTCGTGGTGCGGGTCTCCGGTCTCACCGAGTGGTGGTTGAATCCGGACGAGGGGATCTATTACTCCATCCTGACGCGCGACACCTTCGCGGGCTTCTGGCACGAGGTCGCGATCAACGCGCACCCCCCGCTCTACTACATGCTCCTGCGCGGCATGGGCATCTTCACCTGGGACTTCCTGTGGTTTCGGACATTCACGCTGGCGTGCGGCCTTGCTGCGGTCTGGGGGATGTGGGCGGTAGCGCGCCAGCTCGCGGGCCCCGGGACCCGCGGCACGGTCGCAGGCCTGACTGCCGGCCTGATGCTAGCGTTCGCACCGGGTGCGATAGAGCTGTCGCAAGTCATCCGACCGTACATGATGCAGGTGGCGCTGCTCGCTGGAGCACTCTTCTTCCTGCTCCGCTACATAGAGCGCTCTCACGGGAGCACCGATTACTCCATCCGCGATCTCGGCGCTTACGTGACGCTGGTACTGCTCGCGCTCCTCACCCACTACAGCTCGGTCCTGGCCCTCGCGGCCTTCGGACTGATCACGCTACAGGACGGGGTGGCCCAGGGGACACGGCGCGGCGCGTGGCGCAAACTCTTCGCCGTCCATGCGATCCCCGGCGTGTTGTTCGCCGTCGTGTACCTCGTGCACCTTCGGCCGATCATGAGCAGCGAACTCGCGGCCGAGGCTCTCGACGGTTGGTTGAGACCCTATATGATCACGAGTCCAGGTGAAGCGTGGCTGGCCTTCCTGGGGTTCCAGCGGCTCCTGGCACAGCCCTGGTTGCGCGGCCTGACCGCCGTGCTGTGCGCGGCGGCGTTCGTCGTCTCGGCGCTGGGGCCGAGGGCGGAACGCCCCAGCGTTGCGGCGGACCGGAGACCGGGCCCGCAACACGAGCGCAGGCCGGTCGATGCTCGTCGGCCAGCAGTGGTTTTGGCAGCCGGGTTCGTCGTGGCGCTCGCGGTCGCGTGGCTGGAGGTGTACCCCCTCGGTTCCACCCGCCATTCCGCGTGGCTTCTGGTATTCGTCGTGCCGAGCATCGCATGGGTCGTGGCGTACGCGCTCTCGAGGCGCGGGGGACACGCACGCGCCTGGGGAGCAGCGTTCGTGGTGCTCCTGGCCCTCAGCGGACCGGTGTACGACGCACTCGGCGGGGAGCGGGCCCCTTGGGCGCCGACCGAACGCGTCCTGCGGCAGGCCAACCTCACCCAGATGATCGACCTGCTCGACCCGCAGGGCACCCCGGAGCTCGTTGTCATGAGCGCGCAGACGTTCTATCTGCTCCTGCCGCTTTATCCCGCGGAACGGGAGCGCGCCGTGCGCTCGGACGATGGCACACTCTTCCACTTCGCGTTCGGTGACCGGCGTGTGCTCGTCTCGGAGGCCTGGGACTTCGCCGCTGGAGCGGACCCCTCCGCCCCGAGGCATCTCGCGGGCACGCTCCAGCAGGCGTCGCGGGCCTTTCCGGAGCTCGGCCTGGCACAATTCGATCAGGCCGCGCTCTTCGTCGGTGGCTGGCGTCCACCCCTCGTCGACCAGCTCACCGCAGCTTCCGCGCGCGAGCCCTTCATCGTGTCCCAGCGCAGCGTCCCGGGCCTGTATGCCTTCCTGCTCGACCTGCCGGGCCTCATGCGCACATTCGCGGGTGGGTCCGGAGGCTAACTGCCCCCCGCGCCCACACCCGGCAGCCCCTCCGGCGCGTCTTCCCACCACCATAGCGGGGGCAGCTCACGCGCCCGCGGGTAGATCTCGGTCAGCGTATCTCCCTCGTACAGCCTCCCGTTCTTCATGACGTACCGGACGGTGTTCGTGTTCCGGATGTCGACCAGCGGATTGCCGTCGAGCACGACGAGGTCGGCCAGCTTGCCCGGCTCGATGGAGCCGACGTCCTGATCGAGGCCGATCGCCTCGGCGCCGAAGATCGTGGCCACCCGGAGCGCGTCGTGCTCGGGCAGGCCGCCGGACTGCATGGCCCAGAGCTCCCAGTGGTAACCGAGCCCCTGGAGCTGGCCATGGCTCCCGACACCCGCCCTGCCCCCCGCCGCGACCAGGTCGGCGACGAAGCGCGCGTGATCCTGAAAGACGTGCTCCTCCTCCATGAACCATCCGGCACCCCGCCGCCGGGTCGACTGGTCGAGCACGCTGTGGGGTGTGAAGCGGGCGAGCTTCGGATCGTCGTGCGGGTCTTCCAGAGCGTAGAAGTAGTTCTCCGCCCACGGGCCGCCGTACGCCACAAGCAGCGTCGGCGTGTACACGCGGCCACTCTCCGCGAAGAGCCGCACGTAGTCTTCGTACACGGGGTAGATGGGAATCGAGTGCTCGAGGCCCGGATACCCGTCGAGGGTCTCCGTCAGGTTCTGCTTGATGTTCAGCGAGCCTTCGGTGGTCGGCATCATCCGCTGCTCGCGCGCCGCCTGGATGATCCACTGACGCTGCTCCCTCGTGCCGGCCACGTACATCTTGAGCGTCTTCGTGTCGAAGTACTCCGAGTACCGACGCATGACGTCCCGCGCCTCCTCCAGCGAATCGATGTTGAACTGGAAGAAGACGCCGGGGCCGGTGGAGTAGATCCTCGGCCCCACGATCTCACCGGCGCGCACCTGGTCCTCGTAGGTCAGCACGTCGGTGCTGCTCGTCTGGGGATCGCGGGTGGTGGTGACTCCGTACGCGAGGTTCGCGAAGTACGGCCAAGCGTCCGCGCGGTGGACCGAGAAGGAAGGGCGAAGGTGGGCGTGCGCGTCGACGAAGCCAGGCATGATGGTGCGCCCCGCCACGTCGACGATCTCGGCACCGGACGGGACGTCCACGTCTCCGCGCGCGCCGACCGCCTCGATGCGGTTGTCCCGGACCACCACGTCGGCGTCGTCGATGACCTCGTCGCCGTTCATGGTGATCACGCGCGCGCCGCGCAGCACCACGACCCCTCGCGGGATGTCCCGGGTGATTTCGACGGTGATCCGGTGCTCCTCGGCCTGGTAGCGCTCCTCGTCGTCCTCGTCGTCCTCTTCGTCCTCCTCATCCTGGTCTTCGTCCTCGGGCTCGGCCGCCGCCTCGACGCTATCCTCGTACGCCACAGCGGCATCGATGTCATAGGTGAAGTGGGCGTTTCCGAGCGACCAGTGAACGGTCCGCCCGTCTGGTCCCCACGCCGGGAACTCTCCACCGAACTCCGTCAGCTTGCGAGCGGGGAACGACGCGTTCTCGGGGTTGCCGACCTGGAGGGTCGGAGCCTGGCCCACCTCGGGCACCGTCACCGTATACACGTGGTTCAAGATGTGCGCGAGCGCGAGGTCGCCGGTCGGCGCCATCACGATGGACGACGGGGACTGCGCCTCGTCCTGGCCGGTCACACGCTCTCCCCGCACCCGTACATGGGTCTTCTCCTCGGTGCCGTCCCACCGCACGGACACGAGCTGGTCCGGGGAGCGAAACATCCAGATGCGCTCGGCGTCGCCGGCGAAATGCGGGCGGCTACGGTTCCCCGTCGGCATGACGACCGAGGCGGCGCCTCCGGTAGCCGGAATCCAGATCAGCTCGTCGGCCGACGACCCGGCGCCCGCTCCCGTGTTCTCGAGGAAGGACCTGGCGTGGCCGCGAAGCAGCACGATGCGGTCACCGTCCGGTGACCAGGCGGGCTGCGTGTAGAACGCGGCCCGATCGGAGATGCGCTGGGCCTGCCCCCCGTCCGCCGGCACGCGGTAGACGTGCCCTTCCTCTCCCTCCCACGTGACGAACGCGATGGCGCGACCGTCCGGCGACCAGGTCGGCATGTGCTGCCGCGCGCCCGGCATCTCGGCGAGCCGCTGCACGTCGCTCCCGTCGGCGCCGGCCACGTACAGGCGGTCGAGCGCCGTGAACGCGAGCCGGCTGCCATCGGGCGAGGGAACCGCATCGCGGATCTGGCGGGCCGTGAACGTCTCGGTGTCCTCGATCGGGTAGTCGAAATCGACCTCCGGCCCGATCGCCAGGTCGAAGCGCACGCGGAAGGGAACCTCCTGGGCCGCGCCCCCGTCCACGGGAATCCGCCAGATGCGTCCGCCGTAGCTCGCGACCACGTGCCGCGAGTCGGGCGTGAAGGCCATGCCCGGCAGGACGTCGAGCGTCGCGCGCGACTCCTGGTCGTCGTGCTGCACCGGGTAGGCGAGCCAACGCTCATCCCCCGAGTCGAGCTCGCGGACACGCAGCCCCGTCTCCGCGTCGTCCCGGGTGCCGTACACGAGCAAGCGACCATCCGGGGAGAGCGTCGGCCGGAACGCGCTGCCGTACCGTTCCACCCGGTCGTGGATCTCCCCCGTCTCACGGTCGTAGGCCCGGATCTCGTAAAGGGGAAGCTGCGCGTTGTAGTCCCAGTCGCCGGTGCCGGTGCGCTGCGCGAACCAGATCCAGCGGCCGTCGGGACCGAACGCGGGGCCGAGCGCTTTGCGGAGATCGTCGTCCTCGAGGAGGTCGACGCCGGAGCCGCCTTCGACGTGCCAGAGCCTGAGGTTGGGGTTGCCACCGTACCGGAAGTTTCCCTCCCCGAATGTCGCGACGAGGTAGCGGCCGTCGGGAGACCAATCCGGCGCTTCGGCGCGGTTCGCCTCGCCACCGGAGATCTGGGTCGTATCCGTCCGGTCGAGGCTGATGGTCCAGATGTTCTGGCCGCCGTCGCGGTCGGAGGTGAACGCGACACGCGTGCCGTCGGGCGAGAAGCGCGGCTGGGCATCGAACGCCATCCCCGAGGTGAGCTGGGTGGCCTCGCCCCCCTCGATCGGCAGGGTGAACAGGTCACCCAGGTAGTCGAAGACCAGGGTGCTGCCGTCGGGACTCACATCGAGAGAGATCCAGGATCCTTCGGTGAGGTCGATCGGCACGGTCCGGCCGGGCTCGAGCGGAAGGCTGCCATGCTCTCCGCCAGCCTCGGGTTCCTGAGCCCGTGCGCCGGTCGGCACGAGCGTCTGCGCGCCGACGGCGCACATCATGACGACGACCCACGACACGACGACCCACGACCCCTTCCTCATACAACTCTCCCTGATGCGGTTTCCGGCAAGCCCCCGCCACTATAGCGTGGACGCAGGCCGCTCGCACCGCCGCGGGGCCCCCGCTGGCTGGATTCACCGGACGCCTCCGGCTTCGAGCCCTCACCCTCCCGGGCGGATGGGCCGGTCGTCCGACCGCAGCATGTTCTCGTCCACCCAGGGATAACCACCGTAGGGGCGCGATGTCGGCCAGATCTCGTCAAGTGTATCCGCTTCGTAGAGCACGCCGGCCTTCATCACCCACCGGATGTTCGCGGTGTTGTGGATATCGTCGAGCGGGTTGGCGTTCAGGACCACCAGGTCGGCGATCTTGCCGGGCTCGAGGGAGCCGAGGTCCCGCTCCATGCCCAGGTAACGGGCCCCGTGCATGGTCGCCACTTCGAGCGTCTCCATGGGCGACATGGCCGTCGCGATCATCCACATCTCCCAGTGTGAGCCGATGCCGTGGTGCTGGCCGTGCGAGCCGATCGCGCCATACCCCCCGTGCCGGATCACGTCGGCCATCCCGAGCGCGATGAACGGAAAGGTGTAGTCGGTCTCGGGCCGGAGCGTACGGCGCCGGGTGTGGGGAATCAGGTGGCGCCACGGGAGCCAGCGGCGCTGCTTGGCGTCGGTCCACTGGTCCTCGACCTGCCAGAAATACTCCTCGCTCCAGGCCGAAGCGCCGCCGACCACGAACGTCGGCGAATAGACGGTGCCCGTCTCCCCGAAAAACCGCGCGGCGTCGCCATAGAGCGGCACGTAGCTCATCGGGTGCTCGAAGCCCGTCTGCCCGTCGAGCGTGGTGCTCACGTTGAACACCAGATCCGACCCCTCGCCCGTGACCATGACGCCGAGATCCCGACCGATATCGGCGATCCACTGACGCTGGTCACGGCGCGGTTGGCCGTACTGCTTCACCGCGACGGCGCCCCAGTCCACGAGCCGGTGGATCTCGTGACGCGCATCCTCGTACGTCGCGATCTCATTCGAGCGCGCTCGGTCTCCGGACGAGAGGTTCTCGCCGGTGCTGAAGACGCGCGGGCCGACCGTGACCCCGGCCTCGATCATCTCGGCTTCCGGAAACACGGCGGGTGACCAACCGATGGGGTCCATCGTGGTCGTGACCCCGTAGGCCAGGTAGACCGCGGCCTCGAAGTTCTTGCGGGGGAGCACGCCGGAGTGCTCCCGGTGGTGGTGTGCGTGTGGGTCTACGATGCCGGGCATGAGGGTCGTGCCGGCCGCGTCGATGACCCGGTCGACGCCGTCCGTCTCGCACGCGCCCACGCAAGCGATCCGTCCGTCCCTCACGACGACGTGACCGCGCTCGATGACGTCCGCGCCGTCCATGGGGAGGATGCGCGCGTTGGTGAGAGCCACCGTGCCCCGGCCGATGGCCCGCGGAACTTCGAGCCGGATGTGGAAGGTGTCGGTACGCTCGGTGCGGGGATCGTAGCGGAAGTAGCGCCGCCCGCTCCCGAGCTCGAGGATTCCCTCCTCGGTCCAGCGCGGGTAGAGGCCACCTTCGAGCGTGATCCGTCGAACACGGTCGGTGGGGACCCGCTTGTCGATCACGCGCGGAGCGTCGTCGGGAGCGAGACCCGTCATGGGCGCGACATAGACGTTCAGCCCTTCGGCGTAGGCGACCCACCCGCCGTCGGGAGAAGCCGCTGCCTCGTCGGCGAACGGGAACATGAGGTGGACCCGCCGGTCGGTTCCATCGGGCCGCACCGAGACGAAAGCGGTCCCGCGCGACGACGAGTCGGGCGGGGCCTCCTGCGGATAGAACACGCGTCCCTCCGGCCCGAACGACGCCCGCACGATCTGGCGCCGCCCGCCTGCCTGGGCTCCGCCGTCATGCCGCGTGCTCGCCCGGGCGAGCACGGTCGGAGCGCTTCCATCCAGGGGGAGAGCGACCAGCTCGTACCAGGGGTTGTTCGCCCACGTGCGGCCGCGGGCGCTCGCGCCCGAACCGCGGGTCACCACGAGCGAGCCCCCGTCGGGGGACCAAACCGGGTTGAGGTACTCCCCGGATTCGTCGGTGACACGCTCGAGCTCGGCCTCCGTGCCCAACCCATCCACCGAACCCACACGCACGCGCCACACATGCCCTCGCGCCTCGTCGTCCCACGAGGTGAACGCGATCCACGCCCCGTCCGGGGACCACGCGCCCGAGTACTCGAGCGGCTCGAAGTCGTCCGGGGTGAGCCTGTGCGGCGTCCCGTCCGGAAGATCCATGACCCACAGGCGGCCGACGGCCTGGAAAAGCAAGCGATCGCCGCCTGGCGAGGCCGTGTGCCAGCGGGGAAAGCGTACCTCGAGGGGTCCGTCCGTAAGTTCGAAGCGGGCACGCGCCTGCTCCGACACGGTCCGCCGGACAGGAGCGGTGAATGGCACCGTCTCGACCGCTCCAGAAGCCACGTCCACGCGTCTGATGCGTCCCCCCTGCGTGATGTAGATCGAGCGACCATCCTCCGCCCACGAGTACCCGGGCAGCACCCGCAGCGTCTTGATTCCCTCGCCCATATCGAGCTCGATGGGATCCATGAGGATGCGCTCCGCTCCGGAGTGCAGGTCGCGCAGAAAAAGCGCAGTCCGGGGCCCGATGCGTTGCCCCCGCCACGAGATCGTGCCGTCGGGGATACGCCGGGCGAACGCGAGCCAGCGACCATCCGGCGAGACCTCAGGGGCGATCGCGCTCCCGCTCGATCCCCGGTACTGGGCCTGGTCCACGCCCGTCGTGACCTCCGAGACCTGCCCGCTCTCGAGCTCGAGCCGCCGCAGTTGGTAGGCCCCCTTCACTATGTCCGGGGCGCGCGTCGCTACCTGGTAGTAGAGGTAGCGCCCGTCGCGTGACATCGACGGCCACGCCGCACGCTCACCGGGAGGGAGTAGCGGGCGGCTTGCATCAGGGCTCTCCGGAGCCCCCGCTCCAGCGAGAACGTCAGCCCCCGCAACTGGAACCGTATACATGACGATCCCGGAGGGCCGGGTCGATCCGCCCAGAGCCTGCTGGCGGAGCACGACCCCGCGGCCATCGGGCGTCCACGTGGGCTCCACCACCCGCGTATCGAGGTCGAGGAAGATCGGCCACGGATCGGAACCATCCGCGTTCATGATCCACGGGTTGCTCTGCCCCCGGCGGTCGGAGACGAAGACGATACGCGTCCCGTCCGGCGAGTATTGCGGGTGCACGTTGGTGGCGGCCCCGCTGTTCTGCGTGAGAGACTCCGCCGGCCCTCCATCCGTTGGAACCCGGTACACGTGGCCCAGGAGGTCGAACACGATCCACCGCCCGTCGGGCGACACGTCGAGAGACATCCAGGTGCCTTCGTCCGTCGTGAAGTCGACCTCGTACGTCAGCCCCCGGGCCTCGGTCACGTCCCAGTCGCCGGCGTCCTGCTGCGCCGCCAGAGGCCGGACTCCCGACCAGGTACCGAGCAGGAAGCCCAGGCCGAACAGAAGTCCGAGGGCCGGAGAACGCGACGGGAGAAAGGCATGCACGGCCATGGAGGGTCCTCTGGGTAACGGAAACGAGTCCTGCTACAACAACACGAGCAACACCAGGAACAGCACCATTCCGATCCACGAGGCCACCGCGATCTTCGCCGCCTTCTTGGCGCGCTCCGTCTCCCACCATGTGCGCGGCTGGACCCGTTGCGCCAGGAAGGTCACCACACCCGCGAGGTTCACGCACGCCACGTTCACGGCCACCAGCAGGAACGCCGCGTAGGCGAGATCGAGGTTGCCGGATCCCAGAAGAAGCCCCGCGGCGACGAGGGGCGGGAGCAAGGCCACGGCGACCATCACTCCGATCACCGCCGCGGAAAGTCCCTGCGTAAACGCGAGTGTGCCGGCCGCCCCGGCCGAGAGCGCCAGCACGATGTCCCCGAGGCCCACCGAGGTCCGCGAGGCGATCTCCTGGACCGTGGGATCGACCGGCAGGAGCAATCCCACCACGACCGAGAGCGTCAGCGCGGTGCCGACACCCGCGATATTCGTCTTGAGGGCTTTCCGCGCCAGGTCCACGTCCCCGAGCGTGGAGGCCAGGGACAACGCGACGTTCGGCCCGAGGAGGGGAGCGATCACCATGGCACCGATCACCACCGCCACGCTCGAGTTCAGGAGGCCCACCGCCGCGACCAGGGTCGACAGGGCGACCGTGGTGAGATAGACCGGCGAGATGCGCGCGGCGTCGCTGAGGTCGTGATGGAGCTCCTCACGGCTGATGCGTAGGGGCCCCTTCCGCTTGTGGGGTGCGGGCTGTTCTTGCTCCTGCTCCTCCTCTTCCTCGACGGCGGGCAGCGTCGCCTCGACCATGAACAACATCATGCGGAAGTCGGGGTCCTCCGAGAACCGCGACACGAGCTTGTCGGTCAGCCCTTCGGTGCCCTCCGCATGGACGAGCACCCGGACGAGCGCCCGCGCGTCGCCGACCTCCGAGTTCCACACGCCGAGGACGCCGTCGTTCGCGAGCTCCTCGGTGAGCTCCGGCAGCGCGTCACGGGGGACGATGACCTCGAGAAGGCGAAGTGACATACGGCGAAGCGACCCGGTCGGGGGAGGAAGTAATTCCTAGCCTACCCGCAGGGA
>JBBDSN010000213.1:0-3956 GCA_040904885.1 Gemmatimonadota bacterium | reverse complement strand
AAGCCGGAATACGAATCGACCCGCGGATCGCTCCCCTTGCGGATGATGGCCGAAACGGCGCTCCAGTCGATGTCGGGGTGCAACTCCGCGCCAGGCGTCCCCTGCACGCAGTGATCCGGCCAGAGCACCTGGTCGTGCCCGCACAGCTCGATGACGTCCATCGGATCCTTACCCTCATGCTCGCTCGCGAACGAAACGTGCCCCGCCGGATGCCAGTCCTGGGTCGCAACGTACAATCCGAAGAGCTCTTGTCGCACCAGGGCTTGGACCGGCGCGAGGATCTCGTCGCCGCCCTCGACCGCGAGCGCCCCGCCGGGGCAAAAGTCCGGCTGGATGTCCACGAGCAGGAGCGCGGAGGCCTCGGGTCGGACGGTGACGGTCGAGCTCATCGGGCGCTCTCCTCTTCGGCGACGGTTCTCGTGACCTCTTCCTGGAAGTCCCGGAGCGCCTCGCTGACGGACACGGCATAGGGGGGGCTCGCGGCTTCGAGTCCCAGGACACGGTCAGGAAGTCGTGCCAGCTCTTCACGAGCGTGCTCACGGGCATCTTCGAGAGAAGCTCGCCCCGCGGCAAGACGCTCGCCACCCGCCATCACCTTCACCATGAGCGGACGTCCGGGGCCGGACTCCTCGGCCCGCCCAATGACGTCACGCACGGCCGATCCGGCCTCCTCGACCCGGAACACCTGCTTCCGTCCCGGCAGGATGGGTTTCCCGGATGAGAGCTTCAGCCGTCCGCGCCCGTCGTATTCGGCGAGCTTGTAAGCCATGTCCAGCGAGGGGGCGTCCGCGCTGACCCCCATCCCGGTCCCGACTCCGAACCCGTCGATGGGTGCGCCGTCCCGCACGAGGTCGCGGATGGCCCATTCGTCGAGGCCACCCGACGCGAAAATCTCGACATCGTCCAGATCGGCCGCATCCAGAATGCCGCGGGAGCCACGCGCGAGCTCCCCGAGATCGCCCGAATCCAAACGGACCCCGCGGACCCGGAAGTCGTCCCCGAGCTCCTCCGCCAAGCGCACCACCTTCCGCACGCCCTCGAGCGTCCCGTAGGTATCGACCAGAAGAACCGTCTCTGGATAGATCCGGGCGAACACCCGAAACGCCTCCATCTCGTCGTCATGCGCCTGGATGTAGGAATGCGCCATCGTGCCGGTGACCGGCACCTCGTAGGCCTGTCCGGCGAGCACGTTGCTGGTGCCATCGATGCCCGCGACATGGTACGCTCGTGCGGAGCGGAGCGCGGCGTCCGCACCGTGCATCCTCCGGATTCCGAAATCGATGACCGCGCGCTCGCCCGCGGCATGCTTCACGCGAGCCGCCTTCGAAGCGAGCACCGTCTGGAAGTGCACCTGGTTCATGATGAACGTCTCGGCGACCTGAGCCTCCGGAAGCGACGCCACGACCTCGATCAGGGGCTCGTTCTCGAACACCGGCGTACCCTCCGGCATGGCCCACACGTCTCCGCGGAACCGGAGCTTCCCCAACCAATCGAGGAAGGCGTCGTCGAACTCGCCCATCGACGCGAGATAGGTCAGGGCCTCGTCCGTGAACCGGAGCCGCTCCAGGTACGAAAGTACCGTGTCCAGACCGCATGCCAGAATGTAGTTGCGATGCTCCGGAAGACGACGGAAGAAGAGGCTGAACACCGCCGGGCCCGTCATCTCTTCCTCGTAGTACGCCCGCAGCATGGTGAGCTCGTACTGGTCGACGAGCAACGCCATGTTGTCGGTCCCGACCCAGGGCATGGTCGTGCTTCGCCGCGCTCCGGCGGCTTCGGTGGACCTGTCGGGACTCATGGCAATTCCTTGGTATCGGTCAGCTCGGCGAGAACCTGCTCGTGGGTCCCGAGCGCCGCTTCGTCGTAGAGCACGAAACGTATGCGCCGGACCGAGCGGAGGTCGGGCATGGCGGCCAGCACCGTCGAGAGCGCGACCCGCGCCGCGGGCTCCATCGGATAACCGAACGCACCCGTGGACAGGGCCGGAAAGGCGACGGACTCGAGCTCGCGGTCCTCGGCGAGGCGGAGGGCCTCCCGGTAACAGGAGGCCAGCAGCTCGTCCTCCGGTCGGTCCCGGCCGTATACCGGTCCCAGACAGTGGATGACCCATGGGTTGGGCAGACCGTGGCCGGAGGTGACGACCGCTTCCCCAGGCGAGATCGGCGCGAACGGCCGTCCTTCCTCGGCAAGCCCCGGACCCGCGGCCCGGTGAAGGGCGCCCGCGACGCCGCCTCCGATCCGGAGCTCGGCGTTCGCGGCGTTGACCACGGCGTCGAACCCTCTCTGGCGGGCTATGTCTCCCATCTCGAGCTCGAGAACCACGCCTGAGGCTTCGTGGCGGTCCTTCCGTCGGTCATGCATCGATGCTCCGTCCCGCTGGAGGGGTCGGTTCGCGCTTTGGGGGCGCGCTGGACGCTAGAGTACGACGCGACCACCGGGTAGTTCCGGATTCGCCCTTCAAACCGCGCGGAGTTCGCCCGATCTTGCGTATCGTGGGTCCCGTACCCCCGCCCTTCCTCGGCACTCGACGCAGGCCCGGAGACCCCGCTCATGTCCGATGCCCCCCGACGCTTCCGTGGGGAACCGCCGCTCCTGGCCTACGGGATCTCGTTCGCCCTGCTCTCGAGCCTGGGACAGACGTTTCTGATCTCGCTGTTCGTGCCCTCGTTCACCGACGAGTTCGCCCTCAGCGACGGTGCGTTCGGAGGCCTCTACTCCGCAGCCACACTGGTCAGCGCGATGCTGCTCCCGTGGGCCGGACGCCGCCTCGACCATGTACGCCTGACACGCTTCAGCGTCGCGGTCGTGATGCTGATGGCCTTCTCCGCCCTGACCCTCGCCGCCGCTCCGAACGTCGCGGTGCTGGGCATCGCGCTGGTCGGGCTTCGCCTTTCCGGGCAAGGGCTCTCCGGCCACACGGCCTACACGGTCATGGCACGTTACTCCGGCGCACGACGAGGACGGGCGCTCAGCATCGCGAGCCTGGGCTTCCCAGCCGGCGAGGCGTTGCTCCCCTACCTCACCGCCATCGCGCTCGTGGCATTCGGATGGCGGCGGACGTGGGTTCTCTTCGCCGCCGTCGCGGCCCTGGTCTTCACACCCGCGCTCGTGGTGGCCCTGCGCCGAGCAGAGATCGAGCTCGACCCCCGCCGGCTCGACGACGGGCCGGACAACGGCCCGGACGCAGGTCCCCCGGGCCGCGGAAGGGCGCTGTCCGCCGGGTCCGGAGACTGGACGCGCGCGGCCGTGCTGAAGGACCGGCGTCTCTTGTACGCACTCCCCGCCGCCCTCCTCCCGAGCTTCTGGCTGACGGGCATCTTCCTCTACCAGACGCGCATCGCCGCGAGCAAGGGCTGGTCCCTTCCGCTCATGGCATCGGCCTTCGTGGGGTTCGCCGCGAGCCGTGTCGTGTTCTCTCTGCTCGCGGGCCGGGTCGTGGACCGGCTGTCCGCGCGGACGACCTACCCGTTCGTGCTCCTGCCCATGGCGTTCGCGCTCGCCCTCCCCCTGGCATTCGACGACCGGTGGGTGCCGTACGGCCTCATGACCGGACTCGGCATGACCATGGGCTTCGGTGAGCCGGTGCGGTCGTCGCTCTGGGCGGAGTTGTATGGGGTTCGGCACCTCGGCGCGATCAAAGCGATGATCGCCTCGTTCGGGGTGTTGGCCGCGGCCGGCAGTCCCGTGCTCATCGGCCTCGCGCTCGACTCGGGCACCGCCTTCGACAGCATTCTGTGGGCCGGCCTGGTGACGACGCTCGCCGGAGCAGGGCTCGCCACAGGGCTTATTCGCGGCTCGGGAGCGGGCTGATTGCTGTTACGACCAGCGCCACGCCCGCGGAGACCGAGATTCGTGTCCGGTCAGCCGCCGAAGGCGCTCCTCAACCGCACCCGCACCCGGGAGATCCGGCGGAAATCGTCGAGGTCGACGCGCCGAAGCGTCGCGTCGACCAGACG
>JBBDSN010000212.1:0-15476 GCA_040904885.1 Gemmatimonadota bacterium | reverse complement strand
CGCCTGCCTTCTTCAACAGCCTTCTAGGGCGGTCGCTCTGGGCGGCGGCCCACCCCCACTTCTTTCAACACCCTTCTAAAGCAGCGTCAGCTGAGCGGGCCCCGTCCGGCGGCGTAGCTCCTCGACTTCGAAGAGCTCCGTGGGGTGATCCTGGGTTGCGACCTCGAGATGTCCGCGCCACCCGGCCGCAGCGAGCGCCGCTCCCACGACCTCCCTCGCGAGCTCGGGCCTGTTCGCTTCGCGTGACAGGTGCGCCAATACGACGCAGGCGAGCCTCGGGTGGAGCAACTCGCAGGCGAGTTGGGCCGCGGCCTGATTGGAAAGATGCCCGTGACTCGACGTGATTCTCCTCTTCACAGAGGCGGGGTAGGGGCTCTCGTGGAGCAGCACCTCGTCGTGATTGGCCTCGAGCACGAGGATATCGCACCCGGCCAGCGCGTGTCTGATCTGCGCGGTCGGACGGCCGAGATCCGTGGCTACGCCCAACCTGACGCCTGTTCGCGGGTCGGCCACCGCCACGCCGACCGGATCCGCGGCGTCGTGCACCGTGATGAACGGCTCGATGCGCAGCGACCCGACGTGGAAGGGGCGGCTCGTGCGGTATTCCACGATGCGCTCTCCACCCCTCAGGAGCTTCTCGCAGCTCTTGTGCGTCGTCTCTGTCATGTAGAGCGGTGTGCCGTGCCGGCGTGCGAAGACGCCGATACCCCTGGCGTGGTCTCCGTGGTCGTGGGTGACCACGATGCCGTGGATGTCGTCCGGGGACAGCCCGAGGCGCTCGAGGCGCTCGGCGAGCTTGCGGGCGCTGAAGCCCGCGTCGACCAGGATGTTGGTGTCTTCCGCGGACACCAGGACCGAGTTGCCTCCGCTGCCGCTCCCCAGGACCGCGACCTTCACCGCACCCTACCGTCGGTCCGGCCGGCCCGCGCCTCGGTCCTTCGCCGTGGCGTCCCAGGCGCGCTCGAAGATGACTCGGAGCCCGGGGCTCAGCGGCACGCCGCGTCTAGCCATCGCACGCTCGGCTCCCTCGAGGAATTTGTCGAGCCGGTAGTCGGTGAGGTCGGACCCCGAACCCCAGCTGAAGGGCGGCACGAACGACGGAGGCATGACGCCGCCGAACACGTTGCTGCCCGTACCGACGACCG
This sequence comes from Gemmatimonadota bacterium, assembly GCA_040904885.1. Classification (GTDB taxonomy): domain Bacteria; phylum Gemmatimonadota; class Gemmatimonadetes; order Longimicrobiales; family Gaopeijiaceae; genus JAWLHJ01. The sequence goes on along the minus strand of JBBDSN010000212.1, from coordinate 14,331 downwards.
TTCCCGTGTTGAAGACTGTGCCGATGCCTGTCTTCACGTGATCCCCGAGGAAACAGCCGACTTTGAGCAGCCCGGTGTCGACCGGTCCTTCCGGGGTCCAGACGGTCACCGAGCCGTAGTTGTTCTTGAGGTCGGAGTTCGTCGTGAGCGCACCGAGATTCACCCAACGGCCCACCAGCGCGTGTCCGAGATACCCGTCGTGAGCCTTGTTGGCGTACCCGAGCAGCACGCAGTCCGCGATCTCACCGCGGAGCTTGCAGACCGGCCCGATCGAGGAGGCCCCGACCTGGCCCCCGAAGACCATGGTGCCCGCACCGATGTGAAGGGGCCCGACCAGACGCGCAGGCCCTTGGACGCGGACCCGCTCCTCGAGCCGCACCGGGCCCGCCCGAAGGTCGACGACCACGCCCGGCTCGATGACCGCCCCGTCGTCGAGCGAGAGCGTTCCTTCACCGATCCGATGGACACCGTCCGGCGTGTCCGTATCCGTCCAGAGACGCGCGACGTCGCGTCGTACGCGCTCCGGATTGCGACGGACCAGATCCCAGGGGGCGCTCAGGATCTCGCCCTCAAGCTCCACCACCGCGTCGTCCGGACCCGCGACCGCCTCTGGATCGAGGATCCACGGCTCGGAGGGGAACGGCTGTCCGGCCGGCAGCACCCAGCCGACGGTCCGGCCCTGAACGACGATACGCGCGGACTCCTCCGGCAGCGGAGTCGTATGGGGCTCGAGTGCGCACCGGCTCGACAGCAGGACACGTGTACCTGCTAGCGCGTCCGCGGAGGTGACGTCGAGCGTGCCGCATGCGTCCTGCTCATCGAAGCCGGCGAGCAGCTCCGACGCGCGATGGCCCGCGCACGTGAGTTCCAGCGATCGCTCCGCCCGCTCTCGTAGGGTCATGCATCCGTACCGGAGCTCCCCGGCCGGACGGGTCAGCGTGAACGGCGCCCAGGACCGTGCGACCGCGTCGTCGAAGAGAACGAGGTGGCGGATGCTCACGTCAGGTGGGCGCAAGGCAGGTACATGTGGGACGAAGCCGGGAACCGAGCGTCAGTGCACACGGAGGATCTCCCGTATGCGTGCCAGGAGCTTCATCGGGCTGAACGGCTTGGTGACGAAATCCGTGGCACCGCCGGCAAGCGCGAGATCGCGGTCCGTGTCCTGTCCCTTTGCCGTCAGGATGATCACGGGAATCCCGGCATGGTCGGGCTGGGATCGGATGCGTGCGAGCACTTCGAGCCCGTTCGGGCCGGGCATCATGAGATCCAGCAGGACCAGATCCGGCGGAAACTCTTCGATCGACTCCAGTCCTTCCTCTCCGTTGATGGCCTCGGCCACCTCGAACCCTTCGGTGCCCAGGCGTGCGGCCAGAAGACGGCGAATGTGCGGCTCGTCGTCTACGATGAGAATCCGTTTGGGGTTCGTGACGCGGGCGTCGTCCGGCACCGTTGCACCTCGCTCGGGAAGGGGGACGAGGTCCCGTCTGCCGCATCCACGGGGATGCTCGTGGGGACGCGGCGGGAACCTACCCGGGGGATGGGGTAAAGTCAAGCAATCCAACGGCTTTTCGGGGTTGACCGGCGTGACGCGTCCCGACAACTTTTCGAGCCTTGTGAAGCCCCTTTCCGGACCTGAATGTGACGAATGAAGTGTGCCCCGGGCGTCGCCGCACGCCCACGGCCCTCGCCTTGGCGGCGGCGCTCATGACCGGTCTCGCCGCCTGTGGCGCCGATCCGTTCTCCTTCAACTGGAGTGACGTCCCGGACACGGTGTCGGTCTATTCGCTGGCCCGCCCTGAGCTCAATCTGCCCTCGGCCTACAACTTCTTCGCGGGTGCGACCTTACCCGTCGAAAACCCCAACGCGACGGGGAATTGGGACATGGCCCTGGATACCCGGGGTGGGGAACTCGTGCTGCTTCCTCCTGGAGCACTCGGGGTCCAGTCGAGGGCACGGATCGCGGCCCTCGAAGGGCTCGACCTCGACGACGTGACGGAAGCACCAGGGGACACCCTGGTTTTTTCTTCGTCCGATCCGGTCCCGCTGCGACTCGGGACGACGTATGTCGTGCGCACGGGGCAGCGCGCGGGGTCGTTCGGCGCACGGTGCGTCTACTATGCCAAGATGGAACCCCTGCACATTGATGTCGCGGGCGGAACGTTGACCTTCCGTGAGGTCACCAACCCGGTTTGCAACAACCGCAGCCTGGTCCCACCCAGGTAATGCTCGATCTCCGCAGGATCAGGGAAGAGCCCCAATCGGTCCGTGAAGCACTCGCCAAGCGTGACCCGGGGCTTCTCGAAGCCATCGACCGCATTCTCCGGTTGGACGAGGACCGGAGAGAGGCACTTGGAGAGGTCAACGAGCTGAAGGCGGAGCGGAACCGCACCTCGAAGCTGATCGGCGAGTTGAAGCGAAAGGGTGAGGAGGCCGCTGAGCTGGTCGAGAGCATGCGCGCGTTGGGAGACCGCATCGGTGCGTTGGACGAGCGGGTGCGCACGTCTGAAGAGGGCATCGAGACCATCCTTCTCGAGCTTCCGAACACGCCGCTCGAGCGGGTCCCGGCCGGTGGAGAAGAGGACAACGTCATCGTCTCCACGTTCGGCGAGCCGGCGAGCTTCGACTTCACGCCGAAGCCTCACTGGGAGCTCGGTGAGCAGCTGGGCATCCTGGACCTGGAGCGAGGCTCGCGCGTCAGCGGATCCGGCTTTCCGGTGCTCCGGGGGGCGGGCGCACGACTGCAACGCGCCTTGATCAACTTCTTCCTGGACGTCCACGTCGAGGAGCACGGATACGAAGAGGTGCGTGTGCCGTACCTCGTGAACCGCGACTCGATGGTCGGGACGGGACAGCTTCCGAAGTTCGCCGAGGAGTCGTACCTGACCGAACGGGACGATCTCTGGCTGATCCCGACGGCCGAGGTCCCGGTGACCAACCTGTACCGCGGGGAGCTGCTTTCCATCGATGAGCTTCCGCGGAAGCTCACGGCGTACTCTCCCTGTTTCCGCCGCGAGGCGGGCGCCGCGGGCAAGGATACGCGCGGGCTGCTTCGGGTTCACCAGTTCGACAAGGTCGAGCTCGTGCGTTACGAGACGCCCGAGCGCGCGTTGGATGCGCTCGAAGAGCTGATCGCTGAGGCGGAGACGCTGCTCGAGCGACTGGGGCTCCACTATCGCCGGGTGCTGCTCGCCTCCGGGGACCTGGGGCAGAGTGGGGCGATGACCTACGACCTGGAGGTATGGGCACCCGGGGTCGGACAGTGGCTCGAAGTCTCGAGCTGCACCACATTCGGGGACTACCAAGCTAGGCGGGCGGACATCAGATTCCGACGCGCGCAGTCGGAGAAGCCGGAGTTCGTGCACACGCTCAACGGATCGGCGTTGGCCCTTCCGCGCGTGGTCGCCGCGCTCCTGGAGACCCATCAATGCGAAGACGGAAGCGTGGCGCTCCCCGAAGTCCTGCATCCATACGCCGGACGCGATCGGTTGACGGTACCGGCCTGAGGGGCGCATCGTCCTTCGACGCGCCATGATCCGCATCAAGTGGCCCGTCGCGCTCGCCACGCTGTTCGTCCTACTGCTCGGATGGTATCTGCTCTACACCCAGCAGATCGTCGAACAGGTCCGGGGCAACGCGACGCTCCTCTCGCGGATCTTCGCGGAGGTTCAGGCGGGGTTGGTGACGCAGGGGAACGAAACCCAGGTCCTGTTCAATCTCCAGGGAATCGTGCGCGACGCCGGGGTCCCGCTCGTCGTCACGGGAGTCGGCGATACCGTGCTCGCCCACGAAAACCTCCCGTTCTCCGTCGATGTCGACACCCCGGAGGGACAGGAGCGCGTCCGGGCCTATGTGCGGCGGATCGATGCCGAGAACACGCCGATCGGGGATCCGGATCTCATGTATATCCATTACGGCGACACGCCGGAAGTGCGGCGGCTCCGATGGATTCCATGGCTGCAGGCGGGCGGGCTCTTCCTCACGGTGTTGATCGGGTTCGTGGTGGTGAGATACCAGCGCCGGGCGGAAGGCGAGAAGGCGTGGACGGCGATGGCGAGGGAGCTCGCCCACCAGCTTGGAACGCCGCTCTCGTCCCTTCAGGGCTGGCTGGAGGTGCTCCGGCTCGAGCCGGGCGAGAGGCCGGGAGCCCTCGGCGACCTGGAAGTCGCGGGCGCCATCGGCGAAGATGTGGAGCGGCTCGAGCGAATCAGCCATCGCTTCGAGCTCATCGGGCGCGAGCCGGAGTTGCAAAGCCTTTCGGTGCGAAAGGTCGTCGAAGACCTCGAGCAGTATCTGGCGGTACGGATTCCGCGCCTGTCCCGAAAGGGTGTCGAGTTGCTCGTGGATGTCCCGCCGGGACTGCCAAGGGTCATGGGCAATGAGGTGCTGCTCGTGTGGGCGCTCGAGAACGTCGTGAAGAACGCCCTGGACGCGCTGGCGGGTCGGGGAGGCAAGATCACCATCTATGCGAGAGAAGTCGGAGGGAGGTGGGTCAGTCTGAGGATTCGTGATACGGGACCCGGGGTCGACCCGGCGGTACGCGACAGGATCTTCGAGCCGGGCGTGAGCTCGAAGCCGGGGGGATGGGGCGTAGGCCTCGCGCTTTCGCGGCGCATCGTCGAGAGTGTGCACAAAGGCCGGATCGAGCTCCTCGAAGGGACCGAGGGCACCACCTTCCAGATCCGCCTTCCCATAGCCGATGCTTGAGGCCGGCGTGGATCCGCATCTGGACGGCCTCAACCCCGAGCAGCTCGAAGCCACCAGCCACCTCGAAGGTCCACTGCTCGTGCTGGCCGGTGCCGGCTCGGGGAAGACCCGGGTGCTTACGGCGCGCATCTGCCACCTGATCCACGAGCACGGGGTCGCGCCGGACCGCATTTTGGCCGTCACGTTCACGAACAAGGCGGCGGGCGAGATGCGGGAGCGGATCGGCGGCATGCTCGGGCGCGAACCGTCGGGCATGTGGGTCGGAACCTTCCACGCACTCGGTGCGCGACTCCTGAGGCGCCACGGGGACCGCCTCGGGTGGGACCGCGCCTTCAGTATCTTCGACTCCGACCAGTCACTCCGGCTCGTGAAGAGCGTGCAGGAGGCGGTGGGCCTCGATCCGAAGCGCTGGAACCCGAAGGCGGTGCGCGGCGCGATGAGTAACGCCAAGAATCAGCTCATCGACGCGACCACCTTCGCTGCCGACAACGACGGAACATTCGACCTGTTCGTGCGCAGCGTGGCGAAGGTGTATCCGGAGTATCAGAAGACGCTCGAGCATCAGAACGCCTTCGACTTCGACGACCTTCTCATGAAGCCGGTCGAGCTCTTCGAGAAGATTCCGGAGCTGCTCGAGCGCTACCAGGAGCAGTTTCAGTTCATCCTGGTGGACGAGTACCAGGACACCAATCGGGCGCAGTATCGATTCGTGGAGCTGCTCGCGGCCCGGCACGGGAACCTCATGGTCGTCGGCGACGACGACCAGTCGATCTACCGTTGGCGCGGGGCCGATATCCGGAACATCCTCGACTTCGAAGAGGGCTTTCCCGGGGCCCGCATCGTGCGGCTGGAAAGGAATTACCGCTCGACCCAGGCGATTCTCGACGCGGCCAATCACGTCATCTCGGAAAACGTGGAGCGAAAGGGGAAGACGCTGACCACCGAGCGTGCCGGCGGCGAGCCGATCACCATCGCGGAGACGTTCGACGAGACCGATGAGGCGCGCTGGATCGTGGGTGACCTGGAAACCCGCATTCGCGACACGCCGGTATGGTCATACAGGGCGTGCGCCGTGCTCTACCGGACCAACGCCCAGGCACGGGCACTGGAAGACGCGTTCCGCAGGGAGGGCGTGCCCTACCAGGTCGTCGGGAGCGTGCGCTTCTACGAGCGGAGGGAGATCCAGGACGTACTCGGCTACCTGCGGCTCATCTCGAATCCGCGCGACGAGATCGCCTTCGACCGTGTCGTGAACTATCCGCGGCGCGGGGTTGGCCTCACGACGCTGGCGCACCTGCGCCGGTGGGCCGCGGCCCAGGGGTTGACGCTGCTCGAAGCGGCCGAGCGGGCCGAAGAGATCACGGACATCCGCGCTGCGGCGACCCATTCGCTGGTCCGCTTCGCCGAGCTCATCCGCGAGTTCAGCATCCGCGCGGCCCGGGTCGATGTCGGGGTACTTCTGGAAGAGCTCGTCGAGCGCTTGGACCTCCAGCGGCATCTACACGACGAAGGCCCGGACGGAGAAGACAGGGCGCGCAACGTGGCCGAGCTCATCGCGGGCGCCGTGGACTTCGATGCGACCGCGGCCAGCACCATCGATCCCGACGACACCGACCGGTTCACGGAGCTCGACCTCTATCTGCAACAGGTCGCGCTGGTGGCCGATGTCGACCGGCTCGATCCCGACGCGGACACCGTCACCCTGATGACGCTCCACAACGCCAAGGGCTTGGAATTCCCGCTCGTATACATCGCGGGGATGGAAGAGGGACTCTTCCCGCTGGGACGCGCCTACGACGAACCCGCGGCGCTCGAAGAGGAACGGCGCCTCTTCTACGTGGGCATCACGCGAGCGGAAGACAAGCTGTCCCTGACGTGGGCGCGCCAGCGGCGCAGGGCGGGGGACTTCAGCCACAACACACGCTCCTCCTTCGTCGACGCGGTGCCCGAGAGCCTCGTCGAACAACGGCGCAGCGAGCGGCTCAAAGTGCTCACGCAGAGCACGCCGCACCGCGACCGGCGGTCGTCCTACTCCGCGTACCGCAGTGAGCGCAGCTACGAGCCCGAGCCCGAGTCGGATGCCGGCCTGAACCAGGATCTGCCCCGATTCGTGAAGGGCGAGCGGGTCGTCCACCCCACCTTCGGTTCCGGAGCCGTGGTCGAGGTCAGCGGCTTCGGCCGGGACCTGAAGGTGACGGTCGATTTCGACGACATCGGCACGAAGAAGCTGCTGGCACGATACGCATCGCTCGAGAAGGACTGGCCATGAGTGTGAAGCGCGAAGAAGTCCTGCGGATCGCGAAGCTGGCTCGGTTGCGATTGGACGAGGACGAGCTCGAACGCATGACCGGAGACCTGAACTCCATCCTGGAGCATGTCGACGCACTCGGATCGTTGGAAGGCGATGGCGAGATTGCGGGCACAGCGTTCGAGGAAGGACCCTCGACGCGGGACGAGGAAGCGTCGGACGGTGAACGCGGTCTGGATCCCTCCGTTGTCGCTCCGGCGTGGCGGGACGGCTTCTATCTGGTTCCGCCGCCGCCCGGGGTGCACGCGGAAGGGGATGGCTCGTGACCCGCTCCGTCACCACGCGCATCCGGGAGTCCGAGGCCGGACCCGAGGGGCTCAACGCCTTCATTACGGTCGTCGAGGAGTCGGACGTTCCCACGGACCTTCCCGACGGACCGTTGCAGGGCGTGCCGGTCGCCGTGAAAGACAATATCGCGACCCTGGGCCTGCCGACCACCTGCGGATCGCGCTTGCTCGAGCACTACCGCTCTCCCTTCGAGGCCACTGCGGTGCGGAAGCTCCGCGAGGCCGGGGCGGTGATCGTCGGGAAGACGAATCTCGACGAGTTCGCGATGGGCTCTTCGACCGAGAACTCCGCCTTCGGGCCGGCACGGAATCCGCACGACCGGACCCGCGTCACCGGAGGCAGCTCGGGTGGCTCGGCGGCCGCCGTGGCCGCCGGTTATGTGCCCATGGCCCTCGGCTCCGAGACGGGAGGATCGGTCAGGCAGCCCGCGGCGTTCTGCGGCGTGGCCGGGCTGAAGCCGACCTACGGGCGGGTGAGCCGCTACGGATTGGTCGCGTTCGCCTCCTCGATGGACCAGATTGGCACGTTCGGGCGGACCGTGGCCGACGCGGCCCGTCTCCTCGAGGTCATCGCCGGGCACGATCCACTCGACGCGACGTCCATCGACCGGCCCGCCCCCGACCTCACGGGAGCCCTCGACCGTGGGGTCGACGGGCTGGTCGTCGGGGTCCCGAGCGAATATCTCCCCGACTCGCTCGATCCGGGTATCCGTGAACGGGTGGACCGGGCGCTCGCGCGGCTCGAACGCGAGGGCGCGGAGCTTCGCGAGGTGTCGCTCCCCCACTCCCGGTTCGCGATCCCCACGTATTACGTCATCGCGCCCGCGGAGGCGTCGAGCAACCTGTCCCGCTTCGATGGGGTGCGGTACGGGGTGCGCACCGAAGGGGACGACATCGGAGACATGGTCGAGGCGACCCGGACGCACGGATTCGGTACCGAAGTCCAACGCCGCATCATGCTCGGTACCTACGCGCTTTCCGCTGGCTATTACGAGCAGTACTACGGCCGCGCGCAGCGGGCACGGGGCCGTATCGTGCAGGACTTCAGGGACGTGTTCGGTACGGGCGTCGACGCGCTCTTCACGCCCACCACCCCAACGACGGCGTTCCCGCTCGGAGAGTGGCTCGACGACCCCGTGCAGATGTATCTGTCGGACGTGTTCACGGTCACGGCGAACCTCGCGGGGATCCCCGGTATGTCGGTCCCGATCGGAACGCTCGAGGGTCTTCCCGTCGGTGGCCAGATCCTGGCCCCCTGGTGGCGGGAAGAGACCGCCGTGGCCATCGGCTCGGTGCTCGAATCGACCCTCACCGAGGAGGTCAGGTGAGCTGGGAAGTCGTGATCGGCATCGAGATCCACGTTCAGCTCCGGACCGAGCGCAAGCTGTTCTGCGCGAACCGTGTCGCCTTCGGTGATGCGCCGAATACCCATGTGTGCCCGGTCTGCCTCGGGTTGCCGGGCGCGTTGCCCACCCTGAACCCGGAAGCGGTTCGCCTGGCGCTCCGCACGGCGCTGGCCGTCGAGTGCACGGTGCACGAGCGGAGCGTCTGGGCGCGCAAGAACTACTTCTATCCGGATCTTCCGAAGGGCTACCAGATCACCCAGTTCGAGGAGCCACTCGCCACCGACGGTCGCGTCGTGTTCGACGTGGACGGTGCCGAGCGCTCGGTGCGCATCCGGCGCATCCACATGGAGGAGGACGCGGGCAAGCTGGTGCACGACCGCTTTCCGGGGGTGAGCGCGGTCGATCTGAATCGTGCAGGGACGCCTCTCGTCGAGATCGTGACCGAGCCGGACCTGCGCTCTCCGGCCCAGACCCGTGCCTTCCTTGCGGCGCTCAAGCAGATCCTCGAGTACGTGGACGTGAGCGACTGCAACATGGAGGAGGGTAGCCTGCGGGCCGACGCGAACGTCTCGCTGCGCCCCTCTGGCTCCGAGACCCTGGGGACGAAGACCGAGATCAAGAACGTCAACTCGTTCTCAGGCATCGAGCGGGCGCTCGAGATCGAGATCGAGCGGCAACGGGGCGTCCTCGAAGCCGGAGGAAGCATCGACCAGCAGACCCTGCTGTGGGACGACCACCGGGGCGCCGTGCGTCCCATGCGCTCGAAGGAGGAAAGCCACGACTACCGGTACTTCCCCGATCCCGATCTTCCGACGCTCCGGATCACCCCGGACACGGTGGCGCGCGCCCGGTCGGCCCTACCCGAGCTCCCCCGAGCGCGCCGGGCCCGCTTCGTGACGGAGCACGGTCTGTCCGAGTACGACGCGGGCGTCCTGACGCAGACGGCCGCGACCGCTGGCTACTTCGAGGCGGTGGCCGGCGGGATCGCCGACGCCAAGACGGCGGCCAACTGGGTCATGGGCCCGGTGCTAGCGCTCATGAACGAAAGGAAGGAGGACGCGACGGGCTTCGCTGTGGGCGCCCCGCGTCTGGTCGCGCTGCTGACGCTGCTCCGGGAGGGCGTCGTCTCGGATGGCGCGGCGAAGAAGGTGCTCGGGCTCCTCGCTACGGAAGACGCCGACCCGCGCGAGATCGTCGAGCGCGAGGGACTCGTGCAGGTCCGGGACACGGGCCAGCTCGATGCATGGGTCGCGGAGGTCATGGAGGCCAACCCCGACGAGGTCCAGCGGTATCGGGACGGAGAAACCCGGATCCTGGGGTTCCTCATGGGGCGGGTGATGGCAGCCTCCAGGGGGAAGGCCGATCCCCGTCAGGTCAACGAGTTGCTCCGATCGGCGCTGGAGTCGTGATCGTCCCGTTCCGCATCGGACGTCTCCCCGGATGTGCTCGACGCGGCTTCGCCGGCCGGCCGTGAAGTCGGTGCTTCGCCGTCGACCGGGACGCGCGGCAAGGTGCGGCTCCCGGCGTTCCATGACGTGATTCCGGCCGCGAACTCGGGTGCCTGGATCTGCGGCCAGTAGAGCGACCGCTCTACTGGGAAGGGAAAGAACGCATCGGCCATGTCGGAGAGCGCTTCAGGGTGGTCGGACGCCTGGTCGGAAAGCGCCCGACGCCGGACCTTCTTCGCGAGCTTGAGATTCAAGTCCCCGACCGGGTCCGCCTCGGCCGCCTTCGATCCCCCGCGGTCGTTGAGGTAGCCGACGACCCGCTCGAACGCGAGCTCGAAGTAGTGATCGACGGTCGGGTCCGGCAAATCGAAGCGGGAGTTCGCGAGCACCTGCCCGAACACCTTCTGCCAGCGCTCGTAACCCTGGAACTGGATCATTCCGCGGAAGATGCGGCGATTCGTGTGGAAGCTGAAGATGGTTCGGCTGAGGACGTCGTCGAACAGCGTGTCGGCCTCGCTGTGGTCATGGTCCATGACGATGTGCCGGGCCAGGGAGAGGAAGTCCTCTCCGACGTGCATGTCCATCCTGTGCTCCCAATAGGCATGACCCAAAGCCTGTGTGGTGCTGGTGAGCAGGAGTTGGCGAGGCACGAACACGTTGTGCGCGACGGTATCGGCGGCCAGATGCGAGAGGTAGCCGTACCCCACCGCGGCCAGGCGCTCGCTCTCCGCCGAGGCGAGGATCTCCTCTCCCACGGACCAATCGTGGCAGTGGCGACCGGACGGCACGTACTTCTTGGCGAACGAGATGTCGGCTGCGACCGATCCGTAGAGAAAGTGCAACGGGTACCGTTCGAGAACGGAGCGGATGGCGGGCGGTACCAGGTAGAGGGAGGTCAGCAGCGCCTCCCCCAAGGCGACGTGCGTCGCCGGACCCCAGGCCGCGACCGGCTCAGGAGCCAGCGCGAGCCAGCCCAAGGCGAACCAGACGCCCCACAGCGCCGCGTTTGTCACTCCGGCTCCCGTCCGGCCCGGTTCAGTGGCCGTGACCGTCCGCTCCGGCCACACCCTCGGACCCACGCGGACCGACCCCGGAAGATGCCCGAGAATCGGCTTCTGGCGCTGCTTCCGATGGATCGTGTACCGTTTTGTCCGACATGGAGATAGTACGTGCGCCCTCACGTATCCCGTGAACGGTTGCGGCCGTGTCCAGGAAGATGTCCTCGGCTTCACCCTGGACCGTCTCCATGAGCAGGTTGAACTCCTCGATCCGGTCCTCCATGTGGTCGGAGGCCTGCTGCAAACGCTTGCTCAGCGATCCCACCGCGTCGGTCAGGTGCTGCACGTCGTGCCGCAACCGGTCGGTGACGAACTCCAGGTTGTCGGAGATGGCGCGGGCTCGCCGCGCGGCCGGCTCGAAGTTCTTACGGAGGCCCCCGCGTACTTCGCGTACCGTCGACCGGAGCTCGAGAAGGGTGAGCACGATCACCACCCCGACGACGAGGACCGCGAGCCCGGTAAGGACGACGGCCACGTCGGCCGCGATGGCGAGCGTATCCCTGCGTTCGACGATCTGTGGTAGTGTTGCCTGGATCATGTCCATGAAGAAGTGTAACCGGCACTGTCCCGCGCGATCCAGTCGGCACGGAACTTGAACTCGGTGGGGTGTGGGCAGGGGCCGGTTGCTGGGTGGTCCAGAACCCGGGTATGTTCGGGCGCTTCCGCCCCGGCGGTGCCCGCATGCTCAATCCGCTCACAGCCTCGATCCTCCTGCCGCGACGGAGTCCATGGGAAGCTTTCTAGTCGAGGGCGGCCACCGGCTGGAAGGCCGTATCCGCCCGGCCGGCAACAAGAATGCCGCGTTGCCCTGTCTCGCCGCCACTGTGCTCGCGTCCGAGCCGGTCATCCTCGAAAACGTGCCGAAGATCCGGGACGTGCTCACCTTCCTCGAGATCGTGGCATCTCTGGGCGCGGACGTGCGGTGGACGGGCGCCAACGAAGTCGAGGTGGATCCCCGTGGCATCCGGAACGGGGACGTCGATCGTGCGTTGGCCGAGCGGATCCGGGCGTCGCTCCTCTTGGCCGGCCCCTTGCTCGCACGCTTCGGCACGGTCGAGTTGCCGCCGCCCGGTGGTGACGTCATCGGTCGGCGACGCATGGACACGCATTTCCTCGCGTTCGAGGCGCTCGGCGCGACGGTGGAGCTGAATGGCGGCTTCACTATCCATGCGGATCGCCTGGCGGGTGCGGACTTCTTTCTCGACGAACCGTCCGTCACCGGCACGGAGAACGCGATCATGGCGGCTGTTCGCGCCGAGGGGGCCACGCGCATCCGCAACGCCGCGGCCGAGCCGCACGTGCAGGACTTGTGCAGGCTTCTCAACGCCATGGGCGCCCAGATTCGGGGCATCGGCACCCACGTGCTGGAGATCGAGGGCGTCCGGGAGCTGACGGGGGGGCGCTTTCGGATCGGCGCCGACCACATCGAGACGGGCTCCTTCATCGGTCTCGCGGCCGTCACCGGGAGCGACCTCACCATCGAGGGGGCGCCGGTCGAGCACCTCGACTCTACGCTCATCGGATTCCGCCGACTCGGGATCCTGTGCGAGATCCGTGGCGACGATCTGTTCGTCCACGGCTCGGGTCGGCACGAGATCCGGCAGGATGCGTACGGCCACGTACCCAAGCTCGACGACGGCCCATGGCCCGCGTTCCCGGCGGACCTGACCTCCATCGCCATCGTGGCCGCCACGCAGTGCCACGGAACGGTGCTCGTCCACGAGAAGATGTTCGAGTCGCGCATGTACTTCACCGACAAGCTCGTCGGACTCGGGGCGTCGATCATCCTGTGCGACCCGCACCGGGCCGTCGTGGTCGGACCCACTCGCCTGAGGGGCGGAGTGGTGGAGAGCCCGGACATCCGCGCCGGGATGGCGCTCCTGATCGCGGCCCTCGGAGCCGAGGGCACCAGCCGAATCGGCAACATCCGCCAGATCGAGCGAGGGTACGAGCGGATCGACGAGCGGCTCCGAGGGCTCGGCGCGCACATCGAGCGGGTCGACGATTCCTCGAGCTGAGGCCGTGTCGAACCTTTCGGGTCGGCGAGCGCGTACGTTTAGGTTCATGGCGGGCCACACAGGTATTCGGACATCCATTCGGAGGAAGAGGCACATGACGAACGACGAAGGGAAAGAGCGGCCGGGCGCGCGCGAGAAGGTTTCGGACGGCATCCGGCAGGGGATCGGTGTACTTTCCGCGTTCAAGGAAGCGCTCGAGGAGACCATCCAGGAGGCCCGTGACCGGGGAGACCTCTCCGCCGAGCGCGCCAAACAGGTGATGAAGGAAGCGCTCGACCGAGCGCAGTCCGCCGCCGGCGATGCCAGGGAGCGGCTCGACTTCGTGCACCAATCGGAATTCGATGCGCTCCGGGAGGAAGTGGAGGTATTGCGCGCGCGCGTTGCAGTCCTCGAGGCCGATCGCCCCTCCAACTGACGGCTTCGTTGGGCCGGGAGCGTCTCGTCCACCTTCGGCGCCCGGACCGGGGCGCCCGGGCCGCCGCTTGAGAGCGGTCCCCGATTCTGGTATATTCTCGGGCCGGACAGCAGAGCCCTGACGGGTGATTCTATTCGAAGTGGGGGTGTGGTCGCCCCCGCTTTTTTGTTCGATGTGCACTGGGGTTCGTCGCTTCCGCGGCGTACCCCTGAGTTTTGATAGGGGGTTGTGTTTCGATGCGAGTGGTACCGGAGATCGCCGACGAGCTCGAGCGCCGCGTCGCTGCGCTTGGCTTCGAGTTGGTCGAGGTCCGGTGGGGCGGAACAGGAAAACGTCCGCTTCTCAAGCTTCGTATCGACCGGCCGGCTTCAGACCCGGTCGCCGGGGTCACCGTGGACGACTGCGCGTCGGTGAGTCGGGCGCTGGAGTCGTGGCTCGACGAGCACGCGCGGCTTTCGGAGCGGTACACCCTGGAGGTCTCGTCGCCGGGAGTGGACAGGCCGCTGGTGAAGCCCGGGGATTTCGAGCGGTTCCGGGGGGAGCGTGTCGTGGTGCAGGGGAAAGACCCCTTGGTGGGTGACCAGCGCCGTATCGAGGGCGAGTTGCTCGGTTGGGAGGAAGCGGGTGAGGGGGGCGGGAGCGTCCGCCTGAGGCTACCGGAAGGTGACGAGGTCGGCGTTCCGCTGGAGCGTATTCGGAAGGCGAACCTCGTCTTCACGTGGAAGTGAGGAGATAGAAGATGGCGAA
>JBBDSN010000211.1:0-16006 GCA_040904885.1 Gemmatimonadota bacterium | reverse complement strand
ATGCCAAGAGACTTCGGCCACACTACACTAGATTCCCGACCCACCACCTACCGTCCACTCAGACCCCGACACCATCCCCTTGGCCCTCGTCAGCGCACAGAACCTCACCATCGCCTTCGGCGGCCGTCCGCTCCTGGACGACGCCACCCTCCAGATCGAGCGGGGAGAACGGATCGGACTGGTGGGCAGGAACGGCGAGGGCAAGTCGACCCTCCTGAAGATCGTGTCCGGCGAGATCACGCCGGACGACGGCGGGGTGGCGCTCGAATCGGGCGTGCGCGTGTCCTTGCTGCCCCAGGACGTCCCCGACGACCTGCCGGAAACGGTCGAAGAGGTGATCGCCTCGGGCATTCCGGAACACGCACGAGGGCATCATGCCATCCAGCGGCAGGTGTCGTTGATGGAGCTGGACGGCGCGGCTCCCTTCGCCTCCCTGTCTGGCGGGCAAAAGCGTCGTGCTCTCCTGGGCCGGGCGCTCGCAGCCGATCCGGACGTGCTCCTCCTCGACGAGCCGACGAACCACCTGGACCTCGAAAGCATCGAATGGCTCGAGGGCTTCCTGAGGCGCTACGACGGGAGCCTCCTGTTCGTCACGCACGACCGGACGTTCCTGCAGGCCCTCGCGACCCGCATCGTGGAGCTCGACCGCGGCCAGCTCACGTCGTGGAGCTGCGGATACACCACGTACCTGGAACGCAAGGAGGAGTTGCTCCGCTCCGAGGAGAAGCGGTGGGCGGAGTTCGACCGGAAGCTCTCCGAAGAGGAAGCGTGGATTCGACGGGGCATCAAGGCGCGGCGGACCCGTAACGAGGGACGTGTCCGTGCGCTCCAGGCCATGCGAAAGGAGCGCTCGGCCAGGCGGGAGCGGGTGGGCGAGGTACGCATGAACATCCAGGAAGCCGAGCGCTCGGGAGCCCGGGTGATCGTGGCCAAGGGGATTTCCTTCGGATACGGTGCGGGAGAAGCCGGGGACGAGGGCACGGCGGATCCGCTCATCCGGGACTTCTCGACCACCATCATGCGGGGCGACAAGATCGGGATGATCGGGCCGAACGGTGTGGGCAAGACGACCCTCATCCAACTTCTGCTCGGCCGGCTCGAGCCCGACAGCGGGACCGTGGAGCACGGGACATCGCTCCGGGTCCAGTACTTCGACCAGCACCGCGAGCAGCTCGACGAGGCGGAGACGGTAGCGGAGGCGGTCGGCTTCGGCAGCGACCACGTCGAGGTCGACGGCGAGCGTCGGCACGTGATGAGCTATCTGCAGGACTTCCTGTTCACCTCGGAGCGCGCCCGCCAGCCCGTGCGCTCGCTCTCGGGCGGTGAGCGGAACCGACTGCTGCTCGCCCGCTTGTTCACCCGCCCGGCCAACGTGCTCGTCCTGGACGAGCCGACGAACGACCTGGACACGGAGACACTGGAGTTGCTCGAAAGCCGGCTGGTGTCGTTCACCGGAACCGTTCTGACCGTGAGCCACGACCGCGCGTTCCTCGACAACCTGTGCACCCACACGCTCGTGTTCGAAGGGGACGGCCGCGTGAAGGAGTACGTGGGTGGCTATTCCGACTGGAAGCGGACGGTTTCGCGTCGAGCCACGGAGCGTGACGCCGACGACGGGGCTCCGGAAGCAGGAGGAAGGACGGAGCGCTCGGGCGGGGGAGCCCCGGGCGGCAGCGGAGCGAAAGCGGCGGTGGGGACGGGATCGGCCGCGAGCGGCCCACGGCAGAAGAAGCTCACCTACAACGATCAGCGCGAGCTCGAGCGCCTCCCCAGCAAGATCGAAGCGCTGGAGACGAAGCTCGCGGAAGCCCACCACACCCTCGCCGACCCCGACTTCTACAAGGGCGACACCGATGCGGTGGCCGAGGTCACCCGCAAAGCGGACAGCCTGGAGAAGGAGATCGAGTCCGCGTTCGAACGCTGGTCCGAGCTCTCTGAGCGAGCCGGATGACGGACGCGGCGGGCGGGACCGACCCATGGCTCCTCTACGGAGCGTACGGATACACCGGCCGTCTCATCGTCGAGCGCGCGCTTGAGCGTGGACTTCGCCCGGTGCTCGCCGGACGGAACGAACGAAAGACACGGGCGCTCGCCGAAACGTCGGACCTCGATTGGCGCGTATTCTCCGTGGACGACCGGCAGGCTTTGCGCGCCGGGATCGAGGGGATGCGGCTCGTTCTCAACGCGGCGGGGCCGTTCTCGGCAACATGGCGACCGGTGCTCGAAGCGTGTCTCGAAGTGCGTTGCGGCTACCTGGACATCACGGGTGAGATCGACGTCCTGGAAGCGATGCAGGAGCTCGACGGACGAGCCCGTGCGGCCGGCGTGCACGTCGTCCCGGCCGTGGGCTTCGACGTCGTGCCCACCGACTGCGCCGCGGCGATGGCGGCCGCGCTGCTCGACCGCCCGACCGAGCTCGACCTCGCGTTCCACGTGAGCGGCGGGCCGAGCCGGGGCACCACCCGGACCACCATCGAGCGACTCGGCTCCGGCGGTGCGGTGCGGGTGGACGGCCGCATCGAATCGATCCCGATCGGCTCCGTCAGCCGGACCATCGCCTTCTCCGACCGTGCACGGCGCGGCGTCGCGATCCCCTGGGGAGACGTGAGCACCGCCTACCGGTCGACAGGCATCCCGAACATCCGAGTGTTCGCAACGCTCCCGAGGGGCGTGCCCACGCTCGGAAGGGTGTTCGGGGCGGCCCTCGAGGTCCCGGTGGTGCGCAGCATCGCCGAGTGGGCCGCCGATCGTCTGGTGACGGGACCGGGTCGTGACGAGTTGTCGGAGGGGTTCTCGCGGGTCCGGGCAGAGGTCAGAGACGGCGCCGGCCACTTCGCAGCGGTCGAACTCCTCACCCCGAACGCGTACGCCCTCACGGCCACAGCGTCCGTCGCGGCCGCGGAGGCAGTCCTCGGCGGTTCCGTCCGCGCGGAGCCGGGAGTCCACACACCCTCTCGGGCGTTCGGCGCCGACTTCGTGACGGAGCTTCCGGGCGTCCGTAAGATCGTGGGGCGACCACATGAGCGTGGCCCGGAGTGATCCATCCCCGGATCCCCGAAGAGTTCCGTCTCAGGTGACGATGTTCGACGATCAACCCGACCCGCGTTTCCGGCTCCCCCTCTTCCCGTTGCCGGTCGTGCTGCTCCCGGGCACGCCGATGCCGCTGCACATCTTCGAGCCCCGGTACCGAGACCTGGTACGGGACTGTCTGGCGTCCGACCGGCGCTTCGGGCTCGTGTACCACGATTGGGATCGTCAGGGCCCCTTCCTCTGCGAGGAGGGGCGCATAGGATGCGTCGCTGAGATTCGTGAGCATGAGGAGCTGAGTGATGGCCGCTCGCTCATCACGACCCAGGGCATCGAGCGCTTCCGCATCGTGGACGGCATCGAGTCGGAAAGCGCCTACTTCGAAGGGCTGGTCACGCGATACCCGGACGACCCTTCAGTCGACGAGGACACGCTCACGTCACGGCGGCGAGCTTCGATCGAGCTGTTCCATGCCGTGGTGGCCACCCTGGACCCGCGTCCCCAACGACTGCCGCGGCTCGAACCGAACCGGGAGACCTCGTTCCTCCTGGCCCAGACCATCGGGGTGGATCCGAGCTGGCATCAGCAACTTCTCGAGCTCCGGGACGAGCGGGCGCGGCTGACCGAGCTGGATCGGGTCTTCAGGGCGGCGCTGGAGTAGAAGGCGGCCCGCAGACGCACCGCCCGCCCGCTCACTCCTCCCGAAACAGCCCGGCCAGATCCCAAAGCCGGATCGTCTCTTCGATCACGTCGCCCATGCGCTCGTTGACACGCTCGAAGTACGTTCGCGCCTGCTCAGGGTCGAAGGTCGGATACCCCTGCCCCGCCTGATACAGGATGATGGACGACGGGAACGGATAGGGGCTGACTCCCGCCACGCCCGCGGATGCCATATCCGCATCGTACCGTCCGGGATATACATGCTCGGGCACGATGGCCTGCACGTAGGCAGTCTCGTTGTTACCCGCATGACCGCCGTCCTCACCGAAGACGTCGAACGTGATGTCGCTCGCGACGGTCCACCAGTTCGTCACCAGCGTGCGCACCCCATGCATGCGGCCTACGCGCCCGGCGACCCGGTTCAGGATGGCCGTCTGCGGCCCACCGTGCCCGTTCAGGATGACGATGTTCAGAAATCCGTTGCCCGCGAGCCCGGTTAGGATGTCCTCGATGAACGCTTCGTATGCGTCCTCGCTCACACGGAACGTGCCGGGGAAGGCGTCGAGATCGCCTGTCACGCCGTAGTTGACGGTCGGCGCGACGAGCGCGTCGAGGCGGGAAGCGAGGGCCAGGGCCATGGCCTCAGGAGCCAGATTGTCGGAGCCGTTCGGAAGCACACCGTGCGCCTCGAGCGTCCCGGTGGGCAGCAGCACGGTCTCGATCTGTCCGGGCACGAGCTCGGCGAACTCCTGCCAGCCGAGCAGGTTCATCTCACGGGTGGTGGGCTCCTGAGCGTGAGCACGGGGCGCGACGAGGAGGCCGAGCGCCAAAATGAGCAGGGTGAGGACGGGACGAGACATGGGTTCCCCCGGGGCGGAGACATCGACGAAAGACGGGCGGTCGTGCGCTACGCTACGCGGTCCTGCCCGCCCCGGGCAAACCTCCGGGTGTGCGGGCGCCTCCGACCCCTCTCTTGCCGAAGCCCGACCGAGGCGCTTAGCCTAGCGGTCTGTCCTCCAACCCCAGCCCGTGAGCACACTATGTTCAGAGTCGCGCACACATCCGGCCACAACGCGGCCCGCGCTGTCGCATTGGCGCTTTCCACCACACTCCTCGCCGCGTGCGGAGGGTCGGATGCCGGTGCGAACGTCACGGTCTACGAAGGCGCGCGACTCGTCACCGGAAGCGAGATTGGCCCGATCGAGGACGCGGTCTTCGTGGTGGAAAACGATCGTTTCACCGCGGTGGGCCCGGCCGGGAGCATTGAAGTCCCAAGCGGCGCGACTCGGGTAGACCTCTCCGGGAAGACCGTGATTCCGGCGTTCGTGAACGCGCACATCCACCTGTCGCTCGACCGGGCCGAGCGTGCGGACCAGCTGCGCCACATGGCGTATTACGGAGCGGGAACGGTGGTCAGCATGGGCCACGACGAGGGCGTGGTCCCGTTCGAGCTACGGGACGATCCGCCCTCCGACGGTGCTCGTTCGCTCATCGCGGGTCGAGGCATCACTGCCCCGGAACCCGGGCGCTCCGAGGTCCCTTACTGGGTCACGACCGAGGAGGAGGCGCGCTCCGCGGTCCGCGAGCAGGCCGAGCAGAACGTCGATCTGATCAAGATCTGGGTGGACGACCGGAACGGTCAATACGAGAAGCTGTCCGAGCCGCTCTACTCCGCGGTGATCGACGAAGCGCACGAACAGGGGCTGAAGGTCGCCGCGCACATCTTCGCGCTCGAGGACGCCAAAGGCCTCTTGCGGGCTGGCATCGACGCGTTCGCGCACGGCATCCGCGACCAGGAAGTCGACGACGAGCTGATGGAGCTCTGGGCGGAGCGGCCGAACGTGGTGCTCATTCCGAACCTTCCCAACCCGGGCGTCGTGGTCGACCTGTCGTGGATCAGCACGGTGTCCGCATCCGAGCTCCTGGAGATGGAGACGAGCCAGAGGCCTCGGCCCGAGGCGCAGGCCGCGTTCGACATTCAGGCGCACAACCTCTCTCGCCTGAACGAGGCCGGCATGCGCATCGGGTTCGGCACGGACGGCAGCACGCCGTGGGCCGTGCATCTCGAGCTCGAGGACATGGTCCGCACCGGAATGACCCCCGCGGAGGTCATCGTGGCCGCCACGCGGAACTCGGCCCAGCTCATGGACCTGAACGATGTAGGGGTGGTGGCGCCCGGCTACGTGGCCGACTTCGTGGTGCTCGACGCGAACCCGCTGCAAGACATCACCAACACGCGGAGCATCTTCGACGTGTACCTTCGGGGTGCACCGATCGACCGTACGTCGATGATGAGCCTCTTCCGCGGGGAGCCGATGCAGTAGCTTGCGCGAGCCGACGCGGCAGGTTCTGCCGCGAGATGGACGGGGCGTGACCGGTCGAACTCATGCTCAGGAGAGCCCGGACCCCGCAGGTGGGCCGGACGCGGGTCGGGGCTCCGAAAGGAACTCGTCCGTCCCGTCGGGCAACAGTAGTGAATCCGAGATCGCGGCGATCTCCTCCGCTTCTTCCCATTCTTCCCAGGCCCGCTCGAGGCGCCAGAGCTCCCCGGCGAGGGCCCGTCGCTCGTCTTCTTCGTGAAGCACCATCTCCAGCGCGAGCTTCGTCGCGTGCGGCATCTTGTTGACGTAACCGGGAATGCCCTTCTTGTCCTGGAACCGGTCCCCCGAGGTGACCTCGAAAAGGAAGCGCTCGGGGTGCCCGAGGCGCTCGATCTCATCGACCGCGGTCCGCACGATAGCGCACTTCGCGCCTCCGCGGTTCATCGCCGGAAGAATCTGACCGGCCAGACGTCTCGCCTCATCTCCGTCGAACCACTCCTTGCGCTTTCCCTTGCGGACCTCGATCCGGAACCCGCCATGGCCGTCCGCTGGCCGGATCCGGGTGCCGAGCAGATCCATTCGTTTCAGGGGGACCACCCGGCCGCCGTCCGGACGCAGCTTGACCAGGGTGCGGCCGTTCAGTCACAGGTTCCAGAGGTTCCCGCTCTGCGCGAGCAGGCTACCACCGACGGCCCCGAAGACGGCCCCACCCACCACGAGCCCTCCGACCGCCACTGTCCCCCCGGCGCCGTAGAGCATCGCGCGGAGGCGTGCCAGGCCGACATGTTCGGTCGATACCCGGACACGAGTATCCCGGAATAGCCGTTCGCAGGTCTCGACGGCCTCCCATCGCTCTTCAGGTTCCACCGCTCACAGCGGCGACACACCACCCAGAGGCGCTCACGCTCCGCGTCGAACGCCAGACGACGCCCGACCGGAAAATGCTCGACCACCTCGTTGGTGCCGAGCGGACGGTTGCAGAACATGCACGTCTTGTACATCGGCCTCCGGTCTCAAGACCCTCCTCAAGCTCCTCACAGGCGGTCAGACGCCCACCAACCCCCTCCGTTCGAGCAACGGCTCCACGACGGCATCGCGGCCGCGGAACTCCTTGTACAGGTCGGTGGGCTCGGCGGTACCCCCACGGGACAGCACCGTGCGGCGCAGGTGCTCCCCGTTCTCTCGCGCGAGCCCGCCGTGCTCCTCGAACCAGGTCACCGCATCGGCGTCCAGGACTTCGGCCCAAATGTAGGCGTAGTACCCCGCGGAGTACCCGCCGAGAATGTGGGAGAAATAGGGCGTCCTGTAGCGCGGTGGGACGGCACGGAGCGCGACACCCGCCTCACCCAGCACCTCCCTTTCGAATGCCATCAGCCCATCCGCGTCCGGCACCTCCTCGGGCGCCAGCTGATGCAGCGCCTGATCGAGCAAGCACGCCGACAGATACTCGGTCGTGGCGTATCCCTGGTTGAAGCGGCGCACGGCACGCACCTTGTCCGCGATTTCGGCCGGCATCGCCTTTCCGGTCTCGTGATGCACGGCGTAATGCGTCAACACTTCCGGCCACAGCCCCCATACCTCGTTGAGCTGCGACGGGAACTCCACGAAATCCCGCGGCACCGACGTTCCCGAGAAGTACGGATAGCGCACGTTCGAGAGCATACCGTGGAGCGCGTGCCCGAACTCGTGGAACATCGTGTTGACCTCGTCGAGGGTGAGAAGCGTCGGCTCTCCCTCCGGGGGCTTCGCGAGGTTCTGGTGATTGGCCACGACGGGCCGGTCGTCATAAAGCCCCGACTGCCGCACGTACGAGCTCATCCACGCGCCTCCCCGCTTCGAGGGACGCGCGTACAGGTCGGCGACAAACAGGGCGAACAGCTCACCCGTCTCGTCGCGGACGTCGAACACGCGGACGTCGGGATGATAGGTCGGAAGGTCGGTGCGCTCCTCGAATCGTAGTCCGAAAAGCTGCCCGGCGGCGTGGAACACACCGCGCTCGAGGACTCTGCTCAACTCGAAGTACGGGCGCAGCGCCTGCTCATCGAAGGCGTATTGCTCACGCTTCACCTTTTCGGCATAGAACGCCCAATCCCAGGCCTCGAGGGCGAAGTCGTCGCCCTCGGCTTCGATCATGCGCTGCAGTGTGTCCCCTTCCCGTCGAGCGTTCCGTACCGCGGGCGGCGTGAGATGCGCGAGGCGTTCGTTCACGGCGTCGGTGGTACGCGCGGTCTGATCTTCCAGCACATACGCGGCGTGGTTCTCGTATCCGAGCAAGCGGGCCCGCTCGGCCCGAAGGCGCAGCACCCGGCTCACGATGCCCCGGTTGTCGAACTCGCCGCCCCGGCTCCCGCGTGCGAGCGACACCTCGTGGATGCGCCGGCGCAGCTTGCGATTCTCGAGGGAGGCGAGGACCGGTTGGCCACTCGTGTTCTGAAGCGGAAGCACATACTTGTCCGAGAACCCACGTTCCTCCGCCACGCGGGCCGCTGCGGCGATCTCCGGCTCGGACAGCCCGAGGAGCTCGTCGGCGGACTCGACCACGATGGCCGAAGCGTTCACCTCCTTGAGCACGTTCTGGCTGAAGCGAGTGGAGAGCTCGGCGAGCTCGGCGTTCATGCGCTGCAGTTGCTCCTTGTCCTTGGGATCCAGGCGCGCACCCGCACGGACGAACATGAGGTGATACCGCTCGACGAGACGTTGCGACTCGGCGTCGAGGTCGAGCTCTTCGAGTTGCTCGTAGACGGCAGCGACACGCCGAAAGAGCTGCTCGTCGAGCAGCATCGCATCCGAGTGCGCGGAGAGCTTCGGCGCCAGCTCCGTGCGGAGTGCCTCGAGCGCGTCATTGGTGTGGGCACCAACGAGATTGAAGAAGACCAGCTTGACCCTCTGGAGGAGGCGCCCGGAACGTTCGAGGGGAATGAAGACGTTCTGGAACGTCGCGGGGTCCGGCTCCCGAGTGATGGCGGCGATCTCTTCCAGCTGCTCACGCATCCCCTGCTCGAAGGCAGGTCCGAAGTGGCGGGGCTCGATACGGTCGAACGACGGAAAGCCGAGAGGAAGGTCGCTCTCCGTAAAGAAGGGATTGGCCGGATCGGGTTGCACGCGCTGCGCCTCCTGGGTGTCAGAGATGGGCTTCCGTGAAACTACCATGACCGTCGGAGAATCCCTGCTAAGCCAGGTACCGCTCGCGGATGATGCCGAGGTGGTGCAACAGGTGTCCGGCCGTGATCCAGACGACCCCACGCACCGTCACCTCACGGCCGTCGGCGCGGCCCCGGCGCGTCCATGCATCCGCCGGCAGTCCTTCGAGCAGCGACAAGGTGCTTTCCCTGACCGTGCGGAACTCGTCGACCAGCGAGGCCATCGTTCGGTCGTTCGCGCGACTCATCGGCGCATAGGTCTCCTCGTTCCACCCGGCGAGGTCTGTCGTGTCCCCACGTCCGATGCGGAGCGCACGATAGGCGAAGATCCTCTCGGCGTCGGTGCAGTGCTGCAGGACCTCCTTCAGCGTCCACTTCCCAGGCGCGTACCCGCGCTCCGCCGTCTCTTCCGGCACCCCATCGAGCACCCCCGCAGTCTCTTCGACACCGTGCGCGAGGGTCGCCAAGACGTCGCCGTCGGGTACCTTGGCGACGTAACCAGCGTAGAAAGGGGCGTACTCGTCACTCGTCGGGCGTAGGGTTCGGTGCTCGCTCACGCGGCGCCGCCCGACGCCTCACGCTTCGCGTCGAGCGAGAATGCACCGGGGCCGGCAAACAAGAGCGCAACCGCGATCCCGAGGTTGACCAGGGTGAACTCGATGCCGTTCGGGAGGAAGAAGCCGGCGGGCAGATGAACCATGAGCATCGCTCCGAGCATCACCACCGCGATGCCGAACGCCGCCAAACGGGTGAGCAGGCCGACGAGCACCGCGATGCCGCCGAAGAACTCCACGAACGTCACGAGAGGCGCGGTCACCGACGGAAGGAAGACGCCCATCTCCGCAAACGAGGCGGTGGTGCCCGCAATGCCGAACTGGAGCAGCTTCTGGCCCCCGTGCGCGATGAATACCGCGCCGAGCACGACCCGCAGAACGATGAGCGCCGCGTCGAGTGACCCCTTGGTTGGACGTAATCCTGGTTCGTTGCTCATGCTCTGACTCTCCTTTTCAATGAGTGGTTCCGAGACGGTCACACCGCCTCGCGGATCCTGGCCAACAACCCGATGAGCGTGTCGAGATCCTCCTGGCTCACGCAACCGAGATGCTCGCGGTGGAGCGTCTGGGTCCCGTCGTCAAGCTCGTCCAGCAGCGCGAGTCCCTGCCCGGTGATTCGGGCCTTCACGAAACGCCGATCCGCCGGATCCCGCTGTCGGTCGATCAACCCCGTGCGCTCGAGTCGATCGAGCAGACGCGTCGCATCAGGGACCCTCGCCACCATCCGCTCCGTGATCTCGGAACGCGAGAGCCCCACGTCTTTCGCCCCACGCAGGATCCGAAGTGCGTTGTACTGGGTCGCGGTGACCCCGTGGGGCTTGAGCATCTCCGAAAGCGCGTGATCGAGGAGGGCCCAGGTACGCCCGATGCTCAGGAACGCCTCCTGCTCCCGGCTCTGAAACGGCCGCCGCTGTTGAATCTCGTCGCGAAGGTTCATGGTCGTTCCGAACATTACGTGTTATAACACGCACAATCAACCGTGGGGACGTCCTTGCCGTCGTTGGCACTTTCCTTGCCGCATGTAGCAGTCCAAGACCGTGGGCAGGTGACGAAGGCATCGCTCTGACGAAGCACAGGAGGCAACCATGGGTGGCCGTCGCGTGACCGTTGGATCAGGGACCAGCAGAGAAGACCGGGTGGCCTCCGGATTCCGCCGCCCCGTAGCGCGCGTCTTCGTAGGCGTGACCGTCGCCCTCGTCCTCGTGTGCTCGGCGGTGGCGATCGCGCTCGAGGTCATCGTCGATGCGGACGACCTGGCAGCATGGGTCGCGCCCCGCGCCTCGGCCGCCCTCAACCGACCGGTCACCGTGGGCGAAGCCTCCCTCGTCCTCCTCCCGTGGCCCGGCGCCCGGATCTCGGACGTACGCGTCGAGAATCAGGCCGGCTTCGCCGAACACCCCCTCGCACAAGCGAACCATCTCTGGATCGACGTGGCGGTGTTGCCCCTCTTCTTCGGACGCGTGCGCGTGCGGGGAATTCGGGCGCGGGGCATGCATCTGCGGCTCGCGATCGACGAGGACGGCACGTCGAACTTCGGGGACCTGGTGCCCGAGCCTCGAGAGGTTGCCGAAGACCTCGACTCCCCGGTGCGTCTCGCGCTTCGGAAGCTCGGGGTCTCCGACGCAACGGTGACCTATACAGACGCGCACGAACCTCGAGAGCTGACGCTGACGGGCGCCGTCATGGACGCGACGCTGTCGTCCGACGGCTCGGGTGGATGGAGGATGCGTGCCGATGCAGGCGTCGACTCGTTGCTGATGCGGTGGCCCGACGAAACGCGCGACCCTGTGCGGACCGAGGGCCCGACCGCGTCCTGGGCACTCTACGGCGACAACGTTTTCGACCGGATTCAGATCGGTGACGGGCTCGTGGCGCACGCCGGCGAGACGCTCATGGCGCAGGGACGTCTGACAGGGCTGCGAGGCCCCTCACCCGCCCTCGAACTCACGCTGTCCAACGACGCGTTGCGCGCGTCGGCTCTCGAACCATGGCTTCCGGGTGCCCTGAGGGCTGCGCTCGAGGCCCGCTCGGCAAGCGACACCACCACCTTCGCCCTGGATGGAACCGTCGCCGTCAGGCTCCACCTGCTCGCGCCCGACCCTCAGGCCGCCCGCCCCATCGTGCGAGGGGAGATCGGACTGGGCGGCGTCGGATTGCAGATCGGCCCGCATCGGGTGGGAGAGGATCTCACCGGCTCGATCGAGTTCGAGCCGGACACGCTGACGTTGGATGCGATTTCCGGGACGGTCGCGGGCGGGCTCTTCGAGCTCTACGGACAGGTGACGGGCCCGGACCGGACCCTACGGCTCGAAGTCCTGGCCCGACCCGACCTGGCCGCGCTCGACCACTTGGGGTGGACTCCCGGGAGCGCTGCGTTCTCAGGGCGCGTCGCGCTGGACGTCGCGCTCACCGGCTCCCTGCTCGACCTGAACGGGATCGGCGCGAGCGGCCGTGCCATGATCGAGGGATTACGCGCCGATCATCCGCGCTTCGGGATGCCGCTCTACGTGCCGGTCGGAGAGGTGAGCCTCGAAGGAAGAGAGGCCACCTGGACCGACCTCGCGGTGATGGCCGGAGTGGAGCGACTGGAGACGACGGGGAGCCTCCGGGGCTTCGATATCCCGTTTCTCTCGACGGCGCCCCGCGCTGAGCCGGGGAACGCGCGGACGCCAGGCGCTCCACCGATCGTGGAGGCCTCCATCAATGGCCTGCGCCTGGACCTCGATGCGTTGCTCGGCCGGTCGGCCGAGCGTAGCGACGAGACCTACGCCAGGGTCGCGTTCGCGCACCTCGGGCAACGGGACGCGGCTCCGGTGGAACGCGGCGGCATCCCGCAACGTGCCGCCTTTTCTCGACCGACCGCACTCCCCGTGCACGGCTCGTTCACCCTGTCGTTCGACAGCCTGTCGCTGCGCCCTTGGGTTCTCGATGACGTCTCCGCGCTTCTCGTTCTGACGGACTCGACCCTTTCCGTGCTCGACGCCTCGTTCGGCGCGTGGGGCGGACGAGCCCAAGGGGAGGTGCGGCTCGGAGTCGGGACACGCGCGGCCGAACCCTTCACACTCGGCCTCGCTCTGGAAGAGGTCGCGGCCACACCGTTCTTCGCAACGCTCACGCCCGTGGGCGCCGCGGTGTCGGGGACTCTGGACCTCGACCTCGACCTCACGGGCTCGTTGAACCGAAGCCTCCTCCCGACCCACGAAGATCTGACCGGGGAGGGAGCGTTCACGATCGACGAGGGGCGGGTGGCCGGCACCGGGATGAACCTCGCCGTGGCGGATTTCCTGTCGGCCGAGTCCTGGTCGGACGTCCCGTTCGATCGATGGACGGCGACATTCTCTATACACGACAGCATGCTCGAGCTCCACCGGAGCGAGCTCGGGGGAGCGCTCGGACAGGCGACGCTGAGCGGGCTGATCGCGCTCGAAGGCGCGCTGGACCTGGCGCTCGGCCTCACGATCCCGCCTGCGGAGCTCGAGCACGTCTCACTCCGCCGCACCGGTGTCGGACCGGAGATGCTGAGCCAGCTCGAGGCGGCTGGACGTCCGTTGGAGCTGGGGCTGCGAGCGAGCGGCTCCGTGGCTGGTCCCACGTTGGAGCCGGACGCGTCGGTCGCGGTCACACGCGCCCCGCCGTGATCCCGCAGATGTGACCGGACGCCGGTTCCCGGAGTGGATAGGACGAGCCTCACCGCGAGGCTGAGTTCGCCAAACCGAGGCCATGTCACGGAGTTCCATCATGAAAACCACGATGTACGCACTCATCGCCGCGCTCGTGTTGCCGTTGTCGGCAAACGCGCAGCAGGATCCCACGGAACGACTCCTCGAGGTCCTACCTCAGGACATCGCAGCCGACGTTCTGTCCCACGTCGCAGCTGCCCGTGACCAGGGGCTTCCACCCAACGCCGTCGCCAACATCGCCATGGAAAGCATCACGAAGGGTCGGAGCGGTGAGGAAGTCCTCGCCGCCGTGGAGCTCGTCGTCGGCGACCTCGGTCGGGCCAGAGATGCGCTGAGCGCGTCCGGGCGAGCCCCGGGTGAGGGCGAGATCGAGGCAGCCACCGCGGCCATGCGCATGGGCATCGACGGAGACGCTGTCAGCGCGCTTGCCCGGTCCCAGCCTTCCGGCCGCTCCCTGTCCGTTCCGCTGCTCGTGATCGGTGGCCTGGCCCAGCGCGGACTTCCTTCGGACCAGGCGCTGACCGCCGTCAGCGACCGACTCGCCGCAAGGGCTGGAGACGCAGAGCTGCTCGGGGACTTCCCCGAGGTCGGCCGTGACCTGGGACGTGCCATGCGGCCCGACGAGACCGGCCCCGCCCTCGCAAGCGGCTTCGCGGGCTTCCAGGTCCCCGTCGCGGGGATCACGGTACCGGTTCGCGCCGGGCACCCTGCGGGCGACACTCCGATACCGGGCGTCCCGACCGGACGCCCCGGTCCCGGCGGCGCCTGATTCCTTGACATCGGGGCCCCGACTCCATGTCTTCGGAGTCGGGGCCCACGCGCACCCCTCATCCCCCCGGCATCCGCACTCCCTACGTCCCGATCTACGAGAGGTCATCCCGATGAACAGCTCCATACACCGCACCCGCGCAGCGAAGCTGCTGGGCACGCTCGGCGTCTGGTTTTTGGCCGCGGCCTGCGGCGATAACCCGACCGAACCCCAGAACGACACCGATCCCCTACAGGGCCCGGACCCGACCGTCGCCTCGATCGAGCCCACAAGGGGCACCGTCGGCACGGATCTCAGGATCACGGGCACGAACTTTCGGACCGGCGCGAGCGTCCGCATCGGGACGCTCGACGCGACCGGAATCGCCATGTCGAGCAGCTCGGAGCTGTTCGCCACCGTACCCACGGGGATCACGGCCGACAGCATCTACGATGTGACGGTGACGAACGCCGACGAGACCACGGCCACGTTCGCGCAGGCCTTCACC
The DNA here is from genome assembly GCA_040904885.1 of Gemmatimonadota bacterium. GTDB lineage: Bacteria > Gemmatimonadota > Gemmatimonadetes > Longimicrobiales > Gaopeijiaceae > JAWLHJ01. The sequence goes on along the minus strand of JBBDSN010000211.1, from coordinate 1,368 downwards.
GCCGTGGCCCCGACGCTGAGCTTCGTGAACGGCGCCACCAAACCTTCGGGCAACTCCGGAAGCACCGTGATCCTCGAAGGGTCCGCGTTCGGGGACGCGCAGGGCCCCGGCCGCGTGCTCTTCTCCGATGGAGCGGGCGGCACGGTCGAAGCGGCTATCGCGTCGGCCGATGACTGGAGCGACACCTTCATCCTCACCACGGTGCCGTCCGGCGCGGACTCCGGTCCGGTCCTGGTCGAGACCGGTACCGGCGAAAGCGAGTCGCTTCCGTTCACGCTGGCCGACGCGGCGACGTTCAGCCCGTCGACGATCGCGTGGACGGAGAGCCAGTCCCTGCCGATCGCCGTCAGTGGTCATTCCGCCACGTTCGTGCCGATCGACGACGCCACGGGTGAGACCATCCAGCACGTGTACGCCATCGGCGGCTCGAGCAACGATTCGATTCCGCTCGCGGACGCGCGCTACAACGTCATCGCATCCGACGGTCATGTGGCGACATGGCAGTCGGCCACGTCGCTCACTTCCGGGGTCACGCACCATGCGACGGTCGCCGCGACGCCCTTCAACTCCAAGGCACCCGGCTCCGGATACCTCTTCGTCATGGGCGGCATCGAGGAAAAGGGTGGCCAGCCGGTCAACACGATCCACCGGCTGCCGCTGAACCAGGACGGCACGACGGGAGCGCCCGAGGTCGCGGGTACGCTGCCCGCACCGTTGCACTCGTCCGGAGCCGTCGTCTTCCGCAGCACGGTCTACATCGCGGGCGGCGCGACCACCGACGACGTGCCGGTGAACACCGTGTACCGCGCCACGATCGACACGCTCGGCAACCTGGGGTCGTGGGAGGAGCTCGACGTGCTGCCCGAGGCTCGTGCGCACCATCAGCTCGTCGGCTTCGGCGGGTTCCTGTACGCTGTCGGTGGAGACAGCGCCGCCGTCTCGATCGATGACCCGAACTTCTCGCAGAACGAAACCAAGCTGTCCACGGTCGTCCACGCGCGAATCAACCTCCGGAGCGGTTTGCTCCAGGCAGGGTGGACGGTCAGCGGGAGCGAGATGCAGAAATCGCGGAGCAAGCACGTAGCGCTCGGGGCGGGCGGAAGCTTGTTCGTGAGCTCCGGGCTGTACGCGGCCGCCGGCACCGGGTCGTCCGAGAACAGCTTCGCGCCGATCAACTCCGACGGAACGCTCGAAAGCTTCAATGGAGCCACCGGCTCGAACACGCTCCTGTCGGTCGGAGGCGTGAACCTCTTCAATACGCGAGGCATCTCGTACGTCGACGCGAATGGCGTGGCGCACGTGATGATCCTGGGCGGTGACGACGTGAACAACCCGGGTGTCAAAACCGGCAAGGTCATCTTCTACTAG
>JBBDSN010000210.1:0-2652 GCA_040904885.1 Gemmatimonadota bacterium | reverse complement strand
CGCTGGACGGCGACGGGACCGGCACGGTGCTGACCACCCGCCAGTGCCTCCTGAACCCGAACCGGAACCCTGGTGTCGACGAGGCCGAGGTGGAACGGCGGCTCGCGGCCGACCTGGGCTTCGACCGGGTGATCTGGTTGGGGGATGGACTGGTGAACGACCACACGGACGGGCACGTGGACAACCTGGCCCGCTTCGTGGCGCCGGGGACGGTGATGGCGATGGACGCCCGTGACGCCGACGATCCCAACACGGAGGTGCTGCGCGCGACCCTCGGCCTCCTCGACGCGGCCGGGCTGAACGTCGTGACGGTGCCCTCTCCTGGCCGGGTCGTGAACACGGAGGGCGCGGTGGTCCCGGCCAGCTACATGAACTTCTACATCGCCAACTCCACCGTGGTGGTTCCGGTGTATGGCAGCCGGTGGGACGACGCCGCGGTGGAAGCCATCGGAGCGGCGTTTCCTACCCGCCGCACGGTGGGGCTCCGGGCCGACCATCTGCTCACCGGGGGAGGATCGTTCCACTGCATCACCCAGCAGGTTCCAGAGGGGGAAGCGTCATGACGGAGATCATCGTGGCCACCGTGCAGGCGAGTTTTTCCGACGACCCGCCGGCGGACATCGGCCGGGTCGAGGGTCTGGTGCGGGAGGCGGCGGCGCAGGGGGCGCAGGTCATCCTGCCCCCGGAGTTGTTCCAGGGATACTACTTCTGCCGGCACGAGCACGAGCGGAACTTCGCCCGGGCCACGTCGGTGGCCGACAGCGCCGCCGTGAAAGCGATGCAGACGCTCGCCGCGGAGCTCCGCGTGGTCATCCCCACCTCGTTCTTCGAACAAGATGGCCAGCACTACTACAACTCGCTGGCGTTGGTCGACGACAGCGGCGCCGTCCAGGGTGTGTACCGGAAGAGCCACATCCCGGACGGTCCCGGTTACGAGGAGAAGTTCTATTTCCGTCCCGGAAACACCGGATTCCGGGTCTGGGACACCCGCTTCGGAAGGCTCGGGGTGGGCATCTGCTGGGACCAGTGGTTCCCCGAGTGCGCCCGGGCCATGATGCTCATGGGTGCGGAGGTGCTCTTCTATCCCACGGCCATCGGATCGGAGCCCGAAGAACCGGAGCTGGACACCCGCCGGCTGTGGCAGCGGGCCATGCAGGGGCACGCCGTGTCGAACATCGTGCCGGTGGTGGCTTCGAACCGCACTGGGGTCGAGGAGGGGCAGACCTTCTACGGACACTCGTTCATCTGCGACCATTTCGGCACGATTCTGACGGAGGCCGCCGAGGACGAGGAGGGGGTGCGCGTGCAGCGCCTGGACCTCGCCCGGGCCGCCGAGAAGCGCGCGGCGTTCGGATTCTTCCGTGACCGAAGGCCGGATCTGTACGGACGGCTCGCCCGGGACGAGTAGTCCGAAGGCGAGCCCGGCCGTTCACTGATGTCCAACGTGCGGCATGAGCGAGACCCGGCGATGCTCCGGGACGGCAGATGGCTTTGCGTCGCTCACCTGCGACGAACGGTGCGTCTCATGGCCACCCGTACCGCTTTCCAAACCGGACCACCCAACCGATCCCATTCGCCAAAAAACGAGGAATTCCAAGCCATATCGCGGTTTGATCCCGACGCCGTGACCCGCCCGTTCCTGCTCGACCGGCCCCGCATAATCCTTGCTCTTGATCCACGCATGATGGGCTGAGTCGCGTGATGGACGTATCGCGCGCTGTGAGATCACGCCTGACTGGAGTGGACATGGGTCCTGGAGACCGGACACTGGAAGTACTCAAAATTGCACGCGCCAGGCCGCCGAAAGAGCGGGCCAGGCTGATCGACCCTCCCGACATCACCGAGCGGAAGGAGCAAGAAGAGGTACTACGACATGCACTCGAGGCGGCTGAGCAGGCGAGTCGCGCGAAGAGCCAATTCATGGAGCTCATGTCCCATGAGCTGCGCACCCCGCTCAATTCCGTCATCGGCTACGCGGATCTGATCGAGACCGAGGTCTTGGGTCCCACCACCGCCGAGCAGCAGAGCGCCCTCAGACGGATCAAGGCCAGCGCGGCTCACCTGGCCTGGATCATCGACGAGATCCTCACACTGACGCGCGCCGACGCCGGCCAAGAGACAGCTCGCTGGGAAGCGGCGGATCTGGTCGAGATCAGCCGGGAGGTCGTGCTGGCGATTCGGCCGCAGGCCGACACGAGGAACGTTGCCCTGCACCTGGACGACGCCAAGGGTCCGGTCGTGATCCGGACCGATCCGAGCAAGGTGCGCAAGATCCTGTCGAACCTCATCCGCAACGGCGTGACGTACACCCGGCAAGGAGAAGTCAGGGTCGAGATCGCGCGCTCTCCCCAGGACGGCGTCCGCGTCCATGTGCGGGACACGGGCCCGGGGGTCGCACCGGAAGATCAGGAGCGGATCTTCGAGTCGTTCACGCAGGTCGACAGCTCGCCCACCCGCAGCACCGGCGGCACGGGGCTGGGACTGACCGTCTCCCGCAAGCTCGCGCGCCTGATGGGCGGGGACGTCACGCTCGAGAGCACGCGCGGCGAAGGGAGCGTCTTTACGCTTCATCTGCCGGAGCCCGAGTAGGCCCACCCCACGGTGGACCTGCTGATCCTCAAGGCGCTCGAGGGCCAGGCGCGACATGGCTAC
>JBBDSN010000209.1:0-16462 GCA_040904885.1 Gemmatimonadota bacterium | reverse complement strand
GAACCGGCGGGGTAGCTCGGACGTGGGCCTCGCAACCCTTCCGCCCGACCCTGTGTCCCAAGGGGCGAGAACGGAGAACTGTCGAAACCGCGAGCGCCTTCGTTGACACAAATCGAATGGGCCGAGCAGGCCCGCAACGGTGACGAGCGAGCGTTTCGGCGTCTCTACGACGCAAACGTGGACCGGATCTACCGACTCATGTATCGGATGGCGGGCGAAGAGCACCTGGCGAAGGACTTCACGCAGGAAGCGTTTCTGCGGGCCTACCAGAAGCTCGATCAGTTCCGGGGAGACTCGGCGTTCTCGACCTGGATGCACTCGATCGCGGTCTCCGTGGCGCTCAACGGGCTGCGGAAGGTCGACCGGCACCGGAAGCGCGAGCACGCGCTCGACGCTGTCGCGGAGATCCTGCCTGGGACGGCCAGTCGATGCGCCGACCCGGGCGTTCGGGGCGCTTTCCTCCGTCTCAGACGGCCAGGTGCGGTTTACCTACGCGGCCCGGCCCGACGTGCGGATCTGCACCCACGGCATCCGCCGAGTCGCGGGGACGTCCGGGCGCTCTATGTGGGCGGACTCGTTGGAGGTCTGGCCGTCCCTGCTCGAGATCGCTCGCAACGCACAACGGCCGGCCCGTGTACGCAAGAGCGCGCTCTTCTGGTTGGGTCAGGAAGCTGCCGGCGCCGTCACGCGAGGCTTGATCGAGACCGCGGAAGACGGCGCCGAAGCCCAGGACATCCGGGATGCGGCCGTGTTCGCCCCATCCCAGAGACCGGCCGATGAAGGTATACCGGCTCTGATGGAGCTGACCAGGACAGGACCCACGGCTGACACACGGAGGTCCGCCCTGTTCTGGCTCGCTCAGTCCGGGCACCCGAGTGTTCCGGACTTCTTCGGGGCGTTGCTGCGGGAAGCCGGCGCCGATTAGCAACATGCTCGTGCCGTGACATCGCGGGCGGTAGAAGGTTACCTTCTGCGGTGGCACCCATAGACGTCGGCTCGAGCAATGCCTTTCCGGGGGGCGATCTCCGTTGCTGCAGCGGCCCATCAAAGTCTTGTTGGTCGAATCGGACCAGGAGTACTTCGACCAGCTTCAGTCGGAGTTGGCCGCTTCGAGCGCGCCCGTCATCTCTCTAGAGTGGGCGGGAGAGTTGAGCCAGGCCCTCGCCAGGCTCACACGGGGCGGATTCGACGCAATCCTGCTCGCGATGGAGCTCCCGGATAGCAGCGGGTTGGTGACCTTCGACCGTGCGTATGCGTTCAGCCCGGACGTCCCGATCGTGGTGCTCACGGACCAGCCGGACGAGGCGGCCGCGACGGCGACCGTGCAGGCCGGGGCGCAGGACTACCTCGTCAAGAACGAGATCAACACCGCGCTCCTCGTACGGTCGCTCCGCCATGCGGTCGAGCGGCACAGACTCTTCTCGGCATTGCGGAGCCTTTCGCTCATCGACGACCTGACGGGTCTCTACAACCGGCGCGGCTTCGCGGACCTCGGGGACCAGTACCTGAAGTTGGCCCGTCGCTCGGGGCGCGGGGTTACGATGGTGTACGTCGATCTCGATCGGTTCAAGACGATCAACGATTCGCTCGGACACCACGTGGGAGATCGGGCGCTGGTCAAAGTGGCCGACATCTTGCGAGCGACGTTCAGGAGATCGGACATCATCGCCCGTCTCGGGGGTGACGAGTTCGGCGTCCTCGCGCTCGAAGCGTCCGACGAAAGCTCAGAATTCCTGGTAGACCGCCTGAAGGAACGCGTGCGCGAATTCAACAACACGAGCCCGGAGCCGTATCAACTCGCGATCAGTGTGGGAATGGCCAGGCAGGAGGACGAGCCCGGAGTGCGGCTAGACGACCTGGTCGCCGAGGCGGACAGCGCGATGTACCGCGAGAAGCATGAGAAGCGGGCCGCCGCCCTGAGAGGCCGATGAGCGAGCAGGGCGCAGATACGACCAAGAAGACCCGCGCGAACGGAGCCGCCGTGCACTGGCTTGTGCGGATCGCCGAGCGCGCGGGTTACGGCGATCGCGACCGGCCCGACATCGCCGCGGGAAGGCCGGCCTCGGAGGCGTGGAGCGGCGTCGTGCGGGCATACGGGCTCACGGATCGGGAGCTCTCGGAACTCGTCGCGGAGTACTTCCGACTTAGCGTAGCGCAGTTCGACCGGTCCGATCCGAACGCCATGCTGTTGATTCCCGAAACCATGGCGCGGAAATACCACATCTTCCCGATCCAGGAAGACGACCGCCACTTCGTGGTGGCGACCTGCGACCCCACGGACGTGGAAGCCGAGCGTGCGATCGGCTTCAGCACGGGTCGCACGCCACTCTTCGAGGTCGCTTCGCCCGGAGCCATCCAGGACGCCCTCGATCAGCGATTCTCGCCGGAGAAGGCCGTGGACGCCCTCCTCGGCGGGCTAGGCGAGGACGTCAGCGAAGACGCGGTTCGGCTGGTCGAGGAGCTCGGCCCGGAGTCCATCAGTCAGGACGAAGTCACCTCCACGCCGGTGGTCAAGCTGACGAACCTCATCATCCGCGACGGGATCGCGCAGGGGGCCAGCGACGTCCATATCGAGCCGGGACGCCGCCTTGGGTCGGTCCGGTACCGTGTGGACGGCGTATTGCGCAAGCACATGGACCTCCCGATGACCGCGCTCAACCGGGTGATCTCGCGGATCAAAGTCCTCTCGAAGCTCGATATCGCGGACCGGCTAAGGCCCCAGGACGGTAAGGCGCGCGTCCAGGTTCGGGGCAGGGCGTACGATCTCCGGGTGTCGACCATCCCGGCGGGCGGCGCGGAGAAGTGCGTCATCCGGGTGCTCGATTCCAGCGCGATGTTGTCGCTCGACGATCTCGAGATCCCGGGCAAGGAGCTCGAGCGGCTGAGGACGCTGCTCCAGTACCGCGACGGGATCGTGGTCGTGACCGGACCGACCGGATCGGGTAAAACCACGACGCTCTACGGCGGGTTGCGGGAGCTCGCCGATGGCAAGGTCAACATCATGACCGTCGAGGACCCGATCGAGTACGAGCTCACGGGGGTCACGCAGACGCAGGTCCAGACCAAGCAGGGGATGACGTTCGCGGGTGCCCTCCGTGCGATGCTGCGTCAGGACCCGGACGTGATCCTGGTCGGGGAGATCCGGGACAAGGAGACCGCCGTTACGGCCGCGCAGGCCGCCATGACCGGTCATTTGGTGTTGACGACAGTGCACGCGAACGACGCGGTCAGTACGGTCGCACGGCTCGCGGACATGGGCCTGCAGTTCAGCACTATCTCCCAGACGCTCCGAGGTGCGTGCGCGCAACGTCTGGTGCGGAAGGTCTGCGCGGCTTGCGCCGAGCCGGTTCGAGGCCAGCTCACGCCCGACGAGCAGCGTCTGACCGAACGACATGGCATCGAGCCGGTCGTGCGTGCGGTCGGGTGTCCGGACTGCGGCTTCACCGGATATCGGGGCCGGCTGCCGGTCAACGAGGTGCTCATCGTGGGTCCGCGTTTCCAGCAGGCGATCGAGCAGCGCAAGGGCTGGTCGACGCTGCAGCGCGTGGCGATCCAGGGCGGAATGCGGACGCTGCACGAGGTCGGGCTCGACTGGGTGACGCAGTCCCGCACGACGCTGGTCGAAATCGAGCGTGTCCTGGGCCAAGGCCTCGAGGAGACTCCGGAGGAAGCCGAGTCCGGTCCGCCGCGAATTCTGCTCGTGGACGACGACGAGCAAGCGCGTTTGCTCATCCGTACGCTCCTGGAGAAGGAAGGCTACGAGGTCTACGACGCCGAGGACGGCTACAAGGCGCTCGACATCCTGAAGGACGATCAGGACTTCCGACTCGTGGTGCTCGACCTGGCGATGCCCGGAATGGACGGGCGGCAGGTCCTCGACCACATCAGGGGATCGGTGGAGACTGCCGCCTTGCCCGTCCTCATCCGGACTGGAACGGGGAGTGACAAGATCGAGGCCGAACTGCTTCAGGCGGGCGCGGACGACTACGTGGACAAGTCCGTCGACGCGGCGCGCTTTCTCGCGCGTGTGCAGGCGGTGATGCGCAGGGCGATCTGACCGGGGGGATCTCCGGGTCGGGAGGTTTTTCGGGTGGTCCGACCGGAGTCGCGTGGAAGTGCGCGCGGGCGGCTCTTGCGGGATTGTGACGATGTCGTGACAATCGGCGCGGTCGTTACGCCTTCGTCCGCGGGCGTACTCGTCTCCCGCTCCCGCCTGCCCATAGAAGCTCGTGAACCTCCGTGCCGTAGTCCTCGCGTTGTCCACCGCGTTCCTCATCGCCTCGTCCGGGGCCGCACAGAGCGCCGAAGACCCGGCGGTTCGCGTCACCACGGACGCCCTCGAGCTAAAGCTCGGGGGGCGGATCCACACGCAGTTCAACACCACCTCGATCGCGGTTGAGCCCACATCCGAGCTCTTTGTGCGACGTGCCCGCGTGGAGCTCTCGGCGCGACTTGGGGACCGGGTCAGCGGCGCGATCCAGCCCGAGTTCGGAAACGACCGGGTGACCCTCAAGGACGCGTTCGTGTCGTTCCAACTCTCCCCGGAAGTCTCGCTTCTGGCGGGCAAGGCGTACCGTCCGTTCGGACTCCTCGAGCAAACGAGCTCCAAGCGCATCCTTCCGGTCGAGCGAGGGCTCCGCGTGCGGGGTCTCGGCGCGGTCGATGCCTACGCGGTGGTGAGCGGGCTCGGATACAGCAACCGTGATGTCGGGGTCCAGCTTCGCGGTATTCTCGACGATGGTCTCGAGGTCACGGCCGGCGCGTTCCAGGGGCCGCTGCACGGCCAGGTCGGTGCCAACTCCAGCTACCAGTACGCGGCCCGGGTTCGGGGGGCGGTTGCTCCAGACGTAAGGGTCGCGGCTGGATGGAGCAGCCGGGACTTCGCCGAGGTGGTGGGCGCGGAGCTCGTGATGGAGCGGGGTCAAGCGTTCGAGATCGACGTCGAGTACGGATCGTTCGCGCCCGGTCTCCACGTCCTGGCCGAGATCGTGTCGGGCGATGCGAACCCGTTCAGCGAGGAGCGCTTCCACGGCGCGCAGGCCTGGGTCGCGTACCGCACCGAGCCCTTCGCTGGAACGGACATGATGCTGGAGCCACTCCTCCGGCTGAGCCACGCGGACGTTGGGATCGACGACGTGCCGGCGACGCAGCGCGGCGGAACCCTCGTGACACCGGGGCTTGCGTTGTACTTTGGCCCGCTCAACCGGATCGCGCTGAATTACGATCTCTGGTGGGGCAGGGAATCGGTCGAGGACGCGAACAGCTTCAAGGTCATGTTCCAGATGGGTTTTTGAGGAACCCGCGGGGCCCGGTTCGACTATCACGTTCACGCATCATCACCGACCCGTCTCGAGTCGAGTCGGGCGCGATTGACATGCCTACCCGCCCGGGGCAGCTTTACAGGCTGTGATCCTCGGGTGGCCCAACGTCACCCACAGGCCCTTCGGGGCCCGCTCCCTCGTCGAATCCACGGTTCTCATGTTCAAGTCGGTCAGAGGTCGGATCATCGCCATCCTTCTCGTCATGGCGGTGGCCGGTTGGCAACTCTACTCGAGAGGGCTCAAGCTCGGGCTCGACCTCCAGGGGGGCATGCATCTCGTGCTCGAGGTCGACGACCCCGACGGGACGATGACGGACGAAGCCAAGTCCGACATGATCGACCGCATCGACCGCATCATCCGTAGCCGCATCGATGAGCTGGGCGTCGAGGAACCGCTCATCCAGAAGGTCGGACAAGACCGGCTGATCGTCGAGTTGGCCGGTTTGAGCGACGAGGAGCGCGCGAAGGAGATCGTCCAACGGAACGCGTTCCTCGAGTTCAAGCTGGTGCTTCCGACCGCCGACCTGGAGCAGGCGCTCCCGCGCGTCGACCGCGCGATCGTCGCGGCGCTCGGGGTCGACTCGATCCGCGCCATGGGCCGCGACGTGCGCCAGGAAGGCGCCGACATCGAGCAGCTGCTCTTCGGGGGGGACAGTGCGCAGGCGCCCGACTCCGCCGCGGCAGCGGACTCGGCACAAGCAGGCGATGAGGCGTCCGAAGCCGATGCGCTTCGGCCGTTCTCGTCGCTTCTGAGCTTCGGGGACGTGGAAGGCACGTTCCTCGTGGCCTCCGAGGACGTCCCGGTGGTCGACTATTTCCTGTCGCTCGACGAGGTGTCCCGCGCGCTCCCGCGTAACCAGTCCCTCCAATGGGGCTCCGAGCTGGTGGCTCGTGGCGCGCGCACCTACCAGCGCCTCTACGTGCTGGAGGAAGAGCCGTTCCTGACCGGTGCGGAGCTCGAGAACGCGACCGCGGGGCGGGACCCGCAGTTCAACCAGTCGCAGGTGCAGTTCGAGCTGTCCCGCGCCGGGGGCCGGCAGTTCCAGCGCTTCAGCGGCGCCAACATCGGCAACTATCTCGCCATCGTGCTCGACGGACAGGTCATGAGCTCCCCGGTCCTCCGGGACCGGATCGGAGCCCGGGGCCAGATCGACATGGGCGCGAACACCTCGCTTGAGGAAGCCAGAGACCTCGCGCTCGTGCTGCGCGCCGGCTCGCTTCCGGCCCGTGTCAACATCATCGAGGAGCGGACGGTGGGCCCGTCGCTCGGGCAGGACTCCATCGATCAGGGTCAGCTGGCGGGCATCATCGGCATGGTCTTCGTCGTCCTGATCATGATGGTCTACTACCGCATGGCCGGTGTGCTGGCCGTCGGGGCGTTGGTCGTGTATCTCCTGCTCGTACTCGGTGGTCTGGCGGGTCTCGGGGCCACCCTCACGCTGCCGGGCATCGCCGGACTCATCCTCTCCGTCGGCATGGCGGTGGACGCCAACGTGCTCATCTTCGAGCGCATTCGAGAGGAGCTCACCGCGGGGAGGGCTACGCGCACCGCGGTCGACGAGGGCTTCGGGCACGCACTCTCGGCCATCGTGGACGCGAACATCACGACCCTCATCACCGCATTGATCCTGTTCCAGTTCGGCACCGGACCGGTCCGCGGGTTCGCCGTGACCCTTTCCATCGGTATCGTCGCCTCCTTCTTCTCCGCGCTGTACGTGACCCGCTCCCTCTTCCTGATCTATCTGTCCGGGAAGAAGGCGACGGATCCGATCAGCATCTGACGAGACATACATGAGACTCTTCACCGACGCCTCCTACCGCTTCATCGAAGCGCGCAAGAAGGCCTACGTCTTTTCCGCGATCGTCATCCTGGCGGGTGTCGCGGCCATGGTCGGAAACGTCGTGTCCTTCGGGAGCTGGCAGCGCTACGGCGTCGACTTCACCGGGGGCTCGCTGGTGCAGCTGCGCTTCGATGGTGAGGTGACGGCCGCGGACCTTCGGGCAGCGCTCGGCGGCGCGCAGGCGCCCCCCATCACCCGGTTCGGCGAGGACCACGAGTTCGTGATCCGCGCGACCCTGGCGGACGACGCATCCATCACGGAGGTGGCCGACGACGTCGAGGCACAGGTGCGTGCCGCGCTACCGAACGAGACGTTCGAGGTCGTGCGCACCGAACTCGTCGGCGCGAAGGTCGGGGCCGAGCTGCAGCAGAAGGCGGCGCTCGCGATCCTGTTCTCGTTCGTGACCACGCTGATCTACCTCGCCATCCGCTTCGAGCTGCGGTTCGGGATGGCCGCGGTGATCGCGACCATGCACGACATCCTGATCACGCTCGGGTTCTTGGCGCTGTTCCGCGTAGAGATCTCGCTCACGACGGTGGCGGCGCTGCTCACGATCGTCGGGTACTCACTGAACGACACGATCGTCGTGTTCGACCGGGTTCGTGAGAACGCGGGGAAGAAGGGAGCCCGCAAGCGGGACCAGGTCGACTTGGTCAACGAGTCGATCAACGAGACGCTGCCGCGCACGATCCTCACCTCGGGAACGACGCTGGCAGTGCTCTTCTGCCTGCTGCTGCTGGGCGGGCCGGTCATCCGTGACTTCACCCTGGTGCTGATCCTGGGTGTCGTGATCGGGACCTACTCCTCGGTCTTCGTCGCGTCTCCGGCGCTCATCGAGATCCAGCGGCGCTACGGGATCGGCAAGCCGGGTAACGAGAAGAAACCACGACCCCAGCCCGCGACGGTGTGACCCGGTACTTCGACACCCATTGTCATTTGACCGACGCCGCCTTCCGGGAAGACCGGGAGGCGGTGTTTCGTAGAGCAGCCCAAGCCGGAGTGGCGCGAATGGTCACCATCGCGTCGACCGTGGCCGACGCACGGGACGCCGTCGCCCTCGCTCGGGGCGCCGACAACCTCTGGTGTACCGCGGGCGTCCATCCGCACGAAGCAGGCGGTGCCGCGCCGGACGCGCTGTCGGAGGTGCGGAACCTGGCGGAAACAGACGCGAAGGTGGTCGCGATCGGGGAGACCGGGCTGGACTACCACTACGACAACGCACCTCGAGACGTGCAGCGCAGGCTCTTCGACGCTCACCTCGAGCTCGGTTCGACGCTCGGCCTGCCCGTGGTCGTGCATGCGCGCGACGCGGACGACGACGTGACCGCGGCTCTCCGGAACATGCCGGCCGGAACCCGAGGGGTGCTCCACTGCTTCACCGGGGGCGAAGGTGCGTTCAGGGAGGCGATGCGGGCCGATTGGTATGTATCGTTCTCGGGCATCGCATCGTTCAAGAGCTTCTCGGTCGTGCCGTTGTTGCGCGAAGTGCCCGACGCCAGACTTCTGGTCGAGACCGACGCCCCCTACCTGTCTCCGGTGCCGCTGCGCGGGCGCCGCAACGAGCCGGCGCATCTGCCCCACGTCGTGAGCGCGGTAGCCGGGCACCTGGGTCGTGAGGTGGACGCCGTGGCACGATCGACCTGGGAGAACGCCTGCCGGTTCTACGGCCTTCCTCTCGAAGAAGAGTCCGGGCGATGACCCGCCAGATCCGGATCCTTCCCGACGCGGTGGCCAATCAGATCGCGGCCGGAGAGGTCGTCGAGCGCCCTGCGTCGGTAGTGAAGGAGCTCGTCGAGAACGCGCTGGACGCGGGCGCGAAGCGCGTCGAGATCGCAGTGGAGCGGGGCGGCAAACGGAGGATACGGGTCACGGACGACGGCGCGGGCATGGTGCGGGAAGACGCCCTCCTCTGCCTGGATCGGCACGCCACGAGCAAGATCGTGCATGCCGACGACCTCCGCGGCGTCCGGACGTTCGGCTTCCGCGGCGAAGCGCTTCCGTCGATCGCGGCCGTGAGTCGCCTGACGCTCGAGACCCGGCCAGCCGGGGAGGAGACCGGCACCCAAGTCACCTGTGCGGGTGGACAGATCAACCAGGTGTCGGATTTCGCGCGTCGGCGGGGCACGACGGTGGAGGTCCGCAACTTGTTCTACAATGCTCCCGCGCGCGCCAAATTCCTCAAGGCGGTCTCCGCGGAAACCCGGGCCGTGAGCGAAGTCGTGACGCAACTCGCGCTCGCCAACCCTCACGTGGCGTTCTCGCTCACGTCGGACGACCGGACGTTGCTCGAGCTCGAAGGAGCGTCGGACGCGGGCATCCGGATCGCGCAGGTGTGGGGCGATGAGGCGGCACGAAGCCTCATCGGGGTCTTCGCCGAGGACGAAGGCTTCGAGGTCCGCGGTCTGGTCCAGCGGCCCGACACGGCGAAACCCGGGGTGCGCAGGAGCTTCCTGGCGGTGAACGGTCGGCCGTTCCGGGCGTCGAACCTCGGCCAGGCCGCGCTGCGCGGCTACCGGACGACCATCGCCGAGGGGCTTCGACCGTGGACCTTCCTGTATCTGACGGTCCCCGGCGGCGAGGTCGATGTGAACGTGCACCCGGCGAAGGCGGAGGTTCGCTTCCGCGAGGACGCCCGGGTGGAGGCGCTCGTGGAGCAGGCGGTGCGGACCGCCATGGAGGGAGACGACAGCGGAGCGCGCTTCGACACGGATCCGGTCGTGCCCCCGCTCAAGGTCCGGGAATCCGGAGAACCGTCCGGCGTGCGCACGCGTCCGACAGCCGCCGCCGAGCAGCAAATCGCTCTGTTCACATCGGGGGCGCCGGCGGCTCGCGAAACGGCGAGCGGCCGTCAGCAGGGCGCCGCCCAGGCCGTCACGGGCCGGCAGCCCGGTATCGACGGCCGCTCGCGACTCTGGCAGGTCCTCGACACCTACGTGTTCGCCGAGACACGCGACGGTGTGATGATCGTCGACCAGCACGCCGCGCACGAGCGCATCCTCTTCGAGCGTTTGATGGACGCGTACGAGCGGGGTGGGCAGGAAGGGCAGCGGCTCCTGTTTCCGCTCACGCTCCGGCTCACACCGGCGGAGCTACGGTGCGTCGAGGACCTCGCCGGTCTCCTCGAGCGGGCGGGCTTCGAGGTCGAGGGCTTCGGCGGGGACACCGTGATCGTACAGGCGGTGCCGAACCCGCATCGGTACTTCGACGCGGAGCGCGCCTTCAGGGAGATGGTGGACGAGCTCACGAACGGCTCGGAACTGGTGCGTTCGGCCCGCAACCAGCACGAGCGCATCGCGATGACCTTCGCGTGCAAGAGCGCGATCAAGGCTGGGCAGCGGCTCAGCGACACCGAAATGCAGGAACTGTTCGACCAGCTCTTCGCCACGAAGATGCCGCATCACGACGTCCACGGACGCCCCACCATCGTCCGCCTGTCCGGCGCGGAGCTGGCGCGCAAGTTCGGTCGCTCGTGACGTCCGCTGACGGGTCGCACCCGCGCTTCCTCGCGCTCGTCGGCGCGACGGCCTCGGGAAAGACGGAGCTCTCGGAGGCGCTCGCCGGGGTCCTGGATCTCGAAGTGATCTCCATGGATTCCCGTCAGGTCTACCGTGGCATGGACATCGGCACGGACAAGGTATCCCCCGCGGTCACGGCGCGGATTCCCCACCACGGACTCGATCTCGTCGCTCCCTCGGAGCGGTACTCGGCCGGGCAGTTCGCGAGGGATGCGCGCGCCTGGATGTCGCAGATCGAAGGGCGGGGAGGGCTGCCCGTCCTGGTCGGAGGGACCGGGTTCTTCCTGCGGGCCCTGACCGACCCGATCTTCGAGGAGCCGGAGATGGACGAGGCGCGCCTGTCGCGGCTCCGCGCATACCTCGGGGAGCAACCCTCCGAACGGCTCGCGACCTGGGTCCGACACCTGGACCCCGAGCGGGCGCGGGTGGCCGTCGAGGGGGGCCCGCAACGGATGGGTCGCACCCTCGAGGTCCCGCTGCTCACCGGGCGTTCCCTCTCATGGTGGCACCGCGCGGCGCCTCGCGAGGCCGCTCCGGTCCGGGGCGTCGTCGTGTGGCTCGAAGTCCCGCGCGACGAGCTCGATCGGCGCATCGAAGCGCGGGTGACGAGGATGATGGCGCGCGGTCTGGTGGATGAAGTCCGGGGGCTGCTGGCCGCCGGCTACACCGAGGAGCATCCGGGCATGACCGGCACGGGGTACCGCGAGGTGGTCGCATATCTGAAAGGAGAGGTTTCGTTGGATGAATCGGTGGACATGATCCGAGCCGCAACGCGACGTTACGCACGACGCCAGATGACCTGGTTCCGGCACCAGTTGCCGCCGGACGCCATCCGAATCGACGCCACCGCACCTCTGCCGGAACGCGTCGAGCAGACCCTGGCGCTCTGGCGAGCGGCATCCGGGACAAAGACGCCCCAACCCTCGCAGCGAGGCCTCGACCGATGAAGATCGGGATCACCTGTTATCCGACTTATGGGGGCTCTGGAGCGGTGGCGACCGAGTTGGGCCTCCTGCTCGCGGACCGCGGCCACGAGATCCACTTCATCACGTACGATCAGCCCTTTCGGCTCGGGGGCTTTCGGGAGCGGGTGTATTTCCACGAAGTGGAGATGGCGGGGTATCCCCTTTTCGAGCATCCACCGTACTCGCTCGCGCTGGCGGTCGCTCTGCACGACGCGGCCCGCAAGTACGAGCTGGATCTCGTGCACATGCACTACGCGATCCCGCACGCGGCGTCGGCCTTCCTGGCGCGGGAGATGCTGAAGGGCGAGCGCGACCTGAAGATCGTGACGACGCTCCACGGCACCGACATCACCCTGGTGGGGCTTCACCCGTCCTTTCAGGCCATCACGCAGTTCTCGATCCTGAAATCGGATGGACTGACCGCCGTGTCGGAGTACCTGAAGCGGGAGACGGTAAGAGACTTCGCCGTGCCCGCCGAGCGCATCGAGGTCATCCCGAACTTCGTCGACACCGAGCTCTTTCGGCCCGGCAGGGAGCCGTGCCATCGCGCGAGCCTCGCCCCCGGTGGCGAGAAGATCGTCATGCACGTGTCGAACTTCCGTCCGGTGAAGCGCATCGAGGACGTGGTTGAGGTGTTCGCCAGGATCCGGCGGAAGGTGCCCGCCCGACTCGTCTTCGTGGGCGATGGCCCCGAGCGTCCGCGAGCCGTGCAGCGGGCGGAAACGCTGGGCGTGCGCGACGACGTGACGTTCCTGGGCAAGCACGCCTCGGTCGAGGAACTGCTGGCGTGTGCCGATCTCTTCCTCCTTCCTTCCGAGAACGAGTCGTTCGGACTCGCGGCGCTCGAAGCGATGGCTTCGGGAGCGCCCGTGGTCGCGTCGAACGCCGGAGGACTGTCTGAAGTCATCGAGCACGGGGTGAGCGGCTACCTCTTCCCGGTGGGAGACGTCGACGCGATGGCCGACGAGGGCATCCGATTGCTCGCGGACGAAGGCCACCACGCGAGGATCGCGGCCGCCGCCCTCGCCAGAACCGTGGAGCGATTCTCCTCCTCCGCGGTCGTGTCCCGGTACGAAGAGCATTACCTGAGGGTCATCTCGGGATCCGACCGATGAACGTATGGGAATCGCTGATCCTCGGGATCGTCCAGGGCGCGACGGAGTTTCTGCCGGTATCCAGCTCGGGGCACCTCGTCATCGTGCAGGAAGTCCTGGGTGTCGATGTCGAGGGGGTCCTGTTCGAGGTGGCGGTGCACGTCGCCACCCTCTTGTCGATTCTGATGGTCTACCGGCAGCGCGTGACGTCGCTCGCCGGAGGGGTGCTCACGCGGGATGCGGACGCGATCCACTACGTGCTTCTGCTCGTCGTGGCCACCCTTCCAGCCGCCTTGCTGGGGCTCTTCGCGAAGGACTCCATCGAGGCGCTGTTCGACATGCCTGCGACGCCGGGCGTGGCGCTGATCGTCACCGGTGGCTTCCTGTGGACCAGCCGGAGCGCCATCGCCCGCGCCGTCAACGAGCAGCCCGGCTGGGGTGCGGCGCTCCTCATCGGGATGGCCCAGGCCGGTGCGTTGGTTCCTGGTATCTCCAGAGCCGGGGCGACGGTCGTCGCGGCCCTCTGGCTCGGGGTGCGAGCACGTGAAGCGGCAGCCTTCTCGTTCCTGATGGCCGTGCCCGCCATCGCTGGAGCCGCGGTGCTCCAGATTCCCGAGGTGCAAGCCGGCTTCACCGGTATCGGCGTCGCTCCGCTTCTGGTGGGATCGGTGGCGGCGGGGATCACGGGGGTGCTCGCCATCCGCACGTTCGTCGCCGTGCTGGCCAGGGAGTCGTTCCACTTCTTCGCTCCCTATTGCTGGGCCGTCGGGACGGCCTTCCTCATCTACCTGAGCGTGGTGTGAGTGAGCCGTTGGGGCTGGAGCGTTGGGAGGGAGAGCCTGTCGCATTCTGGAGCGGCCTCTGGAACGTACCCCGGCTCGAGGTGCACGAGCGCGTCGGATCGACCAACGACCGGGCGCGTGCCCTCGCAGAGGACGGTTGGGCCGTATACACGACGGTCATCGCCGACGAGCAGACGGCGGGACGGGGCCGGAGCGGAAAACGGTGGCACTCGGCACCGGGCAGCGGTCTCTGGATTTCCATCCTGCTTCCCGCCGCGCCCGCACCGCATCTTCCCCTCCTGGTCGGATTGGCGGTGGCGGAGGTCGTCGAGCGCACCTGCTCGGGGCTGCGCCCCCGCATCGAATGGCCCAACGATGTCACGCTTGGCGACCGCAAGGTCGCCGGGGTGCTCTGCGAAGGCGTGGGTCAGCACGTCGTGGCGGGCGTCGGCATCAACCTCCGGATGCCCGAAGGGGGCTTCCCGGACGACGTCGATGCGCGCGCGACCGCCCTGGACCGGGAGGCTCCGGCGCCACCGGAGCGGGCCGTGCTGGCGGGCGCGCTCATCGTCGCGCTGAGGAGCAGGCTCGCCACCGCCGGGACACGTCTCACCCTGGGGGAGCGCATAGCCATTTCAGAGCGCGATGCGCTGGAAGGACGGCGGGTCGTCACCGCGCAGCACGGAGAGGGGGTGGCCCGCGGGGTCGTCGAAGACGGGTCCCTCGTTTTGGAGCGGGACGGCGGCGAGCGGGTATTCGTGCGCGCGGGCCAGGTCAGGCCCGTTCGGTAGAGGAAAGGTCCAAGCGGCCCAGGCCGCCAAGGGAGGATGATCGTGCAACTCGTGGTGGATGTCGGGAACACCGAGACCGTGGTCGGGCTCGTGTCCGGTACGACCGAGCTCGTGGCCCACTGGAGGGTGAGCTCGAACGTGCCGCGCACCGCCGACGAGATGCGTGCGCTCATCCGGGCGTTCCTCTCCGGAGACGGCATCGACGAGGCAGAGATCCAGAGGGGCGTCGTGGGCTCCGTGGTCCCGTCGGTGAACCAGGTGTGGACCAAGACGCTCTCGCGCATCGTGCGCGGCGAAGTGTTCGAAGTCGGGCCGTCGTCCGGGCTCCCCATACGACTCGATGTGGACGAGCCGCTGAGCGTCGGCGCGGACCGCATCGTGAACACACTCGCCGCGCGCGAGCTCTATCACGCGGACACCGTCGTCGTGGACCTCGGCACGGCCACGACCTTCGATTGCATCACGGGGGAGGGGGTATTCCTCGGGGGCGTGATCTCTCCCGGGCTCGCAGCCGGCCTCGACTGGCTTTCGGCTCGCACGGCGAAGCTCCCGAGGGTCGAGCTCGTCCCGCCCGAGCGCGTGATCGGGCGGAGGACGGAAACCTGCATCCAGAGCGGCGTCTTCTACCAGGCGGTCGCCGGCGTCGACGGCATCGTCGACCGGATCAAGCGCGAATGGGGAAAGCCCGACGCGAGGGTCGTCGCGACCGGCGGCTTCGCGAGCGCGATCGGGGCGTATCTCGAGACCGTAGACGAGGTCGAGCCCTTTCTCACGCTGTTCGGCCTGGCCATGGCGGGCGAACACCTCGGCGAAAGCCTGTCCCCGTCCCCAGCGCCGGGGCTACATTCTTCATGATTCGAGCCCCAGCATTCCTCAGCGACCCCTCACGCGACGCATGACCCTCTCTCCCGTGTTCCGTTCCCGCGAGGCTGTTCGCCTCCTGGCCGACGAAGGTGTATGGGCCAAGCTCGCCCCGGATATGGAAGCCCAGGCCGAGGCGGTCCGTGTCGTGTACCGCGACCTGGAAGGCCTCATCGGCGAAGAGTTCCGGGCCCCCGATCCGCACGTGCCCTCCGCCAGCGAGGTGTCGACGCCCGAGGGGCTGCACTTTCTCCAGGAATATTTCTTCCTGATCCTGTTCCGCTCGATTTTTCGCGCGCTCGATGTGCCCGAGCCCCGGCTCCGGCTCTATACCGAGCTGAACTTCTGCGTCAAAGGCACGATCACCGCCGCCGACAACCTCTTCGACGACCAGGACAAGAGCCTGCTTCCCCTGCGTCCGCACGCCGGTCCGCGCTTCATGTCCATCCTGCAGCTCATGGCATTCGAGCGCTTGCTACGAGGCGTGCTCGACCGGGGTGAGGCCGACGGTGTGCTGGAACGCCGGGCCGGTGCGGCGATCCAGCGCGGGCTGCTCGACCGGATGGCGCGGATCGGCGCGCTGGAAGGATCGGAAGAGGGCGGGGTGGACGACATTCCGGACCCGGACGCCATGGTCGAGGCCGTGCACAGGGTGCGCGGGGGAGCGCTGTTCGCCCTCGCCTTCGCGGCTCCCGACGTGCTGGAGGACGGCGACGCGGGAGACCGGATGCGGCGGGCCGAGCACGCGGTGGCCCAGTTGGGAACCGCGTTCCAGATCGTCGACGATCTGACTGACTTCGAATTCGATGTCGGCCGCCGGAGTCACAATCTCCTGACGGCCCAGATTCATCACGGGGGAAGCCCGGCCGAGCGGGACATGCTCAACCGCTGCCTGGAGTCGGGTGACGTCCCCTCCGGCATCGTCGAGTCCACGTTCAAAGACTCGGCTCGCGCCGTTCTGGAGCGGGCCTACGTCGAAGCTCGCGCCTCATTCGCGGCGCTCCAAGAGCTAGGTCATTGGTTTCCACCCGCCCTCGCCGACGAAGTGGTCCACGCGATCGTCGGCCTCGAGGGCATCCAGCGCATGGAAGCGCTCTCCGAAAGCGGCTGAATCCCTCCGCCATCCCCCCTGAAGCAGACCCTCGGTACTGCGCGTCCCGGCTTGACACTCGGCACGGATGCACCACATTACTCGGGACGTTAGCACTCACCATGCTTGAGTGCTAACATTCGTAAGATACTCCCATGGACATGGCCCTAGCACACGCAGGAGGAGGCCGGATGGGTAAAAGC
>JBBDSN010000208.1:0-2710 GCA_040904885.1 Gemmatimonadota bacterium | reverse complement strand
CGTAGGCGTCGATCAGGAAGATGCGTGGGGCGGTCTTGGGCGGGATGTCCAAGGCGGATCGGGTTCGGGGATCGGAGACCGGAGGGCGGAGACCGGGGACGTGGCAAGATACCGGATGGGTCGGGCGCCGCGAAACGCCGGAGTCCGGCTCGGCCCCGGGTCAGCCGATCCCCAACGACCGGGCTCGGACCCCTTCCACGCGACTTCGAGAGTCGTTCGAAAGTCGAACGAGTCGGGAGGAGCGGTCGTGGTGACTCCCGGGCGCTTCGCCGCGCCATGACTGAGCTCCGGGGCCGACGTCACTGTGCGCGCGACGGAGCGATCGTTCGAAGATGGAACGATTCCCGTTATCGCGACACGAGACCTCCGACTCCTCCCCACACCCTCCGAAGATCAGGCCCGACTGACGTTCGCCGCCTGCGGTCCGCTTATTCCTCGCCGTACAGCAGCCGGTAGATTCCCAGATTCCGGCGTACGTTCTTCACGTAGCCGCGCGTCTCCACGAAGGGGATCCGCTCGGTGAACCGGAGGTCGTCGGACGCTTCCGGAAACTGGCGCCAACGGGTGGCCCGGGTCGGGCCGGCGTTGTACGCGGACAGCACGAGCGGGAGCGCGCCGAAGCGGCGGGTCATGTCGACCAGGAAGGCCGAGCCGAGGTGCAGGTTCACCTCCGGCGTCGACAGCGCGGCCGAGCTGAAGCCCACCGGGCCGTGCACGCGGGCGAGCTGCTCACCGGTCGGCGGCATGACCTGCATGAGGCCGATCGCGCCGGCGTGGCTCACGATGTCGACCTTGAACGCCGACTCCTGCCGGATGAGCGCAGCCAGCATGATGGGGTCGACACCCCACTCCGCCGCCTCGCGCCGCACGAGCTCGCGGTACGGGAACGGGAACGTGACGCGCAGAACCGCCTCGTCCCAACCGTCACCCTCGGCCAGCATGGCCCATCCCAGGTTGATGCCGTCGATGGTCCGGCCACGCTCGATGAGCGCTTCGGCGAGCGCCAGCATGACGGGGCGGTTTCCGCTCGCACGCTCGGTGAGTCGGGCGACCTCGGCATCCGCGCCGCGGGTCAGGTCGGCCCGTTCCAGCATGTCGAGGCGAGCCAGCCCGTCGGTGAGCCACTGCGGCTCCTCGGGCGCCACCCCGGCCGGCAGCTCGACCGAGAACGGCTCGTCGATGAGGTCGGCCGCCATCACCGCGTAGTACGAGATCGGCTGACCCATGACGCGGCGCAGATGCGCCACACCGGCTTCATGGTCACCGATCTCGAGCCGGACCCGGCCCGCCCAGTAGGCGGCTTCCTCCCACCGCCGGCCTTCCGGGAAGTCCTCGAGATACGCCTCGAACGTTCCGGCGGCGGCATCGAGCGCGCCTCGGCTCAACTCGATCTGCCCCGCCCGCATGCGGGCCTGCCCTGCCCGGGCGTGGGTGCGCGCCGTTTCGGCCACAGCATCGTAGTGACGCAAAGCCTCGTTCATCCGGCCCGCGTTCTCCGCATCGTAGCCGCGCATGAAGACGATCTCGGCCGCTTCGCCGCTCTCCGGATACTCCTCGACGAGCCAACCCCGGAGCGTGCGCACCTGCTCCGTCAGTCCCTGCCGCTGCCGCATCTGCGCCCAGACCCGTAGGTTGCGGGCCGCCAGGCGGCGATCCGTGAGCGTCTCTCTCAGCTCCCGGAACGCATCGAGCGCTTCCGGCTGCCGATTCCGGACGGTGGCCATGAGCCGGGCACGCTCGAGGCGCGCGCCGTCCGGCAGCCGAGCGCCGGCATCGGCCGCGAGCCGGTGGGCCCGGTCGTAGGCGATGAGCGCGCGGCGACCGTCCCCGGCCCGGTCGAGGATCGACGCCAGGCGGAGGTATCCTTCGCGGTCGGCGGCACGCAGATCCACGAGGCCCTGAGCGGCACGGGTGCGCGCCGCGCCGGAGGCACCCTCGAACCCGTCTCCGAACAGCGCCCGCGCGGCCGCGCTGTCGCCGACCGCGAGCCTGAGACGCCCCAGGTCGACCTTGGCCTCGGACGCGCGAGCCACGGCCAACCTGCCGTCTCCGTCGGGCTCGGCGAGCGCCTCGAGCGCCCGGGCCGCCCGCACGGAGTCGCCCGCGGCGAGCAAGGCGTCCGCTTCCGCCCGCCAGATTCCGGCGGCCGCGATCTCGTCGCTCACCCGCTCGATCAAGGCTCGGGTGGCCGAGGTGTCGCCCGCCTCCACCGTCTCACGCACCAGATCGGCGGCGAGCCAGCTCCGGACCATCGGGACCTCCACCAAGGCGTCGAGCCCGTCTTCGGCCCTCACGTGGTCCCCAGCGCGCCACCACGACCGCGCGCCGCGCACGCGTGCCGCGGGCCGCTCGGCCGCATCCACATCCGCGACGAGCATGTACCGATCGAAAGCTTCGGCGGCCTCGGACCAGCGCTCGGCGCGCTCGAAGACCCGCCCCAGCAGGAAGAGTCCCTCGGCTCCGCCGACGTCCTCCAGCCAGTCCGCGTCCTCCAGGAGCTCCTGCACGCCGGGCCAGTTATTCCAACCCGCCTCCGCCGCGGCGAGCAGCAGGACGTTTTCCGGAGCGCTCGAGGCCATCCCCTCCACGCGCAGCATCAGGGCTCCATGCCAGAAGCGCCCCACGGAGAGCTCGTCGAGCGCCGAATCGGACGGCAGGTCCCTCAGCTCGCTCCAATCGGACGCGGCGCGGATGCGGTCGAGCGAACCCC
>JBBDSN010000207.1:0-2714 GCA_040904885.1 Gemmatimonadota bacterium | reverse complement strand
CTAGGGACTCCAGGCGCTCCAGTCAGGCGGGCACGCGCAGTCCGGGCTCGGGGCAGTCCACCAGGTCTGATCCACCACCACTCGGAACCGCCCGGGCGAGGTCACGGAGCGCACCGCGCAGCCCTTCTTCCAGGACCGGATGATAGAAGGGCATCTCCAGCAGATCGTGCACGGTCAGCTCACGGTGGATCGCGAGCGCCAGCAGGTGCGACAGGTGCTCGGCTCCGGGTATGCACATCTCCGACCCGGTGAGCCGACCCGACGTCTTGTCGGCATAGATCCTGAGGAGGCCCTCGGCGCGCTCGGCGGTCTTCGCGCGGGCCTGCTGGCTGAAATCGGCGGATCCGATGGCGGTCGCGTCCGGATCCAGGTCGCCCAGACGCGCGCCGACGCGGGCCACGCCGGGCGAGGAGAAGACGATGGCGAGGCCGGTTCGCCGACAGTACTCCGTCGGAGTTTCGGCCATGGCGTTCCGTCCGGCGATATGGCCTTCGTCGGCAGCCTCGTGCAACACCGCCAGGTGTCCGTTGGCGTCACCCACGAGCCAGACCGGGAGGTCGCCGATCTGCAGCGTGGTCGGATCGACCGGCGGCATGCCCCGCTCATCCAGATCCACACCGAGCGTGTCGAGGCCGATGTCGTCGATGTTCGGCCGGCGCCCCATGGCGGCCAGCACCGCATCGGCGGTGAAACTGCCGTCTGCACCGCTCACGGTGATGGCGCCATCGAGGTCGGTCAGGTCCGCCGGGGCCCCCAGATGCACTGGAAACTCACGCTCGATCGAGGCGCGAAAGGCGAGGGCCACCTCGGGGTCGGTAAGTCCCGCCATCTCATCGAGCGCATCGAACCCGACGACCTCGAGGCCCAGCCTCGACAACGCCTGCGCCATCTCGACACCGATGGCGCCCAGTCCGACCACGGCGATGCGACCGGGCAGATCGGGCTGCTCGAACAGCGTGTCGGTGGTCAGCATCCGATCTCCGAAACGTTTCCATGCCTCGGGGACGACGGGACGGCTCCCGGGAGCGAGGATGATGCGGCGGGCCACGATCTCGCGGCCATCCACCCTCACACGGTCGGGGCCGAGCAGGCGGGCACGGCCTGAGACCGCTCGCTCGCCCAGCTCGCCAGGCACAGCCCGGGGGCTCTTCGTGAACCCGTCTCGCAACCGGCGCACACGGGCCAGAGCGGCAGGAACGTCGAGGGTGACCGCGTCAGCGCCGTCGATGCCGAAGGCGGCGAAGTCGTGCCTTCGATGAAAGGCATTGGCGATCTCGATCAGCGCCTTCGAAGGCATGCAACCACGAGCGGCGCACGTTGTGCCCCAATCGCCGTCATTGATCATCAGGAAGTCGTCCGTCGCGCGGCGTACTTCGCGAAGCGCGGAAAGCCCGGCAGTACCGGAGCCGATGATGATGACGTCCACATGATCCGCCATGTGCTACTCCCGGTTCGAGTCGGTCATCCCCCCTGCCCTCCTATCCAAGATAGCCTGGCTGGCGCTGCGGCCTACCGGCCTCAAGCGACTGCGCAGGATGCTACCCAAGCCCCCTATTCAGTATTGACTGAAATGATGTATCACACGATACCGATTCCGACCATGCCCGATCCCAAGAGCGCTCTCTTCGAGCAATTCGCCCGCGTGGGCACGGTGCTGGCGGCGCCGTAGGCGCCCTGGTCTTACTGTCCACGGTCGTCGTGTGGCTCCGCATGCCCGAGACCCTGCCGGAAAGACGGACCTGAGGCTTGGCCTGGAGACCCCGACACGTCCCCCACCACGGCCAGGAAGGCGCCGAGGGGGAGGCGGGCCGGTACGAGCCGCTCGATGGCGCGGCTCGCCCGGCCGCCGGACGGGTGGAACACGGCCGTCCGCACGCGAACGTTCGTGAGGCCGAGGTCCGTGACGAGGTCCCGCGCCTCCCCGGGTGTGTGCCACCGCGCGCCGGCGTACGAGCCACTGTCCGCACCGCGGCCCTTTTCTCTCCACAGCAGGCTGTTCCGGTTCAGAAGCCCAAGGGCGATCCGCCCTCGAGTTACGCGCATCATCTCCCGAACCGCGATTCGCTCGTCTTTGATGAAGCAAAGGCTCGTCACCGCCACTGTGGCGTCGAAGGAGCGATCGGCGAACGGAAGCGCCTGGGCGATGCCCGCCACCCATACCGGACCAGGGTTGGTTCGGCGGGCGTAGCGGACCCATGCGACGTTCGGGTCCAGCCCCACCACCGGACCTCCGATCGCCTCTGCGAAGCTCCCTGTGAAGTACCCGGTCCCGCATCCCACGTCCAGCAACTCCTCTCCGTCCCGGATGTCGAGGAGGTCGCGAAGTAACGCAAACTCGCGCTGGCCGATCCAGGCGCCACGGGGCCGCCTGTACCATTCGGCGTAGGCTTCAGGCGACCGCTGCTGAGCCATCCTCACGCCCCGGCCCATGCCCACACCGCCACGACCGGACGGTGGTCCGGCGCGAGTGCTTCGTCGACGACCCGCACCTCCTGAACCCACCAGCGTTCCCGCGGAGCGGCAAACACGAAGTCGATCTCCTTCCCCGAATCCTCTGTGGAGAACGTGAACCGGTCGTCGCACAGGCCGGAAGCCCGAGGGTGATCAGCATCAACGACAGGACCCGGGTGCCCATCGTGGCGTCCCCGACAACTGCGTCATGGATGGGTTTCATTGGGCTCCTTGCCTGCCGCCGCGGCAGCCCTACGTTGCGG
>JBBDSN010000206.1:0-2733 GCA_040904885.1 Gemmatimonadota bacterium | reverse complement strand
ACCCCCGACTCGCGGATTATGATTCCGCTGCTCTAACCAACTGAGCTACTCCGGCAGACAGACGGGAAAAATCATCCCGGCCCGCACCGGTGTCAACCTGATGAAGACCCTCGAGGGCGCATCCGTACTCCCCGGGTAGCGCACCTCACGTCCCCACCGAACCGGAGCGTCCGATGGACTTGGCCACCGTCATGATTCCGCTCGTTACGGCCGGCGCCATCGCGCTGGTCACGAGCCTCCGCATCCTCATGGAATACGAACGTGGGGTGGTCTTCCGACTGGGCAAGCTGACGCGTGCCAAGGGCCCGGGCTTGATCTTCCTGGTGCCGTTCGGGGTCGAGCGGATGAAGAAGATGGACCTCCGCATCGTCGCGCTCGACATCGCGCCGCAGGACACCATCACCAAGGACAACGTGAGCGTGCGCGTGAACGCGGTCGTGTACTTCAAGGTGGCCGACCCGGAGAAGGCCGTCATCGAGATCGAGGACTACTACTTCGCGACGAGCCAGCTCGCCCAGACGACACTGCGCTCCGTCATCGGCCAGTCCGAGCTCGACGAGCTACTGGCGCAGCGGGAGCAGATCAACGAAGTCATCCGCGTCATCATCGACGAAGGCACCGACGCGTGGGGCATCGCCGTGACCGGGGTCGAGATCAAGGACATCGACCTTCCACAGGAGATGAAGCGGGCGATGGCGAAGCAGGCCGAAGCCGAGCGCGAGCGGCGCGCGAAGGTCATCAGTGCCGAGGGCGAGTACCAGGCGTCGGCCAAGTTGGCCGCGGCGGCCGAGATCATCCAGCAGTTCCCGGTGGCCATGCAGCTCCGCTTCCTCCAGACCGTGGTGGAGATCGCCGCGGAGAACAACTCCACGACGCTCTTCCCGGTGCCCATCGAGCTGTTCCGGCCGTTCACCGATCCGGGCAAGCCGGCGTCGGAGGAAGCGCGCGCGCGGGCGCTCAAGGCCGCCGCCGAAACGATGCTCGAGGCGCTCCCCGACTCGGGGGACCGCGAGGTGTTGGAAGGCGCGGCAAAGAAGATCCTGAAGGAAGCCGCGATCGCGCGGAAGGCGGACGAAGGTCAGGGCGAAGCATGACGCGGACACCGCTCGCAACCTACTCCGGAGTCGGACCCGCCTCCACGCCGGCCGCCGCCGCCTCGCCGGGCGCCGCGAACCGGTAGAGGGTCTCCCCCTCCCGGATCATGCCGAATCGCTCCCTCGCGATGCGCTCCAGGGCCGCGGGATCGTTCTCGAGGGAGTCGGCCCGGGCCCTGAGCGAGTCGATGCGCTCGCGCAGCTCGGCGAGCTCGACACGCGCCTCCTCCACGTCGATCCGCGCCTGACGTAGCTCGAAGATCGAGTACTCCCCACCAAACACCGCGTAATACACCGCGAGCAAGAGGAGCGCGGGAAGCACGGTCCGCTTCAGGAGACGCATGTTGCGCCCCTCCCGGATCCGGCATCCCAAGACCCCACGTGCCGATCCATCAGCCGAAGAGCTCCCTGCCGGGGTAGCGTGCCTTCGCGCCGAGCGCCTCCTCGATACGGAGGAGCTGGTTGTACTTGGCGACCCGATCGGTGCGGCTCGCGCTTCCGGTCTTGATCTGACCCGCGCCGGTGGCCACCGCGAGGTCCGCGATGAACGTATCCTCGGTCTCACCGGAACGGTGCGACACGACGCTCCGAAAGCCCGCCTCGCGCGCGACGCGCATCGTATCGAGCGTTTCCGTGAGCGTGCCGATCTGGTTCACCTTGATGAGGATCGCGTTGGCCGAGCCGTCCTTGATGCCCTGCTCGAGGCGCTCGACGTTCGTCACGAAGAGGTCGTCGCCGACGATCTGGACGCGGTCGCCAATGGCATCGGTCATCTGCTTCCAACCCTTCCAGTCGTTCTCGTCGAGCGGGTCCTCGATGGAGCGGATCGGATACTTGCGAACCCACTCGCTCCAGAACTCGACCATGCCGGCCGCGTCCCGGCGCTCCCCGCCCGAGCCGTGGAAGACGTACTCGCCGTCCTCGTGGAACTCGGTCGCCGCCGCGTCGAGCGTGATCAGCACGTCTTCACCGGGGCGGTATCCGGCCTTCTCGATGGCCATCAAGACCACCTCGACCGCCGCTTCGTTGCTATCGAGATCGGGCGCGAAGCCACCTTCGTCGCCAACCGCCGTGCTCCGGCCCTGATCGGAGAGGACGGCCTTGAGATGGTGAAAGATCTCCACGCCCATCCGGAGGCCCTCGGAGAACGTCTCCGCGCCCACCGGCATCACCATGAACTCCTGGATGTCGACGTTGTTGGACGCGTGCGCCCCGCCGTTCAAGATGTTCATCATGGGGACGGGCAGCAGGTCCCCGCTGTCGGGGCCGGCCAGGTAGCGCCAGAGCGGCATCTGGTTCTCCTGGGCCGCGGCACGCGCGGCGGCCATGGAAACGGCCAGCATGGCGTTCGCGCCGAGACGGCGCTTGTTGGGCGTGCCGTCCAGGTCGATCATCGTCCGGTCGATGTCGAGCTGCTCTCGGGCCTCGAAGCCCCGGAGCGCGCCGGCAATCTCGGTGTTCACGTGCTCGACCGCCTTGAGCACGCCCTTGCCCAGGTAGCGGCCCTTGTCACCGTCCCGGAGCTCGACGGCTTCGTGCGCCCCGGTCGACGCCCCGGAGGGAACGGCCGCTCTGCCGCGCACACCCGAATCGAGCGTGACTTCCGCTTCCACCGTCGGATTTCCACGGGAATCCAGGA
>JBBDSN010000205.1:12324-16734 GCA_040904885.1 Gemmatimonadota bacterium | reverse complement strand
GGATGGCGGGTCGCCTCTCCTCGTGACCCGGATGGCGATGTGTCCACGGCTTCCGTGAATCCCACGTTCGAGATCGACGCGGACGGAGTCGGGTGGATCACCTTCGACGATCCCGAACGCCCCCTCAACGTGCTCACCGAGGCGGTCATGACCCGGCTCGGCTCGGCCCTCGACGAAGCCCGTGCCGCCGGCCGGAACGGACACGCACGAATCGTGGTCTTCCGGAGCGGGAAGGACGCCGGGTTCATCGCCGGTGCGGAGGTCGACGCGATCGCCCAGCTCGAAGATCCCGCCGAGGCCGAAGCGAAGGTGAAGATGGGCCAGGCTGTCTTCGCCGACGTGGCGTCGCTACCGGTCCCCACCGTGGCCGCCATCCACGGCATCTGCCTCGGGGGCGGGCTCGAGCTGTCGCTCGCGTGCACCCACCGGGTCGCCTCCGACGACGTGCGCACCCGGTTCGGTCTCCCGGAGGTCATGCTCGGGATCCTGCCTGCGTGGGGCGGGACGACCCGCCTGCCCCGCCTCGTCGGCCTGCAGGCCGCGCTCGACCTGCTGCTCACCGGCAAGCAGATCGACACCCGCAAAGCCCGCAAGATCGGGCTCGTGTCGAAGGTGTTCCCAGCGGACCTCTTCATCGATCAGGTGGGCGCGTTCGCCCGGTCCGTCGCGGACGGGCCCGCAGCGGACGGTGCGGCCACGCCGGACGGAGCGGCCCGCGGCAACCTGGTGCAGCGGCTGCTCGACGGGACCCGACCGGGACGTTTCGTGGTCCTGCGAACCGCGCGCAAGAAGGTGATGGAGTCCACCGGGGGCCACTATCCCGCGCCGCTCCGCATCCTGGAGCTGCTGGGAACCCACCTGGGCGCGAGCGTGGAGCAGAGCCTCGCGGCCGAAGCGCAGGCCGCCGGCGAGCTCATCGTCTCGACGGAATGCAAGAACCTGATCCACGTCTTCCAGATGCGCGAGGCGGCCCGCAAGGGCAACGGCACCGAGGACGAGGGAGTCGAGGCGCGTCCGGTGCGGCGCGTCGGTGTGCTCGGTGCGGGGGTCATGGGCGGCGGCATCGCGCAACTGGCGGCGTACAACGAAGTGCCCGCGTACATGAAGGACATCCGCCACGAAGCGGTCACGAGCGGCCTGCAGCACGCCCGGGAGCTGTTCGACAAGGCGGTCTCCCGCCGCAAGATGACCAAGCGGGAGGCCACCCAGGCGATGGAACGCGTCGCAGGTGGGCTCGCCTACCACGGGCTCGCCGGGTCCGACGTGGTGGTGGAAGCCGTGGTCGAGCGCATGGACGTGAAGCGGCAGGTGCTCGCCGAGGCGGAGGCGCACATCCGTGACGACTGCGTGCTCGCGACCAATACGTCGTCCCTCTCCGTCGATGACATGGCCACGGCACTCGAGCGACCGGAGCGATTCTGCGGAATGCACTTCTTCAACCCCGTCCACCGCATGCCGCTGGTGGAGATCGTCCGGGGATCGGCGACCTCGGACGAGACGATCGCGACCGTGTACCGGTTCGCCGTCGCGCTCGGCAAGGTACCCGTGGTGGTCGGGGACGGACCGGGCTTCCTGGTGAACCGCATCCTCGGACCGTACCTGAACGAGGGCGGCTTTCTACTCGGGGACGGCGTGACGATCGAGACCATCGACGCCGTGGCCAAGGAGTTCGGGATGCCGATGGGACCCCTGCGTCTGGTCGACGAGGTGGGCATCGATGTGTCGCGGCACGCCGGCGCGGCGCTCCACGAAGCTCTGGGTGAGCGCCTCGAGCCGTCGCCGGCGCTGCTCGCGATCGGCGAGAGCGACCGTCTGGGACGGAAAGACGGGCGCGGTTTCTATCGGTACGAGAAGGGGAAGGAGCAGGGTGTCGACGACTCGGTCTACGCGGACCTCCATATGAGCCCGCCTTCGGGAGGCGGAGGGCTACAGGGCGCCGGACCGGATCCCATGGATATCCGTCGCCGCCTCGTCCTGCCCATGATCAACGAGGCGGCCCGCATCCTCGAAGAAGGCATCGCAGGGAGTGCGGCGGACGTCGACCTGGCCATGATCATGGGCACGGGCTTCCCCCCGTTCCGGGGAGGGCTCCTCCGGTTCGCGGACTTGGTCCACCCGCGAGCCGTGCTGGACCGTCTCGAGACGTTCGAGCGCACGCACGGCGGCCGGTTCGCGCCCGCTCCGCTGCTCACGCGGCTCGCATCCGAAGACCGGGGCTTTTACGACGCCTTCCCCGCCGACGACGACTGAGCCGGGGATGCCCGAAGCCACCTCTTCCGCGCACCTGACCACGCCGGACGCCCGGGTCACCGGCATCGTGCCGGCCGCCGGGTCGTCGACTCGGATGGGTGCCCCGAAGGCGCTCCTCCGGCTGGGAGGCGCGACGTTCGCCCGCCTGGTCGTGACGGCCCTCCGGGACGGCGGGTGCGCCCCGGTGCTGTTCGTGGTCCGGGAGGGGGACGACGAGGCCGCGGGTGAAGCCGAAGCCGCGGGCGCGACGGTGCTTCCGAACCCCGACCCCGGTCCCGGGCCAATCACCTCGCTCCGGCTGGCGCTGGCCGGGTTGGACGAGCGCGTCGAGCACGTCGTATGGCTCCCCCTCGACCATCCGCGCGTACGCCCCGAGACCGTCGCCCGGCTCATCGCCGAAGCGCGCGGCCACGGCGCCCCGATCACGCTTCCGGTCCAAGGCGGACGTCGGGGCCACCCTGCGGTCTTCTCGCGATCGATCTTCCCGGAGCTGACCGATCCCGGGCTCGAAGGCGGCGCGCGCACGGTGGTGCACCGGCATCTCGACGAGGCGCGTCTGGTCGAGACCGGCGACGCGGGTGTACTGATCGACGTCGACACGCCCGCCGAGTACGAGGCGCTGCTCGGCAGCGAGGCGCGGCTCTCCCGGAACCCCCGATGAGCGTGCTTCACGCGGCCGAGGCATCCCGTCTCCTGCTCGACACCGCGGAGGCCGGTGGAAGCGCCGCGGTCGGGCTCGTGGTCGGAGGCTCGGGCTCAGGTGCCGGTGCCGGGCCCGGTGCCGGTGCGGGGTCCGGTGCGGGCGCAGTCTCCGGTGCCTTTGCGGAGGCCGGCACGCGGCTGGCGGTGACCCGAGGCCCTGGCCCGTCGCCCGAGGTCGTCCGAGGAAGCACGGGGCGCGACGATCTGGACGACGCCCTGAGCGGGCTCCTCCGCAGGATGCTCGATGACCCCCGGGCGGGCGACGCGCTCCACACCCTCGTGGTCGACGGAGGCGAGGTGGAGGTCTACGTCGAGCTCCGCCGTCCGGTGCAGGAGCTGGTGGTGGTTGGCGCGGGCCACATCGCACGGCCGCTCACGCGCATGGGCGCGTCGCTCGGATTCCGCGTGACCGTGTTGGACGACCGGCCCGACTTCGCCACCAGGGAACGCTTCCCCGAAGCCGAGCGTCTCGTGAAGGCCGACTTCGACGATCCGTTC
Organism: Gemmatimonadota bacterium; assembly: GCA_040904885.1. Classification (GTDB taxonomy): domain Bacteria; phylum Gemmatimonadota; class Gemmatimonadetes; order Longimicrobiales; family Gaopeijiaceae; genus JAWLHJ01. The sequence continues at coordinate 13,284 of JBBDSN010000205.1, read as the reverse complement.
CGCGACGTCCCCGTGCACGAGCGCACCCACATCCTGCTCGTGACGCGCGGCCACAAGTACGATTACGCCTGCCTCGTCCGGGCGCTCCGGATGGACCCGCCGCCGGCCTACATCGGTATGATCGGGAGTCGGCGCCGGGTACGGGCGACGTATGTCCAGCTGATGGACGACGGCATCGACCCGGTGCTCCTCGGCCGGATCCACGCCCCGGTCGGGCTCGACATCGGCGCGGAGACGCCCGAAGAGATCGCCGTGGCGGTCGCAGCCGAGCTCGTGCTGGTGCGACGCGGCGGATCGGGGCGGCCACTCCGCGACGTCGAGCGCATCGCGGAGCGCTTCTTCGCCGACGACCGAGATCACGACGCCCCGCCCGGAAAGACCCGCCCCGAGACACGCACGGAGCCCGAATGACCCATCAAGACGACCGAGCGCTGACGGACGCGCTCGCCGCCGCCCACGACGCGCGGCGCGGCTGCGCCCTCGCGACCATCGTGGCCACGCGCGGCTCGACGCCCCGCAAGATCGGCGCACGCATGCTCGTCGACCCCGAGCACGGCCTCGTCGGCACGGTCGGGGGCGGGTGCGGGGAGGCGGAGGTCATCGAGGCCGCTGAGCGCGTCCTCGCGTCGGGCGTCCCTGAACGGGTCCGTGTCGATCTCACGGACGACATGCTGTCGTGGAGTCCCGCCGTGTGCGGCGGCGTCATGGACGTGTTCGTCGAAGCTGTCGGCATCGAGGCGCCGGTCCGGACCACTAGCGAGCCCGCGGGTTGAGTGAACCCGGTGGCCGGGTCCGCATCCACTACCGGCGCATCCCCGACCGCGAGCAGATCTTCGACCAGCGGGTCGTGGCCGTGGAGGACGATACCGTCGTCACGTTCGCCGAGGCCGCGCCGCTCGACCGTCCGGTGACCGCGGCCGGCGAGATCATCCTCGAGCCGGGCTCCCCCGTCGTGTGGTT
>JBBDSN010000205.1:0-12224 GCA_040904885.1 Gemmatimonadota bacterium | reverse complement strand
CTGGAAGTCGTACGGGACCGGCTTCATGCGCTGGACGCCGGTGCGGACGGGGCGGGACCGGCTTACAGGTTGGGCGAAGCCAGAGGGCCAGCTGACGGCTGACCAGGGGATCGGCTGACCGCTGACCGGCTGACCGGCTGACCGCTGACCGGCTGACCGGCTGACCGGCCCGGCTGAACCGCGCGGCCCAGTCCGACCCTCACCGGAGCCCTACTCTTCCACCCGGTACGCCGCGCACAGCCGGTCCATGTCCACGTGCAGGTGCTTCAGCACCGCCGGGTCTTCGCGCAGGAAATCGATGAGCCGATCGTAGTCGTCGATCCCCTTGCCGGGCACCGCGACGGTCTCGTCGTGATACTCCCCGTCATCGACGAAGAGCAGGCGGATGTTCACCAGCCCACCCTTGGCGGACCGGGCCATCAGCTGCCTTCCCCGGCGCCCTCGGTGAGCTCCTCGACGGCCTGGCGGATCGACTGGAAGTCGCTGTTCACGCGGCGGACCTGGCTACCCACGCTCACGAGCACCGTCGGGGTGCCGCTCACGCCGAGTTGGGCGCCGAGCTGCATGTTCGCGGTGACCACGTCAGCGTATCGGTCGCTCTGCAGGCACGTCCGGAACTCGCCTTCGTCCAATCCGACCGACTCGGCGTAATCCTGGAAAGAACCGATCGCGTTCGCCTGGCCGGACCAGCGCGGCTGCATCCGGAAGAGGAGATCGTGATAGTCCCAGTAGGCGTCCTGCTCGCCCGCGCAACGTGCGGCGCGCGCGGCCAGGAAGGCGTGGGGATGGATCTGGACCAGGGGAAAGTCGTAGAACACGAACTTCGCCAGCCCGGGATCGACCAGTTGGAGTTGAAGCTGAGGCTTCACGTTGGTGGCGAAGCTCCCACAGCCCGGGCACTGGTAGTCGCCGAACTCCACGATCGTGGCCGGCGCGTTCTCGTCACCGAGCGTCATGCCCTCCGCGATCTCCACCAGGCGCTCCGAGTCGTCGAGCCCCTCGACCTCGACCGGCGCGGTGGCCGCGCCGCTGAGGGTGCTGGACCCCACCGACCAGACGGTCACGGCGATGCCGATGACCGCCACCACACCCAGCACGAGGTAGATCTTCTTCATCCCGGAGTCCCCACCTTCCTGGCGGGCCTCTCTGCGCTTCTCGCTTCTGGACACGGTCATCCCCCGTTTCGGTTCCCGCTCCGCGCGAACCTATGTGTGGTGCGACCCGTGGGTCGCGTGAGCTTCTGGTCCTGCTCCCCCGCAGTGCTGATCTTGCCGGGGTCCATCGAACCTGCAAAATGCCTCCGCTGCGGGCGCCGATCAAGCAAGGCGCGTCCCGGGGAGTCTCCGTCCCGTCAGTCGAGCAGCCAGGAAAGCACGTCGTCGGTGGCCGAAAGGTCGGGCAGGACCCGGTCCGCACCGGTCGCTTCGAGGTCGACCGTGGCGTAGGAGCCGGTGGCCACCGCCAGCGTGCGCGCCCCGCCCTTCTGGCCGCAGGTGACGTCCCGCGGCGTGTCGCCGATGACGATCGCCTCGGTCGGAGGGACCTGGCGTCCCCAATGCTCGTGGGCGCGGCGCAAGGCGATGGCCGGCAGCTCGTCCCGCTCTTCGTGGTCAGAGCCGTAGCTCCCCACGCGGAACCGCCCCCACAGCTTGGCCGAGCCCAGCTTCAGGCGCGCCCCGCCTTCGATGTTGCCTGTGAGCAGCCCGACGCCCACGTCCTCGTGCGGATCGAGCGCGTCGAGCAGGTCGGGCACGCCGGGGAGCACGTCCATGGGAAGATCGAGCAGGCGCTCCTCGAGATGACCCAGATATCGCTTCCACAGCTTCTCGAAACCCCGCTCGATCTCCCCGGGCACGAGCCCCGCGTCACGCAGGAGCTCCCGGGCGATCTGCGGATCCGTCTTGCCCGCGAAGCTCGTGTTGGCCACGTCGCCCGTCGTGCCGAACGTCTCGACCATCGCGAGCTCGAACGCGCCCTTCGCGGGCCCGCCATGGACGAGCGTCCCGTCGATGTCGAAGAGTACGAGGCGTCGGATGGTCATGGTCTGCGGCCCGTCGAGGTCAGAACAGCTGCGGCATCAGGGACGGGTCGAGGTTCCCGCCGCTGATGACGACGGCGACCCGCTGGTCCCGGGCGTCCACGCGCCCTGACAGGAGCGCCGCGGTCGTGGCCGCTCCGCTGAACTCCACGATCAGCTTCTGGCGGCCGACGAGCAGCTTGGTGGCCTCGAGGATCGCGTCGTCGGTCACCGTGACGACATCGTCCATCAGGTCGCGGGCGTGCTCGAATGTGAGCGCCCCCGCGATGACCGGGGCGAGCCCGTCCGCGATCGTGTCGATCCGGTCGAGCTTCACCGGCTCACCGGCGTCGAGCGCCGCCCGCATGGACGCGGCGCCCTCCGGCTCCACACCGATGACACGCGCGCCCGGCACCATCCGCTTCACGGCCGCCGCCACCCCGCTCGCGAGCCCGCCACCACCGATGGGGGCGAGCACGAGGTCCACGTCGGTCCACGCCTTCGCGATCTCGTACCCGACGGTGCCCTGCCCGGCGATGATGTGCCGGTGGTCGAACGGCGGCACGATGACCAGCCCCTCCGCCTCGGCGATCGTTTCCGCCCGGGTCTTACGCTCCACCGAGGTCGTACCCTCGAACTCGATTTCCGCCCCGAGCCGCTTGGCCCCCTCGACCTTCACCTTCGGCGCCGTGGTCGGCATCACCACCACGACCCGGAGTCCCCGCAGCTTGCCCGCGAGCGCCACAGCCTGCGCGTGGTTCCCCGACGAGTAGGTGATGATGCCCCCCGACACCTGATCGTCCGAGAGCTGCGAGACGAAGTTGAACGCCCCGCGGATCTTGAACGACCCCGCCCGCTGCAGGCTTTCACACTTGAGACGGACCGTCGCGCCGATCGCGTCCGAGACCACCTCAGACGGCAGGAGCGGCGTCGGCGTCGCGATCCCCTGCAACCGCTTGGCCGCTCCCTCGATCTCCGGGAGGCCGACGAGGCCCTCCCCTCGCACGCCCGGCTGGGTCACGAGAGCTCGTCCTCCTCACCCTCGTCGCCGTCGACCGCATCCGCATCGGTGACGATCGGGTTGCCGTGCTCGTCGATCTCCCCGTTCTCCTCGTCCTCGATGACCACCCGGGCCACATCCACCACGGCGTCGCCGCCGTCGAGGTTCATGAGCTTCACGCCCTGGGTCGCCCGGCCGATCACGCGGATCTCGTCCACGCGCTGCCGGTTCACCACGCCCTTTCGGGTGATGAGCATGAGCTGCTCGTCGTCCTGCACCGACTTGATCGTCACGACCTTCCCGGTCTTCTCGGACGTCTTGATGTTGATGACGCCTTGGCCGCCGCGCTTCTGGAGCCGGTACTCGTCGACCTCGGAGCGCTTGCCCATGCCCTTCTCGGTAACGACCAGGAGCTTCGAGTCCTCGCGGACAACGACCATCCCCACGACCACGTCCTTCTTCTTCAGCCGCAGCCCGCGCACGCCGGCGGATACCCGACCCAGCGTACGGGCATCGCTCTCCTTGAAGCGGATCGCCATCCCCTCTCGACTCGCCAGGATGATCTCGTCGTCCCCCGACGTGATCTGGACGTCGATCAGCTCGTCGCCCTCCCGGATGTTGATGGCGTTCAGCCCCACCGTGCGCACGTTCCCGTAGGCCGCGAGCGCGGTTTTCTTGATGACGCCCTTCCTCGTGCAGAAGAGGAGGTTCCGGTCTTCGGAGAACTCCCGCACCGGCACCACCGAGGCGATGCTCTCCTTGTCGGAGAGGTTCAGCAGGTTCACGATCGGCTTCCCGCGCGACGTGCGCCCGCCCACCGGAATTTCCCACACCTTCAGCCAGTAGCACTGGCCGCCGCGCGTGAAGATCATCAGGTAGTCGTGCGTGGACGCCACGAAGAGATGCTCGACCCAGTCCTCGTCTTTCGTATCCATACCCCTGAGGCCGCGGCCGCCCCGGCGCTGGGCCCGGTAGGTTCCGACCGGCAGGCGCTTCACGTATCCCTTGTGGGACACCGTGATGACCATGTCCTCTTCGACGATCAGATCTTCGACATTGAACGAGCCGATCGCCCCGATGACCTCGGTGCGCCGCTCGTCGCCGTACTGGTCGATGATCCCCGTCAGCTCATCCTTGAGGATCTCGAACCGCCGCTGCTCGGACCCGAGGATGGCGCGCAGCTCCTCGATGGTCGCGCGGACCTCGGCGAGCTCCGTCTCGAGCTTGTCGATCTCGAGGCCGGTGAGGCGCGCGAGCCGCATGTCGAGAATCGCCTTCGCCTGGCGCTCCGACAGGGAAAACGTCTCCTGCAGCCCCCTCGACGCCTGATCCGTGTCGTCGGCCGCCCGGATGAGCTTGATGATCTCGTCGATGTTGTCGACGGCGATCTTCAACCCTTCGAGGATGTGCTCCCGGTCGCGCGCCTTGGCGAGGTCGAACTCGCTCCGCCGGACGATGACCCGCAGCCGGTGATCGATGAAGTGCTGCAGCATCTCGCGCAGCGCCATGATCTTCGGCTCGCCGTCGACGAGCGCCAGCAGGATGGTGCCGAACGTCGTCTGCATCTGCGTGTGCTTGTACAGACGGTTCAGCACGATGTGCGGCACGGCGTCACGCTTGAGCTCGACGACGATGCGCATGCCGTCGCGGTCGGACTCGTCGCGCATGTCCCGGATCTCGGTGAGCTTCTTGTCGCGCACCAGTCCCGCGATCTGCTCGATGAGCCGCGACTTGTTCACCATGAACGGGATCTCGGTGATGACGATCCGCTCGGAGTTGGCGTCGATCTCCTCGATCTCGGCCCTGGCCCGCATGATGATGCGGCCGCGCCCGGTCCGGTACGCGTCGCGAACGCCCTCACGGCCGCAGACGTAGCCGCCGGTCGGGAAGTCGGGCCCCGTCACGATGTCCTCGAGCTCCTCCTGGGGGAGATCGGGGTCGTCCAAGAGCGCGATCACCGCGTTGCAGATCTCGGTCAGGTTGTGCGGCGGGATGTTGGTCGCCATCCCGACCGCAATCCCGGAAGACCCGTTGACCAGCAGGTTCGGGAACTTCGAAGGCAGGACCGTCGGCTCCTGGATGCTGCCGTCGAAGTTGTCCCGCCACAGGACGGTGTCCTTGTCGATGTCCTCGATGAGCTCGAGGGCGAGGCGCTGCAGGCGGGCTTCGGTGTACCGGTAGGCCGCCGCCGAATCGCCGTCGACCGAGCCGAAGTTCCCCTGCCCGTCGACGAGCGGATAGCGCAGCGAGAACGGCTGCACCATGCGCACCATCGAGTCGTAGACCGCCGAGTCGCCGTGCGGGTGGTACTTACCGAGCACGTCACCGACCACCGTCGCGCTCTTCTTGTAGGCCCGACCCGGCCCCAGGCCGAGCTCGCTCATGGCGTACAGAATGCGCCGGTGGACGGGCTTCAGGCCGTCCCGGACGTCGGGGAGGGCCCGCTGCACGATGACGCTCATCGAGTAGTCGATGAACGACTCCCGCATCTCGTCTTCGATCAGCCGCTGCAGGATGGTCGGGCCACCCCCACCCACGATGCCATCATCACCTACGAGCTCTTGCTCGTCACTCATACCGGATTCGTCCTGGTCAAGAGTCGCGGCGGCCGTGTGTCGCTACGGTCGCCGCCGGGCATTCGAAGTCAGGGAACCGAGCGCCTCGCGCGGCCGGTCCGGGGTGCGCGTTCCGGACGCCGATGAGGGTCGGCGGGGAACGTTCACCCGTCGAGGCGGCCCGACCGGGTCGGGACGCGTTCGCGGAGGCGTAGCGGAGAGGGTTCCGGAGACCAGGAAAAATAACCTTTCCGGCGCCGTGGCGGCAACCCCGAATAGACACCGGAAAGGCCTATGTCATAAGGCGTTTCAGACCTTTTCCACAGCGGCGTCGAGCGCCTCCGCCAAGTAGCGCGCCGTGACGCTCCCCGGGACGTGCGCGACGGTGTGCGGCGGACCCATCGCGACGACCTCCCCGCCTCGGTGTCCGGCCCCCGGTCCCATGTCGATGATCCAGTCCGCGACCTTGGCCACGTCCATGTCGTGCTCGATGACCAGAACCGTGTTTCCGGCGTCCACGAGGCGCTCCAGAACGGCCACCAGCTTGCCAACGTCCTCACCCGAGAGTCCCGTGGTCGGCTCGTCGAGGATGTAGAGCTTGCGGCCCTTCTTGCCCGCGGCCCCCGACAGCTCCCGCGCGATCTTGAGACGCTGCGCCTCGCCCCCGGAGAGCGTCGGTGCGGGCTGGCCCAGTCGGAGGTACCCCAGCCCGACCTGCTGGAGGTGCCAGAGCGCCTTGCCGAGCCTGCGCTCACGGATGAAGAAGCGGATCGCCTCGTCGACCGTGAGGTCGAGCACCTCCGAGACGTTCTTGCCGCGGATCTTCACGTCGAGGATCTCTCGCGTGTAGCGCTTGCCGCCGCAGGCGTCGCAGGGGACGTAGACATCGGCCATGAAGATCATCTCGATCTCCACGTACCCCGCGCCCTTGCACTCCTCGCAGCGGCCGCCCGCCGTATTGAAGCTGAAGTGTCCGGCTCCGTAACCACGCTCGTGGGACAGGGGTTGGTCCGCGAAGATCTTCCGCACGTGGTCCCACGCCTTCACGTACGTGACCGGGTTCGAGCGCGGGGTCCGCCCGATGGGCGACTGGTCGACGAGCACGACCGCGTCGAGTCCGCGCGCACCCTCGAGCGCATCGTATGCGCCAATTGCCTCGCCGAGATGTTCCTTGGCCGACGTCTCACCGCCGAGCGCCCGCTCGAGCGCCCGGTACAGAATGTCATGCACCAGGGTCGACTTCCCCGAGCCCGACACGCCGGTCACCACCGTCAGCGCTCCCAGCGGGATCTCGATGTCGGCGTCGTCGACGTTGTGCAGGCGCGCGCCGCGCAGCGACAGGCTCCGGCCCCGCACGTCGCGGCGCCGGTCCGGAAGCGGCACGCCGGAGCGGCCCGAAAGGTACCGGCCGGTCGCGGTGTCCTTCTCGGGGAGCCCGGCGGGCGGGCCCTCGTACACGACCTGTCCGCCCTGCTCGCCTGACGCCGGACCCAGCTCCACCACGTGGTCCGAGGCACGGATCGCCTGCGGATCGTGCTCGACGACCACCACCGTGTTCCCCCCGTCGCTCAGCTTGCGGAGCAGCCCGAGGAGCGCGCCCGTGTCGCGCGGATGGAGCCCGACCGTCGGCTCGTCCAGAACGTAGAGCGTGTCGACCAGCGACGAGCCCAGCGAGTTGGCCAGGTTGATGCGCTGCGCCTCGCCGCCCGACAGCGTGCGGGTCTGCCGGTCGAGCGTAAGGTAGCCCAGCCCGACATCCACCAGGAACCCGACCCGGGCCCGTAGCTCGCGCAGGATGGTCTCGGCGATCCGCGTCTCCATCTCGGACAGGTGGGCCGTGAGCCCACCCACCCACGGCGCCAGCTCCTCGAGCGGCATCGCCGAGGCCTCCGCGATATCCAGCCCACCCACCCGCACATAACGCGCTTCCCGCCGTACGCGCCCGCCCCCGCACTCCGAGCAGGTGCGCGGGCTCTGGTACTGCCGCAGGAAGACGCGGATGTACTGCTTGTACTTCTTCTTCTCGCGCGAAACCAGGAACGGGATGACGCCCTTGAAGCCCTTCGTCCCGTGCAGCACCGCATCCCGGAACGCTTCGGGGAGCTCCTTCCATGGCGCCTTGGCCGACACCCCCTGTTCCCCGGCGAAGCTGTCGAGCTTGGTCCGCTCCTTCTTGTAGCGCGGCTTCGACCACGGATCGACCGCGCCGTCCGCCAGCGAGCGATCGGGGTCCGGCACGATCAGGTCGGTGTCGTACTCGAGCGTCGCCCCGAACCCGGTGCACTTCGGGCACGTGCCGTACGGGTTGTTGAACGAGAACAACGTGGGTGAGGGGCGGAGGAACTGGACGTCCGGGTGGTCGGGACAGCGGAAGCGTTCCGTGAAGAGGAGGCGGTCGGGGCGCGCGCCGCCGCCCGACACCAGCACCACGGCCTCCCCCTCCCCCTCCACGAAGCACGTCCCGAGCGAGTCGGCCAGCCGCTCCCGGTCGTCCGGGTCGACCTTCAGCCGGTCCACGACCACGAGCAGCTCGTGCGCGGCGGTCAGGTCGCATCCGAGCCCCTCGACCGTGGTCGCGTCGTTCGCGCCGAGGTCCTGGAGCTCGCCGTCGGCCAGCACGCGCACGAACCCCATCGCGCGCAGGTACTCGACGATCGCTTCGTGGGTGAGCCCCTCCCCGCGCGGCAGCGGAAAGGTGACCTGGATGCGCGCGCCCGGCTCGAGCTCGAGCACCCGGTCGGCAGCCGACCCCACCGTGTCGGGCTTCACGTGCCGGCCGCACTCCGGGCAGTGCGTGCGGCCGACGCGCGCCCACAGGAGGCGGAAGTAGTCGTACACCTCGGTCGCGGTCCCGACGGTCGACCGGCTCGTCTTGGTCGGGTTCTTCTGCTCGATCGCGACCGCCGGGCTGAGCCCCTCGATGGAGTCGACCAGCGGCTTCTCCATGCGCTCGAGGAACTGCTTCGCGTAGGTCGACAGCGACTCCACGTACCGCCGCTGCCCCTCGGCGAACAGGGTATCGAGGGCGAGCGAGCTCTTCCCCGACCCCGAAGGACCGGTGATGACCGTGAACGCCCGCCGCGGAAGATCCACGTCGATGTTCTTGAGGTTGTGCTGCCGCGCGCCGCGGATGCGGATCGGTTGATCCATGACGGAATCCATGGGATGATGATACAACGGCGGGGCCCGACCGCGGAGCCGCCGGCCGCCGCCGCCCCGGGGTTGACTCGCCCACGGCGCCGCGTCAGCTTCCCGACCATGAGCACCGAGACGCACGTCCAGCATCATCACCATCACGCGGCCCTGACGGGTGGCGGGAGGCCGGTGCGCGCCTAGGACGTGTGTTCCAGGAAGGCACCCCACCGCGATCCGTCTCCGAGACGGGTCGCGTTTTTTGTTTCTGACGACCATGCGGCGGGCGCTCCGACGAGCGCCGACCGGTTGAGCCCAGAGAGGCAGTGACATGAGAGAGAGACGGATCCGCATCGCGATCCCCAACAAGGGCAGGCTCTCCGAGCAGACGCTCGAGCTGCTCGAGCAGGCCGGCCTCAAAGCGGCGTTCCGTGCCGACCGCGCGCTGATCGCATCGCTCGGGGAGGATTTCCAGGCGATCTTCGTGCGCGCCCAGGACATCCCCGAATACGTGGCCGACGGCGCCGCCGAGCTGGGGGTGACCGGCTCGGATCTCGTCCAGGAGAGCGGCCGCGACGTCGAAGAGATCCTCGACCTCGGCTTCGGCCGGTGCCGCCTGATCGTGGCCGTGAAGGACGAGGCGGCCGCGCGGTCGGCCAAGGACCTCCCCGCCGGCACGCGCGTCGCCACCTCCTTCCCGCGCTCGGCGAAGCGTTACTTCGATGAGCTGGGCATCCCCATCGAGATCGCGCAGGTGAGCGGCGCCGCCGAGATCGCCCCGCATCTCGGGGTCGCCGACGTCATCGTCGACCTCACCTCGACCGGCTCGACGCTGCGGGTGAACGGGCTCCGCGAGGTGGACACGATCCTCCATTCGTCCGCCACGCTCGTCGCCAGCCCCGCGGCGCTCGCCGACGCGGACGTGCGCCGCGAGATCGACGTGCTCTCGACCGCCGTCGAATCGGTCCTGCGCGCCGAGACGAAGCGGTATCTCATGACCAACGTGCCCAAGGCCCGCATCGAGGAGGTCCGCGAAATCCTTCCGGGGATCTCCGGCCCGACCATCGTCGAGGTGCTCGACGACGGCGCCTGGGTCGCGGCGCACGCCGTGGTCGACGCCGATCAGGTCTATCAGACCATCGCGAAACTGAAGGCGCTCGGGGCCGAGGGGATCCTGGTGACACGCATCGAGAGGTTGATGCCGTGAGCGACTCAGCCAGCGACCGGGCGGGCGGACCCGGGCGGCGCACGGGCGGCGACGTGACCGAGGCCGGAACCGGCGACGAGGCCGGCGCCCCGGGCTCCGGCACGCCGGACTCGAGCACGCCGAGCCCGGCCGTCTTCGACCTCTTCGCGCGGGGCCGTCTGGCCGACCTCGACACCGGCTCGCTCGCCCATCTCCTCGAGCGAGACCTCGGCGATGACGGCCGGGTGGGCGACCTCGTCGCCCGACTCATCGCCGACGTCCGCACGCGCGGCGACGCCGAGCTGTTCGACATGGCCGAGCGCTTCGACGGCGTGAAGCTCGAGGCGCTCGAAGTGCCGCGCGAGGCGTGGGACGAAGCGCTCGCCGGGCTCGACCCGGCCGTGCGCGCCGCGCTCGAGCGGGCGGCCAGGAACATCCGCACGTTCCACGCGGCGCAGATCCCCGACGAGGTGACGGTCGAAGTCGAGCCCGGCGTGCGCGTGACCCGTGTGTCGGTCCCGGTGGACCGGGCCGGCGTCTACGCTCCCGGCGGCCGCGCGGCCTACCCGAGCTCGGTGCTCATGGGCGTCGTGCCCGCCCGCGCCGCCGGCGTCCGGGAGGTCGTCGTGTGCTCGCCCCCCGGACCGGACGGACGCCCGCCCGCCGAGGTACTCGCCGCGTGCGCGATCGCCGGGGCCGACCGGCTGTTCGCGCTCGGCGGGGCCGGAGCGGTCGCCGCCCTCGCGTACGGAACCGAGACGGTGCCGAAGGTCGATGCGATCGTCGGGCCCGGGAATCGTTGGGTGACCGAAGCCAAGGCGCAGGTCGCCGGCGACGTCGTCATCGATTCGCCCGCCGGCCCCTCCGAGGTGCTGGTGCTCGCCGACGACACCGCCGACCCGTGGCTCGCCGCCACCGAGATGATGGCCCAGGCCGAGCACGATCCCGACGCCGCGTGCGTCGTGGTCACCACCTCCGAGCGGGTCGCCCGCGAGGTCGAGGACGCGCTCGTCCGGCAGCTCGCCGACGCGCCCCGCGCCGAGATCTGCCGGCAGGCGCTCGCGGCCGCGGGCGCCGTCCTGACGGTCGACACGCTCGACGAAGCCGTCGACTTCACCATCCGCTATGCGCCCGAGCACCTGTCCGTCATGACCGCGGACGCGGCCTCCGTCGCGCGGCGCATCCCCACGGCCGGCACCACGTTCGTCGGCCCCTGGGCGTCGGTCGCGTACGGCGACTACATGAGCGGCGGCAACCACGTGCTCCCCACCGCCGGTCGGTCGCGCAGCTTCTCGGGGCTCTCGACCCAGCACTTCCTGCGGTCGTTCACCATCCAGGAGATCGACGAGCGCGGCGCGCAGGCGCTCGCGGGGGATGTCGTGTTGCTCGCGGAGGCCGAGGGGTTACCCGCGCACGCCGCGGCGGCGCTGGCCCGGAGCGCCGACGAGAGGGCGCACCGCCTGGCCGGACCGGAGGGCGCCGAGGGCCCCGAGGCCGCCGAGCCTCCCATCAGCGACGATGCCGGCGCGCCACGGAGAACGGACCCGTGACCCCGTTCCCGCGCGACGACTACCGCACCCTCAGGCGGTACGACCCCGACCGGGAGCCGGTCGAGATCGATCTGAGCGACAACACCAACCTGTGGGGCACGCACCCCGGCGCCCTGGCCCGCATCCGCGCGGCCGGCACCGACGACCTCGCCCGGTATCCCGAGCTCTATGCGGACGTGCTCCGTGAGGCGGTGGCCGAGCGCTTCGGCGTGTCCGCCGACTGCGTCACCACCGGCGCGGGCTCGGACGACGTGCTCGACTCCGCCTTCCGCGCGGCGTCCGGGCCGGGCGCGGTCGTCAGCTACGCCAGCCCCACCTTCTCGATGGTCGAGCCGCTCGCCCGCATGAACGGGATGGACGCGCGCGCCGTGCCGTGGGCCGACGCCCTCGCCGATCCGGCCGCGTTGCTCGCGGGCAGGCCCGCCCTCGTCTACGTGTGCCGGCCGAACAACCCGACCGGCGAGGCCGCGCCGCGGGAGTGGTTCGAAGCGCTGCTGGAGCTCGCCGCGGGCGGAGGGGCCGGGCGCGCCCCCACGCCCGGCTCGACCGACGCCGGGTCACGCCGCAGCGGCTCGCCCGCCCCCCTCGTCATCCTCGACGAAGCCTACGCCGACTTCGCCGAAGACACGTGGATCACGCGCGGCGCCGAGGTCCCCGGACTGCTCGTCGCACGTACGTCTTCGAAGGCCTACGGCCTCGCAGGGCTTCGTTGCGGATTCGGTGTGGCCACCCCCGAGACGGCGCTCGAGATCGAGAAGTCGCGCGGCCCGTACAAGGTCGCGCG
>JBBDSN010000204.1:0-2776 GCA_040904885.1 Gemmatimonadota bacterium | reverse complement strand
TCCGGACCCCGCTCCATACCCGATCAGAAGCTTACTTGCCCTGGAATTGGGGCTTCCGCTTCTCGACGTAGGCGTTCAAACCTTCCTTGGCGTCGCTGCTCGCGAAGAGCTGCGCCTGTAGCTCACGCTCGAGCGCGAGCGCGAGCTCGAACGGGAGCTCCGCACCGGTCTGCACCGACCGCTTGATGAGCCCGACCGCCTTCGTGGCCTTGTTGGGCGTCGTGAACTGCTCGGCGTACTCCATGACGGACGCGAGGAACGAGTCGCGGTCCGGGGCGTCGAGGACGGTGTTGACGAGCCCCATCTCGTGGGCCTTGTCGAATCCGAACGTGGTGCCTTCGGCCATCAGCTGGATGGAGGCCGGCTTGCCGATCAAGCGCACCAGGCGCTGCGTGCCGCCGGTGCCCGGGAGGACGCCGAGCGCGACCTCGGGGAGCCCGCACTTGCCGGAGTCCTTGCGCGCGATGCGGATGTCCGCGGCCATGGCGATCTCGAGCCCACCGCCGACGGTGTGGCCGTTGAGCGCGGCGATGACGAGCTTTGGCGTGTGCTCGAGGCGGTTCAGCGTCTCGTTCGCGTGCAGGCAGAAGCAGTACTTCCAGTCGGGGTCGGCCTCGGAGAGCATGCCGATGTTGGCGCCCGCGCAGAAGAACTTCTCTCCCGCGCCGGTGATCACGATGACCTCCACGCCCTTGTCGAAGCGCGCCTTGACGACGGCCTCGTCGATCTGGCGCATCATCTCGTGCGTGTACGTGTTGGCGGGAGGATCGTCGAGGGTGAGGATGGCGATCTTGTCCTTCACCTCGTAGTGGACCAGTACCTTGTCGGACATCTGGGCTTCCCCTGGGTTCTGAATCTTGGCGTCGTGCTTTGACGAGGCTCCCGTATACACGTGCGAGGCCGGGAGTTCCGTCCGGTCGAATGAGGCGGGAAAGCTTACGCGGGAGGGGAGCGACGGGTCAAGCGACGAGAAGGAACCGGCCGACCAATTCGTAGGGTCATGTGTACGGCGATGTCGGCCGAACGTACCTTTCAGGGAATGGATGCCTCGATGATTCGACGAACAGCCGGAATCAAGCGACGCGTGGTGGGTACCACGTGCGCTCTGGCTTTGGGCCTGGCCCTCGCCGCCTTCGCGCCCGAGGCCGCGTCCGCGCAGCAGACCAGCACGGTGGTTCGGATCCCGGTGGAGGGCGTGATCGAGCTCGGAATCGCCCCATTCATCGAGCGGAGCCTCGCCGAGGCCGAAGCCGCCGGTGCGCGCTTCGTCGTGCTCGACATGGACACGCCGGGGGGACGCGTCGATGCCGCCCAACGGATCACCGACGCGCTGCGCGACACCGACCTCCCGGTGTACACGCTCGTGAACCGCAGGGCGTTCTCGGCCGGGGCCCTCATCGCGCTCGCCACCGACGGCATCTACATGCGTCCCGGCTCCGTCATCGGAGCGGCAACGCCCGTGGACGGATCGGGTCAGAAAGCGCCGGAGAAGATCGTCTCCGCCATGCGGAGCGAGATGCGGACCCTCGCCGAAGAGCAGGGCCTCGACCCGGCGGTCGCCGCGGCCATGGTGGACGAGGACATCGTCGTCGAAGGGCTCGTCGAGGCAGGGAAGTTGCTGACGCTCACCACCGACGACGCGGTGGGCATCGGGTATGCCCTGGAGGTCGAGGACCTGAGCGCCCTGCTCGAGATGTTCGACGCCGGCTCGGCGACGGTGGTCACGGCGGAGGCGAACTGGGCGGAGCGGATCGTGCGCTTCTTCTCGAATCCGGTCGTGGCTCCGTTCCTGCTCACGCTGGGCTTCCTCGGGCTCATCACCGAGATCAAGACCCCGTCGTTCGGCATGGCCGGCGCCGCGGGACTGCTCTCGTTGTCGCTCTTCTTCGGGTCGCACCTCATCGTCGGGCTCGCGGGCCTGGAGGACGTGCTGATCTTCGGCGCCGGGCTCATCTTGATCGGGGTCGAGATCTTCCTGATACCAGGCTTCGGCCTCTTCGGCATCCTGGGTGGGATCGGGATCCTCGCCGGGCTCTACATGAGCCTCCTCGGATCGCTTCCCACCACGCCGGACTTCACTCGTGCTGGACTCGTACTCAGCACGACGATCATGTTCGTTCTCGTGACGGCGTGGGCGATGATCCGGTCGCTACCTCGAAGCTCGCGGCTTGCCAAGAGCGGTATCTTCCTGATCGAGCGCACCGAGCGTGAGACCGGGTACGAGTCGTCCCACGCCCGCTCCGAGCTCGTAGGGGCTCTCGGTACGGCGGTGACGGACCTTCGGCCCTCGGGCACGGGCCTCTTCGGCGAGGAGCGCATCGACGTCGTCTCCGAGTCGTCGTGGATCACGCAAGGCACGCCCATCCGAATCCTGAGCGCGGAAGGGTACCGGCACGTGGTCCGTGAAGCCGAGCCCACCGAGCTTCCGCAGTCGAATCCTCCCTCTGAAGGGCAGTAGAGATGCAAGACCAGATTCTCGCGTTGAACGCCATCCTTTTGATCGGCGCCATCCTCCTGCTCATGCTCATCCTGTGGGCCATCCCCCTCAGGCTCTGGGTCGAGGCGATCTCGGCCGGTGTGAAAGTCGGGATCGGCTCGCTGGTCGGGATGCGGCTGCGCAAGGTGTCTCCACCCGCGGTCGTGCGTCCGTTGATCACGGCCACCAAGGCCGGGCTCGATCTCGACATTAACATGCTCGAGGCGCACTACCTGGCCGGAGGCCGGGTCGACCGGGTCGTGGGCGCGCTCATCAGCGCGGACAAGGCCAACATCGAGC